>CBFGSA010000093.1:0-11200 GCA_965651365.1 uncultured Rhodanobacteraceae bacterium | reverse complement strand
CGACACCCGAAATCGGGCTGTTGGACGAGCCAACCAGGCCGGCCATGTAGCCCACCACCGAGGCCACGAAGAAGCTGATCAGGGCGACAAACACCACGCCGCCGATCACCAGCACCCACAGCTTGTCGGCCGCGGCCGTGCCGTCACCAAAGGCACCCAGCAGCCAGGCAATCGGCAGCATGCACACTACCGTGACCAGAGCCACGATGCCGATTGGCATGTCCATTTCGGTGCGCGGCAGGTCGCCGCCCTGCCCGGCCTTGCGCAAGCGCGAGGAGCGCAGCGCACCGGCCAGACCCGTAGCCACCGGTTTGATCAGCTTCAGCAGGGTCCACACCGCTGCAGCGCCGATGGTGCCTGCGCCCAGGAAGCGCACCTTCTCGCCGAAGGCCGCACCGGCGATCTGCTGCGCCGTGCCGGACAGGTCCATCAGCGCCGAGTAGTGCGGCACGGCCCACACCCAGGCGATGCCGGTGCCGATCAGCATCGAAATGCCAACCCACAATCCGACCAGGTGGCCTACGGCCAGCAAGGCAAGCGACAGGCTGAAATCAAAGCCGGTGGCGCTGCGATCGCCAACCCGGAAATAAGCCGACACGTTGTCGCCAAAAATGTGGGTGGCTTCGACCACGGCGAATCCGGCCGACACGATCGCGCCCCACAGTACGGCCAGGAACCCGGACTTGCCGGCTTCGACTCCCGATACGGGCGCATCGGATGCGGCGGCCGCGGCAGCCGCATCGCGCGCACTGGAGCCGACCTTGAGCACCTCGGCACAGGCCACGCCCTCGGGATACGGCAAGTCCGAACCGGTCACCAGCGCCCGCCGCAGCGGAATCGAGTACATCACGCCGAGGATGCCACCCAGCGAACAGATCAGCATCGTCTCCCAGTAGGGGAAGCTGGCCCACCAGCCGACGATCACCAGGCCCGGCAACACGAAGATGATCGCCGACAGCGTGCCCGCCGCCGAGGCGATGGTCTGGACGATGTTGTTTTCCTGGATGGTGGCGTCGCTCATCTTGCGCAGCACCGCCATCGAGATCACCGCCGCCGGGATCGATGTGGCAAAGGTCAGGCCGGCCTTGAGACCGAAGTAGACATTGGCTGCCGTGAAGATCAGCGTGATCAGCACGCCGATGACGATGCCGCGCCAGGAGAGTTCGGTTTGCGGCATCAAACCGCCATTCGGTGTGCTGTTCAAAACGCTGCCCCTCGATCCGGTAATCGCCAGATACTTTCACGAAAACGGGGTCAACCGCAAGGCTCTCCCGGGGATGAGAACGCTACAGATCGCGCAGATAAAACCGATTGCAGCCGAAGTGGCCCGTTCCGCCCGTGCGCGCGGAAATGGGCCTGAAACCCGACTTGAGGTACAAAGCCTGCGCTGCATCCATGCCCTCCAGGGTCTCGATATAGCACTGGCGGTAACCCATCTCGCGAGCCGCTTGCAGACAGCGCGCCATCAACGCACGTCCCGCACCCAGCCCACGCACATCGGGCAGAAAATACATCTTGCGCAATTCGCACACGCCCGGCTCACCGCCGTCCAGCCGCGCGACTCCTGCGCCGCCCATCACCACGCCTTCGCGTTCGACCACAAAATACGCCGCATCCGGCCGCGAATAGGCTGCGTGCATGGCACCCACCTCTGGATCATGAATGGCGAAGCCCGGCCCACCGGCCCCGAATTCCGGCATTACGGTGCGAATGACGGTCGCAATTCTGGCATCATCGCCTGTCTCGGCACTGCGAATGTGATAAGGTGAAATCACCGTTGTGTCCACCAATGTGCGGCTCGTGAGTTTGGCAATTCCATCATGAGTGACGTTCGCACCAACGGTCATCACGGCGGGTTGTTTTGCAGATTCCACATTTGGAAGGAGGCATCACATGAAGCATCAATCGATATTCCTGGCCACTGCGTTGCTCGGAGCCGCACTGGCATTCCCCAGTGCTCATGCCAGCAACGTGGTGAGTCGTGTTGAACACAAGGCCGTACCGGTGCTGGTTCAGGTGGATGCACATGGCAAGGTTACGAATATCACTCCCGCATTCAAGCTGCGCCCCGATGTGCAAAAGCGCATGCGCAGTTCGATTCAGAGCATGATCACCGGTCCACGGGAACACAAGGGCCATGCCGTGCAAAGCCAGCTGGTCATGACCATCATGCCAAAAGTCTCGCTTCGCCCCGACGGCAAGTACGACGTGCGCATGGTCAGCGTGAAAAATCAGCCGGTACCCACAGGTTCGTGGTACTGGATGGAAGACTCGCGTCACCGCCTGGCTCTGGCCAGTGAAAACGACCGGAACATGTGGCGCGGAATGCGTCAGGGAAGAAGAAACAACTTCTATCAGCGCCGACAATACCTGCACCGCGATCGGGCACAATGTCCTGTCCAGACGCGAACCGCAAGCAGCACGAGACCCAGCCAGGCATCATCAAGATAATCCTTAGCTTGGATTGTACATCCAACTACCGCGCGGGCCGACTCGACAATGCCGGCCCGCATCGTTTCAGCAGATGGCCGCGGAACCGCGATTTGACTGCGGCACTGATGCAGCCTGCTTCTCAGTTCCTGCCCTTCGGGTATATCGGCACGGGCACAGCGCGATAGTCCGGCGGCACTTCGACATTGATGCCGGGGCTGCCCGGACCCATGTCCGACTGCAGTGCATAGACCTGTTTGCCATGCGAATTCTTGAGCGTCCAGTGCCAGTTGCCCGGCGGGACCTCCTGTGCTGAAACATACGAGAACTTGTATTCATTGGTCTTCTGACCCGCGGACACGATCGCCAGGTTGAGAACAAACTGGCTGGCAATCGGTTTGCCATCCTTCATGGCAGGTTTGTGAATCATGCCCTTGACGGTCTGTTCGAGCGCCCTGGTCATCACGGGCCGCAAATGCAGTGCCGGATCAATCCGGGTCACATCCCCTTTCTTGTTGACCTTCACAAGGACGGGTACTACGCGCTTGGCACCATCGTCACTGGATTCCGCCGACGCCTGGGACACGCCACCGAAAAAAAAGCGCAAGTCCCAGCAGCGCACATGGAACGGTCGCTTTCATTTTCTCCTCCTGTTGTTGCCTGACAAAACTTCGGCGCCATTGTTCCGCAATGCAGGCACGCCCATCACGGCGCGTCACGCACAGGGCGCGTCACTTGTGCCAGTATATGGCAATCGACAGAATCAGGAAAAACTGATGATCACCATTTGCAAGAACCTGACTCTCGCTGGCGGCATCTTGTTACTGGCTGCATTCAATGCGCAAGCGCAGCAGACGGCGAGTGTCGGAAATGCAAGCGAACTTTCCTCACGCGTTGAACACGTTCTGGATTCGACTCCACTGATCGACGGCCACAATGACCTGCCGTGGGAAATCCGGACGCATTGGGGCAGTGTTGGTGGCGTGGATCTGGACGCCAGCACCCTGAACCTGCAGGTCAAGGCGGACGACGGCACGAAACAGGTGTCCCTGATGACCGACATCCCGCGCCTGCGCAAGGGCCATGTCGGCGGCCAGTTCTGGTCGGTGTGGATTCCGCCAACGGTGACCGGCCCGGCCGCGGTGAAGATGACCCTGGAGCAGATCGACATCGTGCGCAACATGGTGGCGAAGTATCCGGATACCTTTGAAATGGCCTGGACGGCTGACGATATCGAGCGCATCCACAAGGCCGGCCGCATCGCCTCGCTGATCGGCATCGAAGGCGGCCACCAGATCGACAATTCCATGCCGGTACTGCGGCAGATGTTCAACCTCGGCGTACGCTACATGACGCTGACCCACACCCGCAACAACGACTGGGCCGATTCGGCCACCGACAACCCCGAGCACCACGGCCTGACGAAGTTTGGCCGCGCCATCGTGCACGAGATGAACCGGCTCGGCATGCTGGTCGACCTGGCCCACGTGTCGCCCGACACCATGCGCGATGCGATCAAGACCAGCCAGGCGCCGGTGATGTTCTCGCACTCGGGCGCGCGCGCCCTCAACGACCATCCACGCAACGTGCCGGACGATGTGCTGCGCATGGTCAAACGCAACCACGGCATCGTGATGGTCAATTTCTATCCCGACTACATTTCCGCCGCCAATTCACGCTGGGCCGCCGATCGCGCGGCCGAAGCCGCGCGCCTCAACGCGCCACCCTACGACGGGCTCTATATCGGCCAGCCCGATCGCGCCAGGGCCGCCATGGCCCAATGGGAACACGAACACCCGCGGCCGGTGGCAACGATCGGCATGGTCGCCGACCATATCGAACACATCCGCAAGGTAGCCGGCATCGAATGTGTCGGCATCGGATCGGACTTCGACGGCATCGGCACCACGCCCGAGGGACTGGACGGGGTCGACAAATACCCGGCACTGTTAAAGGAACTCGCCCGACGCGGCTGGAGCGACGAAGAACTAGCCGATGTCGCTGGTCGCAACGTCCTGCGGGTGCTGCGCGCGGCCGAAGCCGTGGCCAGAACGCTGCAGGCCACCGAAGGACCCTCACACGCCACGATCGACATGGACACAAACAACCCACACGCTGATTGAATTACATGCGTGGTGCCATTATCGCGTCGAGATAGTCCGTTTTGCCCTTGATCCGTTCCAGGTGCGGGTATTTGGGGCCGTCGTGGTAGTCGACATCGACGCTGTGCACGCGGCCCTGGTATTTCAGGGTCAGGCGGACCGGATCACGGCTTTTCACCGCGGTCTTGAGCGCATCGTCGAGCACCTCGCGTGAATAGTACTTGCCGTTGACCGCGATCAGCTTCTCGCCCGTGCTGACGCCGGCCTTGAAGGCCGGGCCGTCCCACAGCACGTCGTTGATCACGTCCTGCTTGTTGATGGCCAGTCCGATCGAGAAGATGAAGTTGTACATGTGGCGCGCCGATTCGCCGCGCGTGTCGCTCTGCTTCTGGTACGCACTGCGCGTGTCGGTATAGACCAGTTTCCAGCCGGCATCGGCCAGACCGTCCAGCACGGGCGGGTTGCGCCGGTTGACGCGCTGGCGCAGGAATTTCGCCCAGTCATGCGGTGCCACCTGGTTCAGATGTTTCACCACATCATCGAAGGTGTAGGTGCTGGTGACATGGCTGCCATTGTCCATGCCGTAAAAGGCCTGCGCGAAATCATCCAGGGACTTGCGGCCATGGGTCAGCGCACGCAGCCTGGCATCCACGGCCAGCCAGATCATCTGCCCGGCACCGTAGTATTCCTCGCTCATCTGCCAGCTGCGGTAGGGCAGATGGCGGCGATGGGCTGCGGTCGGGTCGTTGGTGGTGTCTTCCAGCGTGCGCCACTGAAAACCTGGCCGGTTGCGCTGGTACTTGGCGGCGACCATGGCCAGCGCATCGCGAAATTCCTGCGCTGTCCAGATACCGGAACGCGCCGTCAGCACGAAACCGTAGTACTGGGTCAGGCCTTCGTAGACCCAAAGCAGCGAATCGCCCATCGGCACATTGAAGTTGGGCGTCCACAGATCAGCCGGACGGCGGAACTTGCCGTTCCAGGAGTGCGTGAACTCGTGTGCCAGCAGGTCGCGATCGGGTGCATTGCTGTCCCAGGCGGTGAAATAGTCCGTGCCCATGCCATTTTCGCTCGACTGCTTGTGCTCCAGTCCGTTGCCGGCCAGGTGGTCGGACAGCGACAGCAGGAAGTCGTAGTGATCGTAATGGTGCGAGGCGAACAGCCGCGTCGCCTGGGCAACCAGGGCGCGGTGAACCTTGAGCTGCTGATCGGTCATTGCCAGGTACTTGGGATCATCCGCCACGAGGTCCAGGTGCACCGGCGCTGCGGCACCCGGCGCGAGGTCAACCCGCTTGAAATACTTGCCGGCGTAGATCGGCGAATCGACCAGATCGTTGAACGTGACCTTGTGGAACGTCGTGCTGTTGCCCGAGCGCGAGGATGCGCGCAGCGCACTGCCAAATTGCCAGCCCTCGGGCAGGCTGACACTGGGCTCGACCGTGATGTTGCGCGAAAAATGACCGGCCGGATACAGGGCCAGCTTGTTCCACTCCAGCATCAACATGCGATCGGTCATCTCGAACCCGCCTTCGCGCGGCGACAGATACTGGAATCTTGCTTCGATCTGCTTGACACCCTGCGGCACGGTGATGTGCAAGGCATACACGTCGTATTCGTCGCGCTGCCAGGGGAGCCGCTTGCCACCCGCGCTGATTTCCAGACCAGCAAAGTTCGCAATCGCGCTGGTCGGCGCATGTCCGCCGGGGATCCACTTCGGATACAACAGTACCAGCGGACCCGACTTGACCGGAATCGACTCGTGCACGCGAAAGATGCCCTGCGTGGTGTCGCTGGCATCGACATGCAACTTGATCACGCCGGGATAGTTCAGATCCTGCGGTGGTGGCACCTGCGCGCGGCGGTTGATTTCGGTAGCCGCCACTGAGCATGCCAGGCATGCGAGCATGGTGCACAGCAAAACAGCGAAACGCCGGTGCAGACGGGCGGAAACAAGCTTGGACATGTCGATCTCCCTCGATGAATGCATCGAGGGTAACGCTACAACTCGTCGGTATCCAGATAGATCGGCAAGTCGGGATTGCGCTGGAAGCTGAAGATCAGGCTGGTCTCGATATGCGCCACCTCGGAACGGGTGGTGAAGGCGTCCATCGCGAAATCACGTAGGTGACTGCTGTCGCGCACCGCCACGTGCACCAGAAAGTCGTTGCGACCGGCCACGTGATAGAAGGCCATGACCTCGCGCAGGGTCAGCAGCCAGGCATGAAAAGCGTCCAGATCGGCACGGGTGTGCCGGTCCAGACGCACGCTGACCATGGCCTGCAGGCCGATGCCGATGGCGGCCGGGTCGATTTCGGCATGATAGCCGGTCAGTGCCCCGCCCTCGCGCAATCGTCGTACGCGCTCCAGCGCCGTGGAGGGCGCCACTCCGACGCGCTCGGCCAAGGTCTTGTTGGGCAATCGTGCATTCTTCCGCAATTGGCGCAGAATGTCGCAGTCGGTACGATCCAGACGCATGAAAATGGCCAGTCACAAAATATAATTCGGAGTATATCAATTTCCCATTTCATCTGTTCTATCATCAAGTAACTTTCACGAACGGAGCTGAGAAATGGCGCACCTGGAGACACTGGGCGTACACGCGGGTCGCGAGGACTTCGGTGAATTGGGCGTGCATGCGCCGCCGCTGGATCTGTCCACCACCTACCCGGTGCGCGATCTCGACACCGGCAGTGCCAGTTTCGATGCCCTGGTGGCGGGCCAGGCACAGGCCGAAAATCCGATCTACGCGCGCCTGCACAATCCGACCGTGGCCCGCTTTGAAAAGGCACTGGCGAAACTCGAAGGCACCTCCGATGCGGTGGCCTTTGCCTCGGGCATGGCCGCCCTGTCGGCCTGCCTGCTGGCCGCGCGCCAGCACGGCAGTCACGTGCTGGCCGTGCGTCCGCTCTACGGCACCAGCGACCATCTGCTTGATTCGAACCTGCTCGGTCTGCCGGTACGCTGGGTCGACGCACAGGATGTCGCCACATCAATCAGCGACGACACCGCACTGGTGATCATCGAGACCCCGGCCAATCCAACCCTGCAACTGGTTGACATTGCCGAAGTGGCAATAGCCGCCGGCGATGTTGCCGTCATGGTCGATTCGACCTTCGCCACGCCGATCCTGCAGCAACCCATCCGCCACGGCGCCCGCCTGGTGATGCACAGCGCCACCAAGTTTCTCGGCGGACACGGCGACGTCATCGCCGGGGTGATTGCCTGCAATAGCGAATGGGCCGCATCCCTGCGTCAGGTTCGCGCTGCAACGGGCGGGCTGCTGCACCCGCTGGGCGCCTACCTGCTGCATCGTGGTCTGCAGACCCTTTCCTTGCGCGTGCTCAAGGCGCAGGAAAACGCGGGCATCGTCGCGCAGCATCTGCTGCAGCACCCTGCCGTTGCCGCCGTCAGCTACCCTGGCCTTGCAGCGTGCGACCCGCAGGCTGTGGTGGCAAAACAGATGCGCGGCCCGGGTGCCCTGCTGGCCTTCGAGGTCGCGGGTGGCCATGC
Source organism: uncultured Rhodanobacteraceae bacterium (assembly GCA_965651365.1). GTDB lineage: Bacteria > Pseudomonadota > Gammaproteobacteria > Xanthomonadales > Rhodanobacteraceae > DASSBG01. Next base: position 3,158 of record CBFGSA010000093.1, on the reverse strand, counting down.
TGCCGCGGCGCGCGTCATGGCCTCGGTCAAGCTGGCCACGCCCGCAGTCAGCCTGGGTTCGGTCGACACCCTGATCCAGCATCCCGCCGGCCTCACCCACCGCACCCTGGATCAGGATACGCAGCGACAGCACGGCATCACGCCGGGCCTGCTGCGTCTTTCAGTCGGCATCGAGCATGCGAACGATATCCTGGCCGACCTCGATCAGGCGCTGGCCTGTGCCACGGTCGAAACCCAGGCCGTTTGACTCGCGCTGACCGCTTGCCGATACTCGCCCATTCACCAGCGGGGACAACTCATGCGATCCGGCATACTGACGAAGCACGTGTCTTTGGTATATCTCGGTTTGGCTGCGTGCCTGTTTGCGTCAACGTCCATGGCCCAGGTGACCCAGGGCATCGTGATCGTCAACGACGCCAGCGACATCCCCAGCCCCTCCTCATGCACCTTGCGCAACGCCATCAACCTGGTCAACGGCAACACCCCGACCGGGGCCTGCATAGCCACTGGCATTTCCGGACCGACACCGCCGCAGATCAAGTTCTCGCTGGCCACACCAGCGACCATCGTGCTGGGCAGTTCGCTGGTTCCACGCACCGACGTGGCGATCATCGGCCCCGGGCGCGACCTGCTGACAATCAGCGGCAACGACAGCGTGCGAATCTTCGGCACGTTGTCTTCCAGTGGCGCGGAGCTGCTTCTCGAAGATCTGACGCTGGCCCATGGTCAGGCACCATCCGGCTACGCCGGCGGGGCCATCGACAACTGCTGCGGCCATGCGGTGACGCTGCAACGGGTGAATTTGCACGATAACCATTCCGATTTTGCCGGCGGTGCCATCAGCTCCGCCACCGACATCACCATCAGCGATTCCTCGCTGTACAACAATTCGGTAGCGAAAGCATCCGGCATCTACCTGGTCATGGGCGGCGCCATCTACCATCAGTTCGGGACGGCCGCGCTGGATCGCGTGGTGCTGCGCGAGAACACGGCCGGCTCCGTGTCGAGTGGCTCCGAGCCGGGCTACGGTGGTGCGATCGCGCTCAAGGATGGCGCCAGCATGAGCATCACCGATTCGACCATCGCCGACAACCACGCACTGGCCCTCGCCCAGCACACCGGGTCGAATCCCCGCCCGAACGGTCTCGGTGGGCAAGGCGGCGGCCTGTTCGTCGGCGGGACGCTGGTGCTGGAACGTTCGACCATCAGCGGCAACAACGCTTCGTTTCAGGGGGGTGGCCTGTTCAATATCGCCGACAGCACGCTGATCAATGCCACCCTCGCCAACAATCGCATATCCGGCAGCACGGCACCCGTGCAGGGCGGCGGCATCTTCAACGCGGCCGGCAACGGATTCGGTTATGGCGTCAAGCTGGGCCTGACCAACACCACCGTGTTTGCCAACAGCGCCGGCAATGGCGGCGGACTGTACAACGCCCGCGTCACCGCATCCGATACCGAACTGGCCAATTCGGCCTTCGGCGACAGTGGCAGCGGACAAGCTGGCGGCGATATCGTCAACGCCAGCGGCGCGGCACTGAACGGACAATCCACCCTGGTCGAATCCGGCAGCAGCGCGGGCGGGCTGGCCGATGGCGTGAACGGCAATATCGTCGGCGTGCCAGCCGGCTTCCTGGGCCTGGGCAACAACGGCGGGCCGACCGCCACGGTTCGTTTCACCATGTCAAGCCCGCTGCTGGATACTGGCGACAACGCCCTGGCGGTGGACAACAAGGGCCAGCCACTGACCAGCGATCAGCGCGATCTGGCGCCGACGATCCCGCGCAAGTACAACGGCGTCACCGATATCGGCGCGTTCGAGTTCGCCAACGACCTGATCTTCGCCAACGGCTTCGACTGAGTTCAGTATCCGAGATCCCTGTGAACCACTCCATTTGTCGTTGTCCCGGCTTCCTGCCGACGTGTCTTTTCCGCCACCCGACGGCATGCGACGCCATGCGGGGTTAGCGCAGCGACATGTGGCGTGATGTGCACTCGCGGGTGGCTCCAGTGCGCGTGTTCAGAATCGCGAAGTTTTCGCAGCGCCACATACAGCGCATATTCCGCCATCTGCGCTGCCATGCCCACGCCCTCCATGCGCACCAGCGGCACATCCTTTGGCAGGCTCGGCATGGCCAGCGCATCTGGTCCACTCCCGCGCCCAAGGCAAACACGGCCTTCAGGCGCTTCTGGCGCGCAAACAGTTCGGCTGGCGGGTTCCACAGCACCGCATAATCACATTGCGGTGCGTCGTCACCAACATGCACGCACGCTTCGGGCATGCAGTCGGCGAGTGCGTCCTGCCAGGCCTTCTGTTCTGCGGTGGCACTGACAAACATGTCCATGACCCGGCTCGTGTGCGTGACTCCGGCTCAGCGGCTCGATGCATGCATCAGGGCGTAGTCCATCGCCGCGCTGGCGGCCGCAACCTGGGCGGCATTGCAGATTTCCGGCGTGGCGCGCGGGCTGTCGGGGTAGACTTCAGTGGTGCTGGTGAAGCTGGCGCCGGTGATGCCCGCGCACAGGCCCAGCTCGCCAAACGGGTATTCGATCACGCCGCGCGATACGACTTTTGAGCCGATGATCTCGCCACCCTCGTCGGCGGGCGCGATATGCGTGATCTTTTCCACCGCATCGATCACGCACCGCTGGAAGGCGATCTGCGGATTGCGGCTGTCGGCCACCAGATAGAAGCCATCCGGGATCGTACCCGGCTCAAACGGCTTGCCGTCGCGCGCGGCCAGCGCCGGCCGAAACTCGGTCTCGTCGGTATCGGTGGTTTCGTGCAGGTCGATATGCAGCGCGAAACGCCCGCGCAACGGCGCCACCAGTTGCATCAGCAAACTGGACTCCTGCGCCGGGCTGCCGGAACAAAAAGACCGGTTGGGATCAAGCGCATCCGGATTCCAGCGATGGATGCGCTCGTAGCCCCAGGGGCTGACGCAGGGCACGATCAGCAGGTTGGCCTGACTCGCGTAATCCGCTGCCGGGCCTTCGGCAAAGGCCAGCGCGCCATGCACGCCGCTGGTCTCGTAGCCATGCACGCCGCCGGTTACCAGCGCGGCGGGCCGATCATCACGCCAGTCACGGGATTTCAGTGCATACAGCGGATAACTGTCCGGCGCATAATCGAGCGTGCCGTATTGTGTGACATCAAA
>CBFGSA010000092.1:0-11218 GCA_965651365.1 uncultured Rhodanobacteraceae bacterium | reverse complement strand
CCTGCTGCCCCTGATGCGAGCCGCCGGCACAATCCATGCCATGCCGAAAGACCCACGAGATCACGGGCCGAAGCTGGCATACTGGGCGCTTCATGCAAACCGGAAATGTTCGACATGCGTCTTCTCTTGAACCTCGCCCTTGTGGTGCTGGTGCTGCCCATGACCGCGCGCGCCGCTGATCCGCACTCCTGCGCCCAGCCCGACAAGGTGGTCACGACCCACCTTGATCTGGATCTGACGATGGACTTCGCGCGCAAGCAGCTGCGCGGCGAAGCGACCCTGACGCTGGACTGGAAAGACCCCAAGGCCACCGAGCTGGTGCTGGATACACGCGATCTGGCCATCGCCAGCGTGCGTGCGCTGGGCGAGGACGGCAGCAGCAAGCGTCTGGATTATCAACTGGCCGCGCCGGACAAGGAGCTGGGCAGCAAGCTGGTCATCGAGACACCCGATCAGCCACACCAGGTACGCATTGCCTATGTCACCGCGCCCACGGCGTCCGGCCTGCAGTGGCTGACCAGGGAGCAGACCGCGGACAAGAAGTATCCCTTCATGTTCTCCCAATCCGAATCGATCCATGCCCGCTCGTGGATACCGCTGCAGGACTCACCCGCGATCCGCTTCACCTACAACGCCCACATCACGGCACCCAGGGAAATCCGCGTCGTGATGAGCGCAATCAACGATGCCAAACATCCGCTCAACGGCGATTTCAGCTTCGAGCAGCCCAGGCCGATTCCGTCCTACCTGATGGCGATTGCGGCTGGTGACCTGGCTGTGCGCGAAACCGGACCGCGCAGCGCGGTGTATGCCGAACCCAGCGTCGTGGCCAAGGCCGCGCACGAGTTCGAAGACACCGAAAAGATGATCGACGCGGCGGAAAAGCTCTACGGGCCGTACCGCTGGGGCCGCTACGACATCCTGGTGCTGCCGCCGTCCTTCCCCTACGGCGGCATGGAAAACCCCAACATGACCTTCGCCACGCCAACCGTGCTGGTGGGCGACAAGTCGCTGGTGTCGCTGATCGCGCACGAGCTGGCGCATTCGTGGTCGGGCAATCTCGTGACCGCCGCAAGCTGGCGCGACATCTGGCTCAACGAGGGCTTCACCACCTACGTCCAGGGCCGCATCACCGAGGCGCTTTATGGCACCCGGCAGGCCGACGAGGAAGTGCTGCTGTCGGCACGCGCACTGGAAAAAAAGATCGGCGACATGCCGAAGAACAGCCAGAAGCTGGCGCCTGACCCGCACGGCGTGGGCGCCGACGACAATCTGTCCGATGTCGCCTACGACAAGGGCTCGTGGTTTCTGCGCACGCTGGAGCGGCGCTTCGGGCGCGCCATCTTCGATCCCTGGCTGAAAAGCTATTTCGACCATTTCGCCTTCCACAGCATCACCACCGAGGAGATGCTGGACTATCTCAAGCCGACCCTGACCGACAAGCACCCCGGCAAGATGCACTGGGACGAAGTGAAGCACTGGGTCTATGGCACCGGCATCCCCAAAGATGCCAAGCTGCCCGACTCGCCCAACTTCGATCTGATTGACAAGCAGCGCACGGCCTTTCTCGCGGGCAAGCTGGCAGCGGGCGATATCGACACGCATTTCCTCGACAAGTCCACGCCAGAGGCGCTCGACACGCGGTCCTGGAACACCCAGGAGTGGATGTATTTTCTGGATGGCCTGCCCGACAAGACTCCGCTGGACAAGATCAGGGCGCTGGATGCCGCTTTCCACCTGAGCGGCACGCCCAACGCCGAGATCGGCATGCGCTGGTACAGGCACGCCATCACCGCCGGCGACAAGGAGGTATGGCCCGCGGCCGCCGCCTACATGAGCCGCATCGGCCGCATGTACCTCACTACACCCGTGTACAAGGCCTTCGCCAAGTCACCTGCGGGGCTGGCTTATGCGGAAAAGGCCTACGTCAAGGCCAAGCCTGGCTACCACCCCATGACCCAGCGCGTGGTCGAATCAATCCTGTCGAAGGCGAAGGCTGCCGAGGACAAGTCGGGTGAGTCGTCGGATTGAAGGGAGGAAGCAGGGCGTCGGGAACGGGAAAGTTGCTCTGGGCACACGGGTTCGATCCCGTTGGTCCGGACGGAATGAACCTCCTCGCCGTCACCCCGGACGCAACGAAGTCCCTCACCGTCACCCCGGGATCCACCGGCTGGCAGATCATTTTTGAGGGAGCGAGTGGATCCCGGATCAGCGCTGCGCGCTGTCCGGGATGACATGAAAAAAGGGACGCTGTCCGGGATGACATGAAAAAGGGGCGCTGTCCGGGATGGCACGAAAAAAGCGTGCCGTGCAGGATGACCCGGAGCCCAGCATTGCTGCACAATGGACTGCATGACATCAACTCAATCAGCGAAGGGACCCCCGCCCGTTTGGCGCCGCCTGCTGCTGCGGCGGCTCAAGGTACTGGGTGCGCTGGCGCTGGTGCTGGCGGCAATTCTTGCCGCAATCTACCTGTTCGCGCCGCAGTGGATGCTGCGCTTCAACGAGTGGCGCCAGGCCAGCGCTGCGGGGCTGGAAAGCCACACGCTTGACGTTGGCGATCAGAAATGGATCTACTACGAAGGCGGCAGCGGCCCGACCATCATGCTGCTGCACGGCTTCGACGGCAGCCGCGACAACTGGGTGCCGGTGGCGAAGGAGCTGACCGGCAACTTCCGGGTCGTGATCCCGGACCTGCCGGGCTGGGGCGCCTCGCTACCCGAAGCCGGTGCCGACTACGGCGCACGTGCCCAGGCCGAGCGTCTGGCCGGATTCATCGAGCGGGTGGCGCCGCGCAACCTGATCCTGATCGGGCACTCCATGGGCGGGCTGATCGCGGGCCTGCACGTGGGTGCCCACCCGGAGCACGTTGCGGCGGTGGGCTTTGTCGACAGCGCCGGCGTCGGGCATCTGGCGTCGGTGCTCGACAATGGCAATCCGTTTGCCTACACCGACCGCGCCGGACTGGAACGGGTGTTGAAGCTGGTGTACGCCAAGCCGCCAGCACTGCCCGGCCGTTTCGCCGATGTGCTGGTCCGGCGCAACGACACGCGTCTGGACATGATTCGGCGCAGCTACCGCCAGATGATGCAGCCGGACCGGCAGCGCGAGCTGGAGCCGCTGTTGCCGAAAATCGACAAGCCGGTGCTGGTGATGTGGTGTCACGACGACACGCTGATCGGCAGCGACGCCGTCAACGTGTTCCGCAGGAACCTCACGGCCAGTCCGCGCATCGACGTCACCACCCTGTTCGGCTGCTCGCACGCGCCGATGCTGGAAAAATCCCACGCCACCGCCCAGGCCATCACCCGCTTCATGCTGCCGGCCCACCCGCGTTGACGCCCGCCGCGCCGCCGCCCCGGCGTCTCGCGCAGCGCCGCAACGTCATCGTGCGCTTCGCTGCGTTCAGCAGCAGCCCACAAGGCAACCGCATCATCCGGACTTCGGGGCTCAGCCCAGGAGGCGTTCGATTTCGATTTTGAGGGTGTCGCCATTTTGGCGCAGCCAGTCGCGTTGCAGCTTGTAGTGGGGCATCAGGGCTTCGACCTGGTGCCAGAAGCGGGGCGAGTGGTTGCGCACGCGCAGGTGTGCCAGCTCGTGCACCAGCACATAGCGCAGAGCTGCGCGCGGAGCCAGGGCCAGCGACAGATCCAGGCTTATGCGGTTGTGGCTGTCCAGGCTGCCCCACAGGCTTTTCAGCGGGCGAATGCGCAGGGCATTGGGGGCACGGCCAATGGCCTCGACGTAGCGCGGCAGCCAGCGGGCCGTGTCGCGGCGAATGCGCGTCTCCAGGTGATCCCGCAACAGATTGCGCGCTCGCACCAGACTGGAGGCATCGCGCGGCCGCGGCAGATGCAGCACGATGGCGTCAGCGCGCTGTTCCACGGCCGCACATGGCGCCGATTGCCAGCGCAGCGCCAGTTCCTCGCCACCCAGCATGATCCGGTTGCCCAGGCCCGCAACCAGCGGCGGCCGCCGTGCATCATTGCGCTTGAGTTCGGCCAGCTTGCCCTCCAGCCACACGCCGTTTTTTTCGAGAAACGCGAACAGCTTGGCCGGGTGCGTGCCATGCGGGCAGGACAGGCGGGCGCCCTGGGCGGTGACGGTCAGGCGCAGGTGTCGGGCGCGCGGATGCGGTGTCTTGCGAACCCGAATGATGCCGCCGTCCGAAGCGGACAGCTCAAGCCAGTCGCTGCCGAAAGTGTGCACGCACCGTACCCCGGGAAATTCAGGCCGGCTCCGGCCGGGACAGTCCGAACCAGGTTTGCATGTGCTCCAGCAATTTCTCCAATTCCAGGCTCATCAGGGCAAAGCGGGCATCGATCTCGGCACTGGCGTCTTCGGTCGAATCGTAGCTCAATTCCTCGATTACCACATCATGAAATTTCAGTTTGCGGATCACCAGGTCCTCGCCCAGCACCAGGCTCATGCGGTCGTTGAAGTGCAGGCCGAGCTGATGCACCTGCTTGCCACTGCGCAGGTGCTCGGCGATCTCGTCGCCGGCCAGATTCTGATGGCGGCAGCGCACCACGGCGCCGCCGCTGTCGCCCGGATCGCGCAGCTCGCATTCGTCACCCAGTTCAAGGCCGTCCGGCAGATCGCCGCTTTCCAGCCAGCGCGTCAGCAGGGCGCGTGGTGTTTCGCTGGCCGCCAACGGCAGGGCAGGGAAGCTGGACAGAGCTTCGCGCAGGCTGCCGAGCAGGGTCTCGGCCTTCTTGCGGCTGGCCGTGTCGATGACCAGCCAGCCGTTTTTGCGGTCGACATAGGCATCGGTGCGCGACGGTCGGCTGAAAGCCCGCGGCAGCAGCTCTTCGACCACCGACTGCTTGATGCCCCGGCGCTGACGTGCGCTGACCGGGCCGCCTTCGCTGGCCGCCTTCTCGCGTGCCCGGCGGCTGGTTTCCGCGGCCACCACGGCCGCCGGCAGCAGCTTGTCTTCCTGGCCCAGGCTGAACAGGCTGAACGTGTCCAGCGTGCGAGACAGCATGTCGGCATCGGGCCCCAGTGGCGACACGAAGCCGCGCGTGAACAGTTCCATCGGCCCGCACGGCCGCAGTGGCTGCTCGGCCAGATGCGCTTCGAGATCGTCCAGCGCCTTGCCGGCTGCGGTGGAAAAGCGGAACAGGGTCAGGTTGCGAAAGAACATCGAAGCCTCGATTCGAACAAGCGGCCGACCATTGTACCGATTGCCCGCAAGTGCCGTCGCGGATAAGCTGCAGTGGCGATCCCGGGGCCGATGCCATGCAGACTTTCAATCAGGCCGAAATTGCACGCCAACTGGCGGAACTGCGCCAGGAACACCGCGATCTCGATGCGGTCGTGGCCAAGCTGGCCCGTGATGCCGGCAGTGACGAGTTGCGCCTGAGCCGGCTGAAAAAGCGCAAGCTGGCGCTCAAGGACGCCATCGCCCGGCTGGAAAGCCGGTTGATTCCGGATCTGGATGCCTGACGCGCCGGGAGTGGGATAGGCAGGGTGGGTCGAAGGCGAAACCCGAAATGACCGAGCGGAGAAGCAACGTTGGGCTGCGTTTCGCGCACTCCAACCTGCGTGTTGACGGATCATTCCATGTTTGGTTGCGCTCCGTGCGCCAGCGCCCGGTACTCGCGGCTCTGCATCTCGATCAGGCGCGATTCGGTGCGTGCGAATTCGGCGCGCAGGCGATTGCCGTCGTAGAGCTCGATGATCGGTACCATGGCCGACATCATGATCTGAACGTGGGCGTCGTACAGCGCATCGATCAGATGCACGAAGCGGCGTGCCGCATCCTCGTGGTCCGGATTGAACTGGGGTACGCCGGAGACCAGAATTGCAGGAAAGCGTCGCGCCAGATCCAGATAGTCCGAGGCGGCGCGGGGCCCTTCACAAAGCGCATCGAAATCGAACCAGGCGACGCCATCGGCATGCCGACGGACCGGGATTGGGCGCTGGTTGACCGCCAGTGTTCCGCCCTCCGTGACCGTGTCGCGGGCCAGGGTCTGCACGGCCTCGGCCAGGGTGTGGTCGGCCTGCTTGCCGGGTGGCAGCAGCCAGCACGGCAGGCGCTCCAGTGCGCGCAGACGCCAGTCGTGCGGCGAGATCATCTCGTGCACCACGCAATGCTGTTCGATCTGGGCGATCGCCGGCTCGAAGCGGGTCCGCTGCAGGCCGTCGCGGTACAGGTCACGCGGCGCGGTGTTGGACGTGGTGACCAGACACACGCCGCGCTCGAACAGCGCCGTCAGCAGGGTGCCCAGCAGCATCGCATCACCGATATCGATGACCTGAAACTCGTCCAGGCACAGCAGATGCGTGTCACGGGCCATGTTGGTGGCGATTCGTGGCAGTGGGTCACTGATGTTGCCCAGGCGCCGCAGTTCGACGTTGACGTCCTGCATGAAACGGTGAAAATGGCTGCGCCGGACAGCGCCCGCCGGCAGGCCATCGACCAGCAGGTCCATCAGGAAGGTCTTGCCGCGACCGACCTTGCCCCACAGGTACAAACCGCGGACCGGCTCGGGGCGGCGCAGGCCCAGACGATTCAGCAGAGACGGTGCGCGTGCGTCCCGCATGGCGGCATGAATGCGATCCAGTTCGCCGAGAACTTCACGCTGGGCCGCATCGTCCTGCCAGCGACCGCTGTCAACGCCGCGCTGATAGCGATCCGAGGGGGCGCTCAACGCGGCTCGGGCAGCCAGTTGCGCACGCCGTTCTTGATCGCACCACGCAGGTCCATCAGGCGGCGATGGAAGTAGTGGCTGGTTTCGGGCATGCGCACGATATTGGGCGACTCATCCAGACGCTCGGCCCACTCGAACACCGCCTTGGCATCGACCACCTCGTCGTCCTCGCCCTGGATCAGCAACCAGTGACAGGTCGGCAGCTCGATGTCACCGAACTCCCAGCGCCCCACTGGAGGCGCCACGGTAATCAGCGCATCGGCTTCCAGCGGCTGCGCCGCGCGCAGCGCCACAAAGCTGCCGAAGGAAAAGCCGGCCAGCCACAGCGCGTCATTGGGGCGCACCTTGCGCACCCAGCTTGCCACCGCGTCCAGATCCACGGTTTCGCCGCGACCCTCGTCGTATTCGCCTTCGGAATTGCCCACGCCGCGGAAATTGAAGCGTACCGTGTCCAGGCCCGACTCGCGCAGTGAACGCTCCAGCATGGTCACCACCTTGTTGCGCATGGTGCCGCCGTGCTGCGGGTGTGGATGGCAAATGACTGCCACGCCGGTCCGCGCCGAATCGCGCTCGGCCAGATCCACGGCCAGCTCCAGCTGGCCGGCCGGACCGGGCAACAGCAGGGTGCCGGCTTCCTCGGGAAACCGGTCCGGTACGGTGGCAGCGTGCTCGTCTGTCATGGTGTCGATGATAACGGCGGCGGCACGGACTGTGCCATGACCGCAATCAAGCGCTTGTTCAGGCAATCATTTGGCCTGGGACACGATCCACTTCACCGTATTGGCAACCTGCTCGTCGGTCAGCGCCGGATTGCCACCCTTGGGCGGCATCACGTTGCCATCCGGGCCGGTATAGCCTTCGATGGCGTGCTTGATCAGCGTATTCATGCCTTCGGCGATGCGCGGCGCCCAGTCGGCCTTGTTGCCCAGCTTGGGCGCACCGGCCACGCCCGCCGTGTGGCAGCTGTGGCACAGATGATCGTAAATCTCCTTGCCGTCGGTGGTGCCACCGTAGGCGACCTGCGAGGCGGCCTTCCTGGCCGCTTCGGCCTTGGCTGCGGCCATCGCTGCGCGGCCCGTGTCGCCGGCATACACGCCGCCCACGGGATCGATGCGGCTGGTCACGGTCGGGCCTTCCAGCGGATCGGAATAGTCCTCCGAGGAACCGTAGATCCACGAGGCCAGCGCGATCAGCAGCAGGGCCAGAATGGCCAGGCCGACAATCATCAGCGTGAAGTGCCGCATGAAGGTACGATCGGATTGACTGATGGCATCACTCACGATGACAACCTCAAATTGAAATGATCGGAAAGCTGCCGACCCAGCAATGGGGAACCCGCGGCAATGCCGCCTGCACGCTGGCCTGATCCCCCGGCAAAGACGTGACATTATAGCCAGCGTCGCAGCCAGTACCAAATACTGCCCTCATCGTGCCATGCCGCCAGTCGCACGCGGCTGACATGGATCAACCCGCCATGATTGGAAACGCGCCTTGCCTGCAGCCCGAAAATCACGCTCGAATGCCGTCATCACGCTGACCCGGCGCCTGAGCCGGGCCGTTGATGCGCTGCAATTCACCACGCCAAGCCATGTCTACAATCCGCTTGAGTACGCCTGGCCCGCGCATCGGCAGTACCTGCAGCGCTTTGGCGCCCGGCCCGGACGCGTGCTGCTGATCGGCATGAACCCCGGCCCCTGGGGCATGGCCCAGACCGGCGTGCCCTTCGGCGACGTGGCCATGGCACGCGATTGGCTGGGCATTGAGGCACGACTTGGAAAGCCGCTGCCCAAACAGCACCCCAAATACCCGATCACGGGCTTCGACTGCCGCCGCAGCGAGGGCAGCGGTGGACGCTTCTGGGGCTGGGCCCGCGATCGGTTCGGCACTGCCGAGCACTTCTTCGGGCACTTTTTCGTGTGGAACTACTGTCCGCTGCTGTTCATCGGCCAGAACCGCAACCTGATTCCGGAAAAACTGCGCAAGGCCGAAGCCGAACCGCTGCTCGCCGCCTGCGACCAGGCTCTTGGCGAGTTGATCCGGGTTCTCAAGCCCAAGGCTGTGGTCGGCATCGGCCGCTACGCCGAAACACGCGCCCGCGACATCGTCGGCGGCACGCTGCCGGTCGGCTACCTCCACCACCCCAGCCCCGCCAACCCCGCCGCCAACCGCAATTGGCCCGCGATGGCCGAAAAGGCCCTGGCACCGTGGCTGCCGGGCTGAGTGAGGCACTGGACAGCACGGCTAGCTGCGAGCCTGGGCATTGCCAACGCGGTCTCACCCGATAAATCAGCCGTCAGCGGATGCCGCCGACCGCGCGGTGCTGGGGACGACCGCGAGGCGAGCTGGCTGCCGGCGGAGTAGCCGAATGCGGCTCATGCGTGCCGCTTCGCTGCGGCGCGCTTTGAACGGCTGGTGCAGCAGCACGCGCTCGGGAGTGGCTGACCGGCGGTGGGCTGGCCGGGCGCTGGTAGCGCTGCGGCTGGCTGCGCGGCAGGTTGGCAGCACGGCTCGGTACTTGAGTCGGTGCGCTTGGTTCGCTGCGTGGTCGGGCGCGCGGAGCAGAGCGTGGTTGCGGACGCGAACTGGCTGCGTTCGGCATGTCGCTCGAATGCATGGTTGTGCGTGGCGGTGCCGTGATTGCGCGGGGTTCGGGCAGGCCGCGTGGTGCAGCAATGGATGCCCGCCGAGCCGTGCGCGGCGCGTTGCGGCTCACGCTGTCACGACTGCTGTCGCTGCGGTTGTAGGGCTCTGACCGTCCGCGCATTGCGTTCGGTGCACTGACACGACGGTCAGCCGTGTTGCGTGGCGCGCCGCGTGGCGCGGAAACCGGTCCGATCAGCCCATTTTGTCGGGTGGGCGAGACAGGCTGGGCGGCGGTGCGGACGACGACCGGGCGCGCAAAGGCCTGCTGCTCGGGTCGGACCCGGGCCAGCCCTGCGCCGCGGCTGTTGTGGACGGGCTCGATCTGCGGCGCCCGCTCGATGTGGCTTTGTCGCAGCACGGCGTCATCCAGGCGTGTCGACGAGCGCCGCACCAGGCGCGAATCCCGGAAGTCTGTGCGCGACACCACGGTGACCGCCTGCGGGCTGTGCCGATAGGCGTAATTGAAGTGTTGCGGGTTGCGCTGATAGCGGTAGTCGGACCAGCGCTCGCGCATGCGGTTGCGCTGGAAAAAGCGTCCGCTGCCCAGGTTGATGTTGACGAAGTAGTTTTCGGTCACCGTGTAAGGTGGCTGATAGATGTCGCGCGGGCCCAGCGGGAACCAGCCCACGGGGGCGCCGCCGCCAATCGAAATCGATACATTGCCGACAAAGGCCACCAGAGCCGGGGCAAACACGGCGCGGCGCAGCCGCGGGCCGGGCACCCAGCCCCAGCGCTTGTGCACATAGGCCCAGCGACCGTAATGGAACGGGGCAAAACCCCAGGGTGCGGCATCCACCCAGGTCCAGCCCCAGGGTTCGATCCAGGCCCAGCGGCCGTCGCGATACGGCGCCCATGCGGCGTCGACCTGGGTCGGGAACCAGATGTGGCCGTACTCGGCACTGGCCTCCCAGCGACCGTAGTGGTCGAGGTCGGAATAGCCGATCACGCTGTCGGCAACGTAGCGCGAGGATATCGAGTTGTTGTAGCGTGCGTCCAGATCGGCGCAGAAGCGGTCGAAATCGTTGTAGCCCGGCACCGAGCTGATCTGCGCATCGTCCACGTCGCTGTCGTCAAACCGGTAGCGACGCCCGCTGTACACCTGACGGGCCGAGCTGCGCTCGCCGTACACCGAACCCTGACCGGACATGACCGTGACCATGGCGCCATAGCTGTCCGGGTCGATATCGATTCGGTAGCTGCCGCTGCGGTCGGCGACAAAGGCCAGGGTGGGCGTGTCGATTTCCCAGGTCTGGCCGCTGTCCAGGCGATGTACCGCCAGGTTGACCGTACCTTGCGTGACCTCGATCTGGATCCGGTCGTCGTTCATCGCCACCAGGTGGACCGCGCTGCGCTCGGCAATGCGCAATGCCCCGCCGCCCAGCTCCAGCACGGCACGTGAGTCGTCGCCGGCGTAGAGGCGGTCGCCACGCAGCAGCGGCCGGTTCAGGTCGGCATTGAGCCAGCCGTCGCTGCCGCCGGGGGCAATGGATACATCGCCTTGCACCAGGGACAGACGCGCCACGCGGTCGGGCAGCGTGCCATCCTGGGCGCGGGACACAGCGGGCAAGGCCGCAAGCACCATGGCCGCAAGCAGTACAAGAAGGGTTTGGGCGTGTCGCATGAGCTATTCTCGTGGTGAACCGGGTGCCAAAGCGCAATCGGGAACCATTCCCGGGCGCTTCCACACGGTCATTGAACAGGGCGACCCATGAACCGGCACTGGCTGCATTCGACCTTCGCTTCAGCGCCTGTCAACCCGACGCCGCAACAAACGTTGCGCTGCGGCAGCGAGCATCGCTATGATTGACCCGGTGCCCGGTGCCCGGTGCCCGGTGCCCGGTGCCCGGTGCCCGGTGCCAGGTCCGCGGGTGTAGCTCAATGGTAGAGCAGAAGCTTCCCAAGCTTACGACGAGGGTTCG
>CBFGSA010000091.1:0-11238 GCA_965651365.1 uncultured Rhodanobacteraceae bacterium | reverse complement strand
GCCTGCGCGGGGACGACGAAATGTTCCGTGTCAACGCGCTGCCGGCTTGCATGGTGCCGGATGTTCTCATTCTTTCTGATTGCTGAGTAAAGAAGCGCGCAGCGACAACACCTGCTTGAATCTGGCATGCTCTTTCCGCTCACCGCTCACCGCTCACCGCTCACCGCTCACCGCTCACCGCTCACCGCTCACCGCTTGCGGCGCAGCATCCACCATCGGCAGCTTGTTGTGCAGGCGCAGGTTGGCGAGGCTGGCCAGCTGCTGCTGCAATGTCGTGTTCTGCGCCCAGTCCTGCGGCTCGACTTGAGATGCCAGCAACTGCTCCAGCGTGAACCAAGGGTCGTCATGAATGCCGGCCTGGTTCAGGATCTGGGCGCCCAGCAACCAGGCGGGCAGATTTTGCGTCACCGGCTTTTGCGGGTGACCCGGGCTGACCAGCAGATAGGGCACTGACTGCTCCGGCGCTGACAAGCCATTCTTGAATCCGCCGGCAAATCCGCCTTCGAGTCCGGGCAGATGGTCGCCATAAAAAATCAGCAGGGTGGGGTGCTGGCGTTGGGCCAGGGCATCGGCCAGCCGACCCAGTTCACGATCGGCATCGCGCTGGTGCAGCAGGTAGTCGCGCAGCATGCGCGCACCTTGGCCCTTGACGTCCGGTGGCACCGGAATGGCGTCGCGCTCGGCCTTGCGCCGGGCATCGATCGGGATATTGCGGTAGGGGCCGTGGTTTTCGATGCTGATGGCAAAAATGAACTTCGGTTCGTCATTGGTCTTCAGCGCATCGAGAATGACGTTGGTCAGGTCATGGTCGGAGATGTAGAAGCCCTGGCGCCTGGCACGGTGGAACTCCGGGCTGCCGATGTCGATGAAACGGTCGAAACCCATGCGCCGGAATACACTGATGCGGTTCCAGAAGCCGCCCTTGTTGGGGTGAATGGCCAGCGTGTGGTAGCCGGCCTCCCTGAGCGCGCGTGCCAGGCCCGGAATGTGGCGCTGGCTCAGGCCCAGATACGGGTAGTGCAGTTGCGGGAAAAACGCCAGCGGCAGCCCGGTCAGGATCTCGAACTCGGTGCGAATGGTGCCGCCCCCAAAGGTGGGCACGCGCATGTCGCCGTGCTGGCCGATTGTCTGCAATCGGCGCAAGTGGGGAATCCAGTCGGCGACCTTGTAGCCGTTCAGTATCGCCGGATCGAAGAAGGATTCGCTCTGCACAATGATGATGTCAGGTCGAACTTCGGGAGGAGGCTGGCGCATTTTTTCGGCGATGGCCTGACGATGCATTGCAAACAATGCCTGGCCCGGCGCCGGATCGCTGACCAGCGCCGCCTCGCTAGGTGCGTACAAACCGTCCAGTACGAGCGAGCCGATGACGCCCAAATCCCGACTCTTGGTCGTGGCGGTTGACCACGGTTTGTAGTCAAGCATCGGGCCGGCGTTCAGCTTGCGCCAAAATCCCGACCCGGTTATCAGGCTGATCAACACGGCCAGACTGGCGCCCGCCAGGGGCAGTCGCGTTCGCTTGCGCGCCCTGAAAAAGTACGGTTCCCACGCGATCAGCGCTGCCGTGACCAGTGCCGCGCCGAGCAGCACGAAGACCAGCCCGCTGCTCCAGGGCAGGTAGCGCACGAACAAGCTGGAATCACTTCCGACTTGGCCCAAGAGGAGGAAGTCCTGGCGCGTCAGCGGATTGGCCAGCGCCGCCTGCTTCAGGCTGCTCACTCCGTAGAGCAGGGCCATGCCCAGCGTGGTCAGCCACAGTGACAGCGCCAGGCGGCGCAGCAGCGCCAGCAGGCTGAGCAGCAACAGCATGGCCGGCAGCGCATTGATCCATGGTGCGAGGTGGCCGGCGAACAGGGCTTGAGCGCGCACGCTGTCGTGGCCGTCAAGCTGGTTGGTCAGTTCCAGTACGGCCAGCAGGACCAGCAAAACCAGCAGCCACTTGCCTGCCGTGCGCAAGGCAGGGCGCCGGTTCGTGTCCTCGGTCATTCAGATACGGGTTTCAGGGGTCAAATGCAGCAGGATGCGCCTTGTTCGCGTCATTGGCAAGTTGCCGGTCTGCTGCCGGCAACAGTGGCGCCAGTTTGCCGCGCATGTGCAGCCAGGTGACATTGGCCATGTCCTTGTCGAGTTGGGCGGCGCTGCCAGGATCGGGCTTGGGCGCATCCGGCGCGCGGGTGAGACCTGCCAGTTCCGGCCCCGTGGCGTCGACCAGGTCAAACCAGGGTGCATCGTGGATGCCGGCGCGTTCGAGCAGCAGCCCGGGCACGGTCCACGCCGCCAGGTGCGGCATTTTGCGGCCTGGCCCCGGCCGATTGGGTTCGACCAGAATCCAGGGTACGGTCTGCATGAAAAAACCTTCGCCGTTCTTGAAGCCCGCGGCCTGGAAGGCCGGTACCAGCGCTGGCAGATGATCGCCGTAGAACATCAGCAGGGTCGGCCGGCTGCGCTGGGCCAGGGCATCGGCCAGGCGTCCCAGTTGCTGGTCGGCGTGGCGGATGTGGTAGATGAAATTCTGCAAACGGGTGCGCGCCGGCCCGGTGACGGTCGGCGGCACGGCGATGGCGTCGCGTGCGGCGGTGTCGATGCCCCGATCGTAGTCGTAGGGGCCGTGCGCCTCGATGCTGATGCCGAAAATGAACTGTGGCGGGCCGCTGTCCTTGAGCTGACGCAGAATCTCGTCGGTGAAGTCCTTGTCTGCGATGTACCGGCCGTTCTTGTGCACATCGGGCGGAAAGTCCTTCAGCGAAACAAAATGCTGAAAGCCGATGGCCTTGAATGCGGCAGTGCGGTTCCAGAACTCGGGCCGGTTCGGGTGGATGGCGGTGGTGGCATAGCCGTGTGCTTCCAGCGTGCGGACCAGACTGGGAATGGTGCGCTGGGTGAACTGCAGGTAGGGGAACTGCACTGCCGGGTAGTAGCGCAGGCTGATGCCGGTCAGCACCTCGAACTCGGTACGAATGGTGCCGCCGCCGAAGGTCGGCACATGCATGCGGCCGTACTCGCCGATCTGGCGCAGTCGGACCAGTTGCGGAATGTCGGCATCGGCATCGAAACCGTTGATGATGCCCGGATCAATGAACGATTCGCTCTGAACGATGATGATGTCCGGAAACTGTGCCGCGTTGCCCTGTTGAATCTTTTGCGTGATCTGCGCTGTGAACTGCTGGATCAGGTGCCGGGCGCGCTCGGTGTCTGGCTTGGGCTGCGCCTGGCTGTAGCGCAGGTTGAACAGGTTCAGCATCGACACCAGCCCCGTGCTGCGCGCCGTGTTCCCGGCCGACCAGGGCTGCAGGCCCAGGCTGGGACGGTACACCGTGCTCCAGGCTGGTACCGCCAATACCAGGCTGCCCAGCAGCACCAGCGCGAGCCCGCCGCTGCCAAGCCGGATCCACCAGCGTCGCGGCAGCTCGGGTGGTTCGCGCCAGATCAGCAGCGCGGTGATCACCAGGATGGTCACAGCGGCCAGCCACAGGATCGGCGTGTGTGGCAGGTAGCCTTCCAGCAGATGGCCGCCACCACCTTCGAGCTGGCCCAGCATGCGGAAATCAGCCGGCATCAGCGGCGTGGCCAGATTCTTGACTTTCAGCGCATCAACCGCGTACAGCAGGGCCGCCTGCAGCCAGGCCAGCCAGCACGACAGCAGCATGCGCCGGGTCAGGGCCGCCAGCAGCACTGCCAGCAGCAGGAACGGCAGTGCATTGAGCAGTGGCTTCGACGGCGCGCTCCAGAAGGTCAGGGGTGTCACCGCGGGCGATGCATCGAGCAGGGCCACGGCTTCAACCAGGGCGATTGCCAGCAAAATGCCCAGCACCCAGGGCGCTGTGCGTTGCCAGGAATTTGCGTCCTGCCGGTTTGCCTGGTGCATGCGCCACTCCGCTGCAAAAGCAGGCAATGTAACGCAGCCCGGCCTGCGAATGCTGAATGACCGCGGTCGCTTGAAATGCTGCACTGCAGCGTGGCATTTGTTCAAGAATGGGTTAAAAAGATGTTTTCGCGCCCTTGAGGGCGCCGGGGAGGTCGGCCCGCCTGGATTGCCAGGTGGGCCGTTTTTGTATCGGGGGACCAATCAGAGGCTCCTGGCCCGGTTATGCTGTGCCCCGATGAGCGCGGACGTTGAAACCGAACTGGATGCCTGGCTGGACGATCGCTGGGCCAGCGTATGCGCTCAAGCCTCGGCCGCCGGAGTCGCCGTGGGTGCCGCCCCGCAGCTGGGGGCATGCTGGCGCAAGGTGCTGGTGGCCAGTGATTTCGCATTCGAGGTCCTGCGTCGGCAGCCTGGTTTGCTGGCAGCGGATGGTCACGACGCGTTCGCCGCCGATGGCCCCGATGTCGCTGCGCGGGTGTGTGATGCGGTCGACTGCAAGATGGAAGAAGCCGCCTTCATGACGGCCTTGCGTCAGGTTCGCCAGCGTGAGGCGCTGCGACTGATCTACCGCAGCGTGAACCGGCTGGACGATGTCGCCGCAACCCTGCATGCCACTACGCGCCTGTATGTCGAACTGCTGCGCGCGGCACTGGCATTCGCGCGGCAGGCGATGCGTGCACGCCATGGCGTGGCTCGCTCCGGGAATGGCGACGAGCAGCAGATGGTGGTCATTGGCATGGGCAAGCTGGGCGCTGGCGAGCTCAATTTTTCCTCCGACATCGACCTGATCCTGGCCTACCCCGAGTCCGGTCGCAGCGACGGTCCGCGGCCACTGGAAAACGAGGACTACTTCGTGCGCATGGCGCGCCTCGTGGTGCGTCTGCTGGCCGAACCCGGTCCACACGGCATCGTGGCGCGGGTGGATCTCCGCTTGCGCCCGTTCGGCCGATCCGGGCGTCTGGCGCTGCCGTTTGCGGCGATGGAGCAGTACTACCAGCGCGAAGGGCGTGACTGGGAGCGTTATGCCTGGATCAAGGCCGCACCTGTGGCCGGCGATCTGGACGCCGGCGAGCGTCTGCTGGAGATACTGCGGCCATTCGTCTACCGCAAGTACATGGACTATGGCGCCTTTGCCGGTCTGCGCAAGCTCAAGGCGCTGATTGCCGCCCAGGTGGCGCGCAAGGATCTGCGCGACAACCTCAAGCACGGGCCGGGCGGAATCCGCGAGATCGAGTTCTGCGTGCAACTGGTGCAGATGATCCGCGGCGGACGCGAGCCGGAATTGCGCGTGCGCGGTGTGCTGCCGGCGCTGGCGGTGTGCGTCGAGCGTGGCCTGATTGAAGAGTCCGAAGCTGACGGCCTGCGCACGGCCTACCTGTTGCTGCGTGCAACCGAAAACGCGGTGCAGATGCTTGGCGATCAGCAGACCCATGACATTCCCGACGACAATTTCGCGCGTCTGCGCCTTGCGCATGTTCTGGGCTTTGATGACTGGCCTGGCTTGCAGGCGAGTTTGCATCAGCATCGCGAATTTGTGCAGACCCGTTTCTCCGAGCTGTTGCTGCCCTGCGGCGAGGGTGAGGAGCCGGAGGGCGAGGATCGCGATGTGGCACTGTGGCAGGCAGCCCGCCACGATGATCTGGATGCCGACTCGGTGGCCGCGCTGGGCTTCGAGCCCGGCGAGCGCGGTCGACGCGCCCTGCTGTCGGTGGCGCGTTCGGCGCCGGTGCGCATGATGTCGGCGCGGTCGTCCGAGCGGCTGGATCGCCTGATGCCGCACCTGATCGGCGCCGCGCGCACCACACCGGCTCCGCTGCCGTGCCTGGAGCGTCTGTCGAATCTGGTACAGGCCGTGGCGCGGCGTTCGTCCTACCTGACCCTGCTGGAAGAGCAGCCCGCGGCGCGCCAGCATCTGGCCGACGTGTTTGCCGATAGCGCCTTTCTGGCCGAGCGCGTGATCGAGCAGCCGATTCTGCTGGACGATGTGCTCGATCCGCGGATCGAGCAATTGCCGCTCAACCGGTACACCATTGCCGAGGAAATCAGCCACGCCCTGGACAGTCTCGACGAGCGTCATTCCGAAGTGGATCTGGAACGACTCAACGAGACCCGCGCCAGCCTGGCCTTTCGCCTGGGTCTGGCCTTTCGTGATGGTCAGGCCTCGGCATCGGCCATCGCACGGCGCCTGGCGGCACTGGCCGAGGCCGTGGTCGCCGAAGTGCTGAAACTGGCGCGCAACGAACTGGCTGTGCGGCATGGCCGCCTGCCCGGCAGCGGCACCGGTGACGGTTTTGCCGTGATCGCTTATGGCAGCCTGGGCAGCGGCGAACTGGGCTTTGCTTCCGACCTGGACCTGGTGTTTCTGTATGACGAGAACCGCGCACGGCTGGACAGCGATGGTGAGCGGCCGCTGGAAGGCATTCGCTGGTACCAGCGTCTGGCCCAGCGCGTGGTGCACTGGCTGACCAGCATGCAGCGCGGCGGGCGCCTGTATGAGGTCGACACGCGGCTGCGGCCGGATGGCTCCAAGGGCATGCTGGTGACCAGCCTGGAAGGCTTTGCCGACTACCAGCACAAGCGTGCCTGGGTCTGGGAGCACCAGGCGCTGGTGCGGGCGCGCGCGATCGCCGGCGACGAAGGCGTGATGAAGCAATTTGGCCAGTGGCGCGAAGTGTTCCTGGCGCGGCAGCGTGATCCGGCCCAGGTCAATCTGGAGGTCAGCCGAATGCGCCAGCGCTGGCGCCGCGAATCGGACCGCTCCAATGCCGATCAGGTCGATCTGAAACAGGGCCAGGGGGGGCTGCTGGACCTGGAGTTTCTGCTGCAGATGCTGGTGCTGAACCACGCCCACGACCATCCGGGCCTGCTCGCCAGCGGCAATACCGAACTGCTGCTGGACGCCGTGGCAAAAGCCGGCCTGCTGGACAAGACGCATTGCCAAACGCTGGAGGCGGCACATGCCGAGCTGCTGGCCCGCGCCCTGCGCTGCACCCTGGACAAGCGCCCACGCGTGGTGGCCCGCAGCGCCGGAGTCGCGCGCCATATGGAAGCGGTCGCCAGCATAGCCGAACGCCACGGCCTCGATCCCGAGCCGCCTGCCGATCCGGTACATTGAGTTGCCTGTGCTGGCCGAGTGATTCCGGGATGACGCAGAGCTGCGTCATCCCGGAGTCGGTCGCAGGCCGACTCAAGCCGTCCGCAGAGAGGCAAAATGTGCCTGCATCCGGCGCAGCATTTCATCGGCGATTTCACGGGTTTCGCGCAGAGGCGGTGCAGCAGTCACCTCGGTCTGATCCAGATCGTACAGCCAGCCGCCTTGGCGCAGGGCGCGGTGAAAAGCCTGCAGTCGATCCGGCAGGCCGCTGTCCGACACGGTGTGCACGGGTGCGCCGGTGGCGGCCGCTTCGGACAGCATGTTGACCGAATCGGGCGTGACCACGATGCGGTCGGCCCAGGCCAGGTGACCGGCGTATGGATTGTCGCCATCGGCCTCGCCCAGCCAGGCCTGATCCGGAACCAGGGCGTCGCGCACAGCACGGGCAAAATCCGGCGGTGTGCGTGGCGAGGCACACAGCAGGGCGCTGCCACCGGCTTCCAGTTGGCGCTTCACGCCGTGCACCAGAGCTTGCTGCAGTGCAGTGTCAAAAATCACGCCACGGCGCGGCCCACCCAGCAGCACGGCCACGCGCGGCTGCGGCAAACGGGCCAGAAATTCGAAATCCGAGCGGCCCTTGGCCAGCCAGGCCGAATCCACAGGATTGAGTGAGCCAACCGGGCGCAGCACGTTGTCGCCGCGCACCGCATCGTGCTGCGGCGCAATCAGCAGATCCCAGTGGCGGCTGTTGATGCGCGGGTTCAGAATCTGCACGCAGTAGCTGGCGTTGTCGGCGTGGCGCCGCAGCCAGCGTGTCACCCATGCCGCCTGTCGACCGCAGCCGATCACCAGTTTTGGCCATGGCGGGCCACTCGGCAATAGCGCGCCGTTGCGTTGTGCCAGCGCACCCATGCGCGCCATGCGCGGAGCCAGCTGAGTCCATGGCGCGCGCAGGTCGGTTTGCACTTCACCGGCCACGATGTGTGCGGCGCGCGCCAGTGCCCGCGCCTGGCGCAGGTTGCCCGAACGGCCATCGGTAACGATCAATGCTTCGGTCACGGGCTCAATTCATTTGCGGTTGGGCTGAATCGCATTAGACTGAATGCTCGCACAATCACCGCGCCCGTCAAGCCCGAACTTGCGGGCCAACCACGGAGACACGCATGTACCCGAAAATTTGCCAGCTCGGCTTTGCTGCCCTTGCATTGATGCTGAGCACAACGCTTGCGCAGGCCGCGCCCGTCACCTACACCATGGACCCGGGCCATACCGTCGTCATCGCGACCTGGGATCACTTCGGGTTTTCGAAGCCAAGCGCCATGTTTGATCATGTCACGGGCACGATCAGCTACGATCCGGAGCATCCGGAAAGGGCCTCGGTGAAAGCCACCATTCCTGTGTCCAGCATTCACACCTCTTCGGACAAGCTGGATGACCATTTGCAGGAGGGTGATTTCTTCAATGCAAAGAAGTGGCCCGACATCCGTTTCCAGAGCACCAAGGTCAAGCCTGGTGCAAGTACGGGCACGCTGGAGGTGACTGGCGATCTGACGATCCACGGCCAGACCCATCCCGTCACCCTGCAGGTCACCGTGAACAAGGTCGGTACGCAGCCCATGCTGAAAGCCAAGGCGGCCGCGTTCAATGCCACGGCCAGCCTCAAGCGTTCGGATTTCGGCATCAGCCTGTACACGCCCATGGTCAGCGACAAGGTCGATCTCAAGATCACCACCGAGGCCATCGAGAGCAAGGCCTGGGACGCCATGCAGCAGAAGTGACAGTTTTCTTTTTGTGAACCGGCGCCCGGACTGATCGATGCAAGGCGGTATCCTTGTCCGTTCCTGCACCGCCGGGGAGCGGTTACATGAGTCGACTATTGCTTGTTGCCCTGCTGGTTCTGGTGCCAGCGATGGGGAGTCGTGCAGCACCGCCAGAGCGGATCTGGATCACGCTGGGCACGCCGGCATGGCAGTTGCTGCAGCGGATCAGTCCGGCCTTGAAACCTGCAGCTGCACGAGAGGCTGACGCGTCTGCCGCAACGACGCGATCGAACGGTGACACGATTCGCGTGGTCGAGGTCAGTCGGGCCGAGCGCGATGCGCTGGCGCACGCGGTGCACCGGGACCTGCATCACTGCGCGGGCTTCATGGCCCATGACTCGCTGGATGCTGCTCTGCGCTCATTGCGGCCGACCGGTCCGGCCAGCACGCCAACCCGACCCGACTACAGCATCGACCAGCAGCCGCGGGTGTTGCCGATGCTGGCGGCAATGTCGGATACGCGGATCGGCGCCGACATCCAGGCGCTGGCCGCGTTCCAGAACCGCTATTACAACGGCAGCCATGGCGCCGATGCCGCCGACTGGCTGGCCGAGCAGTGGCAAACCATCGCCGCGGGGCGCAGCGACATCCACGTGGACAAGGTCTACCGTGGCGGCGACGCCATGCCCAGCGTGGTGCTGAGCATCAATGGCGGCAGCCTGGCCGATCAGGTGCTGGTCATGGGTGCACATCTGGACTCGGTCAACTGGAAGGATTATCAGCTTGGTACCCCGCACTATCTCGCGCGGGCACCCGGTGCCGACGATGATGCCTCGGGTGTGGCCGGGTTGACCGAAGTGCTGCGCGCCATGGTCAGCGCCGATCTGCGCCCGCAGCGCAGCATTCGCCTGATGGCCTATGCGGGCGAGGAGTTCGGCCTGTACGGCTCGCAGTATCTGGCCAACGACTATGCCAATCGCGACGTGGATGTGGTCGGCGTGCTGCAACTTGACATGACCAACTACCAGGGTTCGGCAGCCGACATCTACCTGATCGACGACTACACGGATTCGCAGCAGAACGCGTTTCTGTACCAGCTTGCCGCGACGTATCTGCCGAGCGTGGTGGTGGCCTACGACACCTGTACCTATGCCTGCTCTGATCATGCGTCCTGGAGTGCACAAGGCTACGCGGCGTCATTTCCGTTCGAAGCCAAACTCGGCGAGGACAACCCATGGATCCACACCGCCGATGATGACTGGGCACACAGTGGCAGTCAGGCGACCAATGCATTGAAGTTCACGCGCCTGGCAATGGCCTGGTTGGGTGAGTTGGCCTTCGAGGGTGACCTGATTTTTGCGGATGGGTTCCAGAATGCGCCCTGATGGACCACGCCCGGCGCATCGCGTTGCGAGCGACCGACGAGAGCCTCGAATACTGCATGTTCAGGACGGGGCAGTGATACTGCAGGCATGCATGAAACTTCCGCGTCGGACCGAGAACCTGCTCTGACCAAGGCCGCCGCGCCGGTCGGCACTTCACCGTGGCGCGTGCTCAAGCGCGCGGTGCAGAGCTTTTTTGCGCACAACGCGATGTCGCTGTCGGCCTCGCTGTCGTTCTACACCCTGCTGTCGTTTGCGCCCTTGCTGGTGCTGCTGGTCTGGCTGGCTTCGCTGCTGGGCTACGACGCCCAGCAGACCATTCTCGATCAGGTTGCCCTCATGGCCGGTCCCGATGCACGCCAGGCGGCGCAGACGGTGTTTGCCAGCGCCGACGGCAGCCCGGGACTGGGCAGCGTTGCCGGCATTGTCGGGATCGTGATTGCCCTGGTCGGTGCAACCACCGTATTTGCACAACTGCAGGCCGCACTGAACCGGATCTGGGGCATCCGCGCTCTGCCGGGCCGGGCCATCTGGGGCTGGTTGCGCCGGCGCGTATTGTCGATTGGCGTGATCTGCTCGGTGGTGTTCGTGCTGATCGCCTCGCTGCTGATCAGTTCCCTGCTTGGCATGTTGCTGAGCCGCGATGGCGCCTGGTGGGACGGGATCAATCAGCTCGTCTCAACCGGCGTGTTCGCCTTTCTGTTCGCGCTGCTGTTCCGTTATCTGCCCGATGCGCGCCTGCCCTGGCACCGGGTGCTGCGTGGCGGCATCGTCACCGCGATTCTTTTCGCGATCGGCAAATGGCTGATTGGCTATTACCTGGCCAGCGGCAAGGTCGGCAGTGCCTACGGCGCGGCCAGTTCGCTGGTGGTGCTGCTGGTATGGGTCTACTACTCCGGTGCGATCTTTTTTTTCGGTGCCGAGGTGGTGCGCGCCTGGGCCATCGAAAGCGGCGAAAACATCGAGCCGGAAGCGCACGCGGAGCTGCTGCGGCCTGAAGCTGCGCCCCGGACTGCCTCTGATTCAAGCGCTGCCGCGTCAGCGCAACGGCTTGACACGTGATGCGTGATGCGTGATGCTCATCCCGATTCCCGATTCCCGATTCCCGATTCCCGATTCCCGATTCCCGATTCCCGA
>CBFGSA010000090.1:0-11322 GCA_965651365.1 uncultured Rhodanobacteraceae bacterium | reverse complement strand
TGCCGCTGGGCCTGCGCTGGCCCGCGCGCCAATCGTTCGAGCATTTCGTGGTCGGTGCCAACGCACTGGCACTGTCGGCCTGCGTGCGCGCCGCCAGCGAGATCAACGCGCCGTGGGTCTACCTGTCCGGCCCGGCCGGCAGTGGCAAGAGCCATCTGTTGCTGGCCGCCTGCCAGCAGGCCAGCGGGGCAGGGCGGATCGCCCAGTATCTGGCGCTGGGTGGTCTGGGTGACGGTGCAAGCGCCGCCATTCGCGGTCTGGGTGGCACGGATCTGGTGGCGCTGGATCAGCTCGATGTGCTTGCCGGTGACCGGGCGGCACAGCACGCCCTGTTCGACCTCTACAACCGCCTGCGCAGCGAAGCGGTCGGCCTGCTGTTCGCGGCCCGTGCGCCGCTGCCGGCGCTGACGCTTGAACTGCTGGATCTGGCCTCGCGTCTTGGCGCCTGCACCCAGCTTGCCCTGCAGCCGCTGGATGAAATGGCTCGCCGCAATCTGCTGCGCGACAGCGCCGCGGCGCGCGGCATGGATCTCGACGACAAGGTGCTGGACTGGCTGTTCCGCTACCACGCCCGCGATCTGGCCAGCCTCGGTCGCCTGCTGGACCACCTCGATCGCGCCTCGCTGGCCCAGCACCGCCGCATCACCATTCCGTTCCTGCGCGAGTTGCTGAGTGCGCGGGACTCGGAACTCGGGACTCGGGACCCGGTGTGATGATCGCGGATCACCGCTTCGCGGTGTCCAGGATGACGAGAATCGGCCATGACGAAGCCATGGCCGCGAAAAAATGGTGCAGGGGCAGACATCGCAGCCATGGGCCGTTCCTACATTGGGTTCTGGCGGGCCAGGTGTGAATCCAGTTGCGCGAGTCTTTCGGGGGTGCCGACATCGGTCCACTGGCCGCTGTATTGCTGGCCGCTGAGCCGGCCTGCGCGGGCCGCGGCATGCAGCAGGGGTGCGAGGCGAAAGCGCGGCGGTTCCTCATCGGCACCTTCGCTGTCGCCGACAATCTGCTGCCAATTGTCCAGCAGGGCAGGGCAGCACAGTGCGATTCCCGAGAAGGTGAGGCTGCTGCCGGATGCATCGCTTGCGAGCGCGCTTGAGAGTCGGCCCTGGTCACCCAGCACGAAGTCGCCCTCGGGATGGTGCGGCGGGTTGTCGACCAGCAGCAGATGCGCCGGGCCGGTGGGTTCCTGCGGCAGCATGGAAAAATCGAAATCGCACCAGATGTCGCCGCTGACGAGAATGAAGGGCGAATCGCCCAGCAGCGGCAGCGCATGCAGGGTGCCGCCGCCGGTTTCCAGCGCGCGCGCGCCTTCCTCGCTGTAGCGGATGTGCAAGCCCCAATGCCTGCCATCGCCGAGTGCGGCGGGAAACTGCCCGGCAAGGTGTGCCGTGTTGATCACCACTTCGCGAACTCCGGCCGCGGCCAGGCGTTCCAGATGCCACACGATCAGCGGCTTGCCGCCGACTTCCAGCAAGGGCTTGGGTACCGTGTCGGTAAGCGGACGCATGCGCTGGCCACGCCCGGCGGCGAAGATCATGGCCTTCATGCACAAGCCCGGTCACGCCAGGCCGGCCAGACCCGCTCATCCAGCAGTCGCTTCAGCGGCGCAAGCGCGTCATGAGCGGGCAGCACGGCGTCGAGATAGGCGATGAATCGCGGCACGTCGGCGAGATAG
The DNA here is from genome assembly GCA_965651365.1 of uncultured Rhodanobacteraceae bacterium. Lineage (GTDB taxonomy): Bacteria > Pseudomonadota > Gammaproteobacteria > Xanthomonadales > Rhodanobacteraceae > DASSBG01. Next base: position 9,641 of record CBFGSA010000090.1, on the reverse strand, counting down.
CCCGGCTTGCCGTCGCGGTGCTTCAGGCGGGCAAAGATGCCGATGATCTTGAGGTGGCGCTGCACGCCGATCCGGTCGGCATCGCGGCGAAACCGTTCCCGCTCGGGCACCGGAATGCCGGCGGCCCGTGCGCGTGCGTGGTACTCGTCCAGCCACTGCGTCACGCGCCCGGAGGGCCAGCTCACGAAGGCGTCCTTGAACAGGCTCAATGGATCGTAGGCAACCGGCCCGGTCACGGCATCCTGGAAATCGATCACCGCCAGTTCGCCATCCACCGGCATCAGATTGCGCGGCATGAAGTCGCGGTGTACCAGGGCTTGCGGTTGGGCCAGGGCTTGCGCGATCAGGTATTGCCGAATCCCGCGCCAGATCGCCTGCTCGCCGGGCTCCAGCGCAAGCCCCAGCTCGCGTTGCATGAACCAGTCCGGGAACAGGTCCAGTTCCGCACCCAGCAAGGCTGCATCGTAGCGTGGCAGGGTGGGTGGCGGCGCGATGGCCTGCAGGCGCAGCAGTTGCTCGATGGCGGCATCGAACATCACGTCCGCATTGTCCGGCTTGATGGACTGCAGCATCGTGCGCGGACCCAGATCCTCCATCAGCACGAATCCGTGTGCCAGATCGGCCGCCACCAGTCGTGGCACCCGCACGCCGCCGCATTCGAGCAACTCACGCATCGCAAGCCACGACGCCAGGTCGTTGTCGGCCGGCGGGGCATCCATGAGCACGGCAGCGTGGCCCTGCAGTCGCCAGTAGCTGCGCGCCGCGGCATCCTCGCTGGCCTTGTGCAGGCACGCCGGATCGGCTTGGCAGGTGTCGTGCACGAAGGCACGGCGCTGTTCGGCACGTGGGCTATCGGCGGTCATTGGCTGGATTGAAAGGCATGTGTTCGTGAAAAGATTTCATGTGGAAGTGCGGGCGTCTGCCTTGCTTCATTCGCGACGAACGGACATCATGCACGGCTGCTGCAATTCTACATGCCACACCAAAGACAGATGTCCACCCAGAGCACACTCGACCGGCTTGAAGCCGAGAGCATCCACATCTTCCGCGAGGTGGCGGCGACCTGCCGCAAGCCGGTGCTGCTGTATTCGATCGGCAAGGATTCCTCGGTGCTGCTGCACCTGATGCTGAAGGCCTTCGCGCCCGGCAAGCCGCCGTTTCCGATGCTGCATGTGGACACCACCTGGAAGTTCCGCGAGATGATCGCCTTCCGCGACCGGCGCGCGGCCGAGACCGGCGTCGAGTTGATCGTGCACATCAACCAGGATGGCGTGCGCGAGGGGGTAGGGCCGTTCACCCACGGCGCCGCGCGGCACACCGAGATCATGAAGACGATGGCGCTGAAACAGGCACTGGATGCGCACCAGTTCGATGCGGCCATCGGTGGTGCGCGCCGCGACGAGGAACGCTCGCGCGCCAAGGAGCGCATCTTCTCCTTCCGCGACAGCGGCCACCACTGGGAGCCGCGCCGCCAGCGACCCGAATTGTGGAACGTGTACAACACGCGCATGGCGCCGGGCGAGACGGTGCGCGTGTTTCCGCTGTCGAACTGGACCGAACTGGACGTGTGGCGCTACATCGAGCGCGAATCGATCGAGGTGGTGCCGCTGTACTTCGCCGCCGAGCGTCCGGTGCTGGAGCACAACGGCGCCCTGATCATGCGCGACGACAACCGTCTGCCGACCGAGCTGGAGGACAAGGTGCGCCCGGAAATGGTGCGCTTTCGCACCCTGGGCTGCTGGCCGCTGACCGGCGGTGTGCGCTCGACGGCCGCCAGCGTGGCCGACATCCTCGCCGAAATGCGCGAGACCAACGCCTCGGAACGTCAGGGTCGCGTGATCGACTTCGAGCCCGGCGCCAGCATGGAAGACAAGAAGCGCGAGGGCTACTTCTGATGACCGAGACAAGGCAACGCGACCTGTTGCGCCTGGTCACCTGCGGCAGCGTCGACGACGGCAAGAGTACGCTGCTGGGGCGAATGCTGTTCGATGCCGGCCTGCTCAACGACGACGACCTTGCGCGCCTCGGCGATCCGCCGGACTTTTCCTGCCTGCTGGATGGCCTGGCGGTCGAGCGCGAGCAGGGCATCACGATCGACGTAGCCTACCGCTACGTGTCGACCGCCACGCGCGACTTCATCATTGCCGACTGCCCCGGCCACACCGAATACACCCGCAACATGGCCACCGGCGCCTCGCACGCCGCGCTGGCCCTGATGCTGGTCGACGCGCGCAAGGGCGTGCTGACCCAGACCCGGCGCCACAGTTATATTTGCCAGTTGCTGGGCGTGCGCCGCGTGCTGCTGGTGGTCAACAAGATGGATCTGGTGGAGCATGACCAGACCACGTTCGATGCCATCGAAGCCGAATACCGTCGCCTCGCCACGAGCCTCGGCATCGAGGAAATCAGCGTGATTCCGGTGTCTGCCGTGGCCGGCGACAACGTCGTGAACCGCTCGGCCAACATGCCCTGGTACAGCGGGCCGACCCTGCTCGAACGGCTGGAGTCGGTGCCGGTGGAAAGCGCCCGCGATGACACCCCGATGCGCCTGCCGGTGCAGCGCGTCAACCGCGCCGGCCAGGATTTCCGCGGCTACGACGGCACCCTGGCCGCGGGCCACGTGCGGGTGGGCGACCCGGTCGTGGTCTTGCCCTCCGGCCAGCGCTCTGGCATCGCGCAGGTGTTTGCTGCGGGGCAGCCGGTCGAGGAAGCCGTGCGCGACCAGGCGGTGACAGTCTCCCTCAGCGACGATCTCGACGTGTCACGCGGCGACCTGATTGCCGCCGGCGAAGCGCCGCCGGATTGCGCCGACCAGTTCGCCGCGCACCTGCTGTGGCTGGACAGCAAGCCGCTGCTGCCGGGGCGCTTGTACGCGCTGCGCCTGGCGTCCAGCAGCGCGGTGGCGCGCATCACCGCGATCAAGCACAGCGTCGATGTCGACACCCAGGAGCACCTGGCGGCCACGCGCCTGGCCATGAACGAGGTCGGCTACATCAACCTCAGCCTCGACCATCCGATTGCCTACGAGCCCTACGCCGACAACCGCCAACTCGGCGGCTTCGTGCTGGTCGACCGCCAGAGCTGCGCCACGGTGGCCTGTGGCACCATCGACTTCGCCCTGCGCCGCGCCGCCAACATCCACTGGCAGGCGCTGGACGTGGACCGCCAGGCGCGCGCCGCCAGCCTGCAGCAGCGGCCGCGTTGCCTGTGGTTCACCGGCCTGTCCGGCTCGGGCAAGTCGACCATTGCCAACCGGGTCGAGCAGCAATTGCACGCCATGGGCCGGCACACCTTCCTGCTCGATGGCGACAACGTGCGCCACGGCCTCAACCGCGACCTCGGCTTCACCGCCGAGGACCGGGTCGAGAACATCCGCCGCGTCGCCGAAGTGGCCCGGCTGATGACCGAAGCCGGCCTGATCGTGCTGGTGTCCTTCATCTCGCCCTTCCGCAGCGAGCGGCGCATGGCGCGCGAGCTGCTCGGTGCGGAGCAGTTCCTCGAGATATTCGTCGACACCCCGCTGGAAGTGTGCGAACAGCGCGACGTCAAGGGCCTGTACGCCAAGGCCCGCGCCGGCCAACTTAAGAACTTCACCGGCATCGACTCCCCCTACGAAGCCCCGCGCGAGCCCGACATCCACCTCGACGGTGCCAACACCGCCCCGGAAAAACTCGCCCGCCAGATTATCGACCATCTCGACCGGAACGGTTGACGAAGGGATTCGGGACTCGATACGAGTTCCGGCTTGCCGTCATTCCGGGCCGAGCACACCGGGCAAAGATGCGCCCGGGTGCTTTGCCCGTAACCAGGTTTCGCATTCGGGAGGGGGCCAGCCACCACCAAGTGCGATCCGGCTCAGTACTCGTCGTGCAGGCGTATCCAGTTCATGGTTCCCTCGTCCTCGTTGCGGCCCTTGGGCGCGAGATCCAGCCAGTTGAAGGCGCCCATCAGCAGCTCGGTGCCGCGATGGTAGGTCGAATAGGCATGGAACAGTGCATCGGTCTCGTCTTTCACGAAAATGCGCACCCCGAACATGTCCGGGGACGTTTCGATCACGGTCTTGCCGTAGTTGTAGAGCGCACGCCCGGCGGTGCGGTCTTCGCTGGTGAACGAGACGCCGAAGTCGAAATTGAAGTCGCCGCTGCCCGATGACACCCAGGGAAAGGACCAGCCCATGCGTTGCCTGACTGTGCTGATTTTTTCCACAGAAGCGCGCGAAACGGCTGCGAAGGCGAGGTCGGCATGTTCGAAGTGCTGGCGCGCGGCATCGACATGGTCCATCGTGAACGCACACCCGGGGCAGACGTGTTCGGACCCCGGCGCCAGCATGAAGTGGTAGATGACGAGTTGGCTGCGATCTCCGAACAGGTCGGCCAGCGTGCATTTGCCTTCTGGCCCCGCGAACACGTACGGCTTTTCCAGCCGTACCCAGGGCAGATCCCGCCGGGCAGCGCGCAGCGCGTCCAGTTGGTGGGTCATGGCGAGTTCCCGTTCGAGCAGTGCCTTGCGCTCGGCGAGCCATTGATGTCGCGAAACGATACGATGTTGCATGGTCAGTCTCCTGAAGTTTTGATGACGCAGCTTCTCTCTTTCGCCTGGCATTCATCGTTGCCGGGCGTGCAATGCGCAGTGTAGGAATGCAGGACGGGCAAGTGTGAGTAACACGCATGACGGGATTGGAGCAGACCCGCCGATCGCGGCGGCAGCGCATGCGCTGGCAGCGGGTGACGCGCTGGTTGCCTTGAAGCAGGTTGCGCTGCGCGAGGATGCCGATGGCCTGTGCCTGCGTGGCATGGCCATGGCGCAGCTCGGCGATCTGGTACGCGCCCGCAAGCTGTTGCGGCGGGCCGCGCACCGGTTCGGCGCAAAGGCGCCGCTGGCCCGGGCACGGTGCAGGCTTGCCGCAGCCGAGATCGCGCTGGCATCGCGGGATCTGGTGCAGTCGGGGAAGGTGCTGCCGAAGATTCGCGCGACACTGGATGCGCTGGCAGACCGCACCAACGCCGCGCATGCGGGGTATCTCGAGGCGCGCCGACGCCTTTTGCTCGGCCGCTTGGCCGAGGCTGCCGAGATCCTGAACGGGCTCGACCATGCGGTCACTTCGCAAGCCACGCACGTGGGCTGCGAACTGGTGACCGCCGGCATTGCCATGCGCCGCATCCACGCAGCGTCGGCACGCGCTGCCCTCGAGCGCGCCATGCGCGCAGCCCGCGCGACGGGGATCGCGCCGCTGGTGGCTGAGGTCGACCAGGCGCTCCAGGCGCTCGATGCGCCTGCCGCGTGCCTGCTGCAGCAACACGGGGACCAGATGCTGCGGCTGGATCAGGTCGAGGCGCTGCTGGCATCCGGTACCCTGATCGTGGATGCCTGCCGCAATACCGTGCATGCCGGAACCACGACAGTGTCTCTGGCAGGGCGCCCGGTGTTGTTCGCAATTGCCGGCATGCTGGCACGCGCCTGGCCGCACGACGTGCCGCGGGATGTACTGTTGGTGCGCGTTTTTCGTATTCGTGATGTGGATGCATCGCAGCGCGTTCGCCTGCGTGTGGAAATCGGTCGACTGCGCCAGGCGCTGCGGCCGCTTGCCGCCGTGAACGCAACGGCCAACGGCTTCGTACTGGAGCCGCACCTTGCGACGGCCGCAGCCTTGCTGGTGCCGCCGGTGGAATCCGGGCACGCACGGTTGCTGGCTCTTCTTGCCGACGGCGAGGCCTGGTCCAGCTCGGCGCTGGCGCTGGCGCTCGGCAGCAGCTCGCGCACCGTGCAGCGGGCGCTCGCGGCACTGGATCGGAGCGGTGCGGTCGAGGCCGTTGGGCACGGGCGAGCGCGTCGCTGGATCGCCAGGCGCGTGCCGGGACTTCCAACCAGCCTGTTGCTCCCTGCACCGGAACCGGGTGCCGTAGAATGAATGGATGAGCAAGGCGACTGCCGAAATCCTGCGCGAGTACGGGCCATACCCCGATATTGAGCACGTGCATGGCGTCAGCTATGACGGTCGGCAGGTATGGTTTGCGGTCGGTGACGGCTTGCGCAGCCTGAATCCCGAGACAGGCGACACGTCGGCCGGTATCGTTGTTCCCGCCCGGGCCGGGACCGCCTTCGATGGCGAATGCCTGTACCAGATTGCGGGTGATGTGATTCGGCGAATCGACCCTGTCAGCGGCGAAGTGCTGGCCACCATCCCGGCACCCGCCGATGGCGGCAACTCGGGCATGGCCTGGGCCGAGGGATTTCTCTGGGTTGGCCAGCATCGTGGCCGCAGAATCCATCAGGTCGATCCTGCCACCGGACGGGTCGTGCGCAGCATCGAGACCCGTCGCTTTGTTACCGGCGTGACCTGGGTCGATGGCGAACTCTGGCACGGCACCTGGGAAGGGCAACGGAGCGCGCTGCGGCGCATCGACCCCGGAACGGGTGAAAGTCTGCAGCACCTCGACATGCCACCCGGCACCGGCGTGTCGGGACTGGCGTCCGACGGCCGCGACCGCTTTTTCTGCGGTGGCGGCGGCGACGGCAAGCTCAGGGCCGTTCGGCGTTCCCGCTGATCCTCCGCAAGAACCCGTTGGGTGAAAGTGGGTCGCGGGCGCGAGGTATATCGCTGACCAACGATTGCAATCATTGACCTCCAATCATCAAAACAGTACCATTCCAGTACTGAATTGATTGTCGGAGTTGCCGCGTGTTGCGTGTCAGTCGGATGGCCGACTATGCCACCAGTTTGATGGCCTGCCTGGGTGAGCAGCCCGGGGAGGTGTTGAGTGCGGCGCAGATGGCCGAATGCCTGCAGCTGGAGCCGCCGACGGTCAGCAAGTTGCTGAAATTGCTGGCCCAGGCCGGACTGGTGGAGTCTTTTCGCGGGTCCAATGGCGGCTATCGGCTGGCGCGGCCGGCGGCGGGGATCAGCGTGGCCGAGGTGGTGGCCGCGATCGAGGGACCGATCAGCCTGACCGAGTGCGGGGTGGGCATTGGCCAGTGCGAGCGCGAGTCGACCTGCGGCGTGCGCGGCAACTGGCAGAAGATCAACGCCAGCGTCGCGGCGGCGCTGGAAGCGGTGAGTGTGGCCGACATGATTCGTCCGACACCGACCAGCAAAAAACCTGCCCGCACTGCGGGCGCACAAGCCTGACAAGGACCGATGGACACGATCGACACAGCACCTGTTCGCGACGAGGCCAATGCCGAGGTCAATGCGGCCCTGCGCCGCGGCTACAGCGCCGGCTTCATCACCGAAATCGAGAGCCACGGGCTGCCGCCGGGCCTGGATGAGGAGACGATCTGCCAGTTGTCTGCGCTGAAGGGCGAGCCGGAATGGATGACCGAATGGCGCCTGGAAGCCTATCGCCACTGGTTGACCATGACGCCACCAAACTGGGCCAAGCTGAAGCTGGGACCGATCGACTTCCAGGCCATCAGCTACTACTCGGCACCCAAGAACCGGCCCAAGTCGCTGGACGAGGTGGACCCGGAACTGCTGGCCACCTACGACAAGCTGGGCGTGCCGCTGCACGAGCGCGCCAAGCTGGCCGGGGTGGCGGTCGATGCGGTGTTCGATTCGGTCTCGGTCGGCACCACCTACCAGAAGCAGCTCAAGGAGGCCGGGGTCATCTTCTGCTCGATGAGCGAGGCGATCCGCGAGCATCCGGAGCTGGTGCGCAAGTACCTGGGTTCGGTGGTGCCGCAGGGCGACAATTTCTTTGCCGCGCTGAACTCGGCGGTGTTTTCCGACGGCAGCTTCGTGTTCATTCCCGAAGGCGTGCGCTGCCCAATGGAACTGAGTACCTATTTCCGCATCAATGCCGGCCACACCGGCCAGTTCGAGCGCACCCTGATCATCGCCGAGGATCGAGCCCAGGTGTCCTACCTGGAAGGCTGCACGGCGCCGATGCGCGACGAGAACCAGTTGCACGCGGCGGTGGTCGAGCTGGTGGCGCTGGAGAAGGCCGACATCAAGTATTCGACGGTGCAGAACTGGTATCCGGGCGACGAGAACGGCGTCGGCGGCATCTACAATTTCGTCACCAAGCGCGGCGATTGCCGTGGCGACGATTCGAAGATCGTGTGGACCCAGGTCGAGACCGGCTCGGCCATCACCTGGAAATACCCGAGCTGCGTGCTGCGCGGCGATCGCTCCACCGGCGAGTTCCATTCGGTGGCCCTGACCCACCATTACCAGCAGGCCGACACCGGTACCAAGATGATCCATGTCGGCAAGGACACCCGGTCGAAGATCATCTCCAAGGGCATCAGCGCGGGCAAGAGCTCGAACAGTTACCGCGGCCTGGTCAAGGTGGAGAAGGGCGCCGACAACGCCCGCAACTACACCCAGTGCGACAGCTTGCTGATCGGCAAGACCTGCGGTGCGCACACCTTTCCGTATGTGGAGGTGAAGAACCCGAGCGCGACCGTCGAGCACGAGGCCACCACCTCGAAGATTTCCGACGAGCAGATGTTCTACTGCCGCGCGCGCGGCATCGACGAGGAAAACGCCGTGTCGATGATTGTCGACGGCTTCTGCAAGCAGGTCTTCCGCGAACTGCCGATGGAGTTTGCCGTCGAGGCCAAGAAACTGCTGGAGGTTTCGCTCGAAGGTGCGGTGGGCTGATGCCCACGATCAGTCGCTTCTATGGCGTTTTGATACGCATGTATTTTGCCGACCATGCACCGCCACACTTTCACGCGCTGTATGGCGAATACGAAGCCTTGATCGACATTCGTACACTGGGTGTGATCGAAGGTGAATTACCGAGGCGCGCGCTTCAGATGGTGCACGAATGGGCCACTGAACATCGCGACGAACTGGAAGAGGACTGGAAGCTATGTGCAGCTCGCAAGTCTCCGAACCCCATCCGCCCACTGGACTGAACACCCTGGGCTGGCGGGTGCTGTCTGCCGAGGCGTTGCCCGGATTTCAACTGTCGCTGGAATTCCAGGACGGAACCCGCGGCAAGATTGATCTGACCGCACTTATTCAGGCAGGTGACGCCGGCGTGTTCGAGTCGCTGCGTGATCCGGCGGTGTTCAATGCCGTACGGGTCAGCCACGGCGCACCAAGCTGGCCTGGTGACATCGATCTGGCGCCCGACGCGCTGCATGCCGCCATCAAGACCGGCTCACCCTTTCCGCCGCGACCTGGAACCTGACTGTCGTGCCTGAACCGCAAGCCCCATCCGCCAATCCCGAATTTCAAATCCCGAATCCCGGCCTCTCAACCATGCTGAAAATCAAAAACCTCCACGCCCGCGTCGCGGGCAATGAAATCCTCAAGGGTCTGTCGCTCGAGATCAACGCCGGTGAAGTGCATGCCATCATGGGTCCCAACGGTGCCGGCAAGTCGACCCTGGGCAATGTGCTGGCCGGGCGCGAAGGCTATGAAGTGACCGCCGGCTCGGTCGAGTTTCTGGGTCAGGACCTGCTGGCGCTGGCACCCGAAGAGCGTGCTGCCGCCGGCGTGTTCCTGGCCTTCCAGTACCCGGTTGAGATTCCCGGTGTCAACAACACCTATTTTCTGCGCGCGGCCTGCAACGCGCAGCGCAAGGCACGTGGCGAGGAGGAGCTGGATTCGATGCAGTTCCTGAAGCGGGTGCGGGAGAAGCTGAAGGTGATGGACCTGTCGCCCGAGCTTCTGAACCGGGCTGTCAACG
>CBFGSA010000089.1:0-11512 GCA_965651365.1 uncultured Rhodanobacteraceae bacterium | reverse complement strand
CGTCCGCACCAGTCACGCAGTTTGCGCTGGGTGAGCTCCTCGTGAGCCGTCGCATAGGCCTGCCACAGATTCAGCACGCCGACAAAATCGGATTTGGGATCGGCGAATTGCGCATGCGCCGCATCGGCCTGGCCACGGGCGTCGGGCGGGCGCTCGCGCGGGTCCTGCACGCTGAGGAAGGCCACGATCACCAGCAATGCGTCGGTGACGCCCAGTCTCCCGGCCTCGATCAGCATCCGCGCCAGTTGCGCATCGATCGGCAGGCGCGCCATCTCGCGCCCGACATCGGTGAGTTGTTGCTTGCCGTCGATGGCCGACAGCTCGGCCAGGCGCCGGTAGCCATCGGCGATCGCGCGCGGCTCAGGCGGTTCCAGAAACGGGAACGCGGTCACCTCGCCCAGGCCCAGGTCGAGCATGCGCAAGATCACATTGGTCAGCGACGAGCGCAGCAGTTCCGGCTCGGTGAAGCGCGGGCGGGCCTCGAAATCAGGCTCGGCGTAAAGCCGCACGCACACGCCCGGGCCGACCCGGCCGCAGCGGCCCTTGCGCTGATCGGCCGCGGCGCGCGAAATCGGCTCCACATGCAGGCGCTCGATCTGGCTGCGCTGGCTGTAGCGCATCACCCGCGCCACACCGGTGTCGATGACGTAGCGGATGCGCGGCACGGTCAGCGAGGTCTCGGCCACATTGGTCGCCAGCACCACGCGCCGCGTCGGCCCGGGATTGAACACGCGATCCTGATCCCTGGCCGACAGCCGGGCGTAGAGCGGCAGCACTTCGGTGTGGCGATAGCCGCGCCGCGACAGCAATCGATGGGCATCGCGGATCTCGCGCTCGCCGGGCAGGAAAATCAGCACGTCGCCGCGCGGATCATCGTGCGTGATTTCGTCCAGTGCCAACGCGATGTGCTCGGCGCTGCCCTGCTGAACATCGCGGCCCGACCGAAACCCATCCCCACCCAACCCTCCCCTTGAAGGGGATGGCTTTGACTTGCCGCGCCCTGAAGCATCCAAGCCCAGGGGCTGCCAGCGCACCTCGACCGGATAGGCGCGGCCTTCGACTTCGATCACCGGTGCATCATCGAAGTGCGCGGCAAAGCGCGCGGTGTCGATGGTGGCCGAGGTCACGATCACTTTCAGGTCGCGGCGCTTGCGCAGCAGCCGCTTCAGATAGCCCAACAGAAAGTCGATGTTGAGGCTGCGCTCGTGGGCCTCGTCGATGATCAGCGTGTCGTAGGCGTCCAGCCAGCGGTCGCGCCGGGTCTCGGCCAGCAGGATGCCGTCGGTCATGAACTTGATCAGGCTGTCCTCGCCGAGCTTTTCGGCAAAACGCACCTGGTAGCCCACCTGCTCACCGAGCGCGCTGCCCAGCTCGCTGGCCACGCGGCGCGCCATCGAGCGCGCCGCCAGCCGCCGCGGCTGGGTACAACCGATCAGGCCGGCCGTGCCGCGTCCGGCCGCCAGGCACAGCTTGGGCAACTGGGTGGTCTTGCCCGAACCGGTTTCACCGGCGATCACCAGAACCTGATGCTCGGCAATGGCCGCAATGATCTCGTCGCCGCGCGCCGTGATCGGCAATGACTCATCGAGCGTGATCGCAGGCACCGCTGCTGCGCGTGCATCGCGCCGGGCCACCGAGGCTGCCACCTGCTGGCGCAAGGCTGCAAGTTTCGATGCATCCACCGACTGGCGCCGCGACAGACTCTGCCACTGGCCCAGCAGCCGGCCACGGTCGCGCGTCATCACGCCAGCCATCTGCTGGCGCAAGTCCTGCGGCATCGGGGCAGATTTTTTTGCTGGCGAACGCTTCATCGCAATTCAGGAACAGGCACGAAATCCCCATTGTAACTGTGCGAAAATGCCGCTTCTTTTGCGCGAGCGATGCCCATGTGCGGAATTGTTGCAGCCACCGCCGAACGAGATGTCCTGCCGATCCTGCTGGCCGGGCTCAAGGCGCTGGAATACCGTGGCTACGATTCGGCCGGCATTGCGGCGCTGACCGATCAGGGCATCCACCGCGTGCGCGCCAAGGGCAAGGTGCGCGAACTGGAAGAACGCTGCAGCGCCGACCCGTTCCAGAGCCGCTGCGGCATCGCCCACACCCGCTGGGCCACCCATGGTGTGCCCAGCGAGAACAATGCCCATCCGCACATCGCCGGACACGTGGCCGTGGTGCACAACGGCATCATCGAAAACCATGACGCACTGCGCGCGGAGCTGAGCCGGGATGGCTGCCGGTTCCAGTCCGAGACCGACACCGAAGTCATTGCCCATCTGGTCAATCGCGCCATCGAATCCGGCACGGGCCTGCGCCAGGCCGTGCAAACGGCCGCCAGCCGGCTCGAAGGCGCCTACGCCATCGCCGTGCTCCGCCTGGACGAGCCGGGCACCATCGTCGGCGTGCGCAGCGGCAGCCCGCTGGTGGTTGGCGTCGGCATCGGCGAGCACTTCCTCGCCTCCGACGTGCAGGCGCTGATCCAGGTCACGCGCAAGGTGATCTACCTGGAAGAAGGCGACCTGGTGGAAATCAGCCGCAGCGATGCCCGCATCTTCGATGCCCAGGACAACGCCGTGGCACGCGCCAGTCGCGAAAGCCAGCTTTCCGGCGACACCATCGACCGCGGGCCCTACCGCCACTACATGCTCAAGGAGATCTTCGAGCAGGCCAGGGTTGTCGCCGACACCCTGGAAGCGCGCCTCGGCGAGCACGGCGTGCTGCCCAATATTTTCGGCATCCATTCCGATGAGCTGTTGCGCCAGACCCGGGGCGTGCACATCGTGGCCTGCGGCACCAGCTATCACGCCGGCCTGATTGCCCGCTACTGGCTGGAGAACCTGGCCGGCATCCCGGTCAGTGTCGAGGTCGCCAGCGAGTTCCGCTACCGCCAGGTCGTGGTACCCGAGGGCACCCTGCTGGTCACGATTTCGCAGTCCGGCGAGACCGCCGACACCCTGGCCGCGCTGCGCGAATCGCGCAAGCATGGCTACACCGGCAGCCTGGCCCTGTGCAACGTGCCCGAATCTTCCCTGGTGCGCGAAACCGACCTCACCCTGATGACGCGGGCCGGCCCGGAAATCGGCGTCGCCTCGACCAAGGCCTTTGTCAGCCAGCTCACCGCCCTGGCCCTGCTCGCACTCGAACTTGGCCGGCGCAACGGGCTGGCCGACAGCCGCATCCGCGAGCTTGCCGCCGAGCTGATGAGTCTGCCGCGCATGATCGAACAGGCGCTGGAACTGGATGCGGAGATCGCACGCATGGCCGAGCATTTCGTGCCGCGCCAGCATGCCCTGTTTCTGGGCCGCGGCGTGCACTACCCGGTGGCCATGGAAGGCGCGCTCAAGCTCAAGGAGATTTCCTACATCCACGCCGAGGCCTACCCGGCCGGCGAGCTCAAGCATGGCCCGCTGGCGCTGGTCGACGAGGACATGCCGGTGATCGCCGTTGCGCCCAACAACCAGTTGCTGGAAAAACTCAAGTCCAACCTGCAGGAAGTCAGCGCCCGTGGCGGCGAGCTGTTTGTATTTGCCGATGCCAATGCCGACATCGGCGCGCGCAACAGCCACGTGATCAAGGTGCAATCAGGCGGCAACTTCATCGCCCCGGCCGTGTTCACCGTGCCCCTGCAACTGCTGGCCTACCACGTCGCCGTGCTGCGCGGCACCGACGTCGACCAACCGCGCAACCTGGCCAAGTCCGTGACCGTGGAGTAATGCCGACTGCTTGGCAGCGGCTCACGATTGAGGTGGGCTGACCGTTCGCCTTCCGCGCCGGCCATCAAAGCCCGCGGCCAGGATCACCACGGCACTGAAGGCAATCTCGATTCCGGCCAGCAGGCGCAAGTGCGGGTGCGCCCAGATTTCCGCAATGCCGTGGCTGAAATAGAACAGGCTGACGATCGCGGCCCACAGCAGCGCACGGCGCGGATTGCGCAGGGCCAGCAGCGGCAGCAGCAGCGGCAGCAGGCACAGCACCAGGGTCGGGGCCAGCGGCGTTGCGGTCGGCGGCGCCAGCCAGGCGTGCCATGCGAGCTGCAGTACCAGCAGCGCGAACCAGCCGACAAAGCCGATCCGACGCACGCTCATGCGCGCGGCTCCAGTTTCAGCGCGACTTCCGCCACGCGCCGGCCCAGCGCCAGCGCCAGCGTCCGTTCATCATCGCTGACCGGATTCTCGCCCTTCAGCCCGGCCACATGGCTGAGTCCGTAGGGCGTGCCGCCAGTTTGCGTGGTGTTGAGGACGGCCTCGGTAAACGGGATGCCGACGATCAAGGCGCCGTGGTGCAGCAGCGGCAGCAACATCGACAGCAGGGTCGACTCCTGGCCGCCATGCATGGTGCTGGTGGAGGTGAACACGGCCGCAGGCTTGCCCACCAGCGTCCCCGAGGCCCATTCGGCACCCAGGCTGTCGATGAAGTGCTTCAGGGGCGCGGCCATGTTGCCGAAGCGGGTCGGACTGCCCAAGATCAAGCCGGCACACTCGGCCAGATCCGACTTCTCCACATACGGCGCACCTTCATCCGGCGTCGGCGGCGCGGCCTGCTCGGTCACCGGCGCCACCGGCGGCACCTGCCGCACTCGCGCAGCGGCGCCTTCGACCCTGGCCACGCCACGCGCCAGCAAGCGCGCCAGTTGTGCCACATGGCCGGTGCGGCTGTAGTAGAGAATCAGGATTTCGCGATTCATGGTTTGTACTGGCATGGGCAAAGTGCGCTAGTCTCGCAGATATCACCCGCGAGTGTGAGTCGATTCGTGCCGATTGACCGCGAACATGCCGCCACCTTTGCGCGCTTCATCTGGAAGCGCTTTGTCGATGACGAGTGCTTTCAGACGGCTGGTGCCTTGTCCTACACGACCCTGTTTGCGCTGGTGCCGCTGACGGCGGCGATCTTCGGCATTTTGTCGGCCTTCCCGGTGTTTTCGGTGTGGACGCAGGATCTGACCGATTTCATCTTCCGCAATTTCGTGCCGGCGGCGGGCGCCACCGTGCGCGAATATCTGCTGCAGTTTGCCGGCAATGCCAGCAAGATGACGATCGTCGGCGTGCTGGTGCTGTTCCTGAGCGCGTTGCTGATGATGTCAGCGATCGAGGACCGTCTGAACCGGATCTGGCGGGTCAAGAAGAGCCGCTCCAGTCTGGCCCGCTTTCTGCTGTACTGGACGGCGCTGACCCTGGTGCCGATCCTGCTGGTGGGTGGCTTGGCGCTGTCCTCGTATCTGTTTGCCTTGCCGGCACTGGGCGGTGCGCATCTGCAACCTGGAGTCAAGGATGTCCTGCTTCGGATGCTGCCGTTTTTCACCACCCTGGTGGGTCTGCTGCTGCTCTACGTTCTGGTGCCGAACCGGCGTGTGGCATGGCGCCACGCTCTGGTCGGTGCCGTGCTGGGTGCGGCCTTGTTCGAGTTTGCCAAGTGGGGCTTTGGCCAGTATGTCAGCAACGTGCCGACCTACCAGCAGCTCTACGGCGCACTTGCGGTGGTGCCGATCTTCCTGGTGTGGATCTTCCTGAGCTGGGTGATCGTGCTGCTGGGCGCCTCGATCACGGCGTCGCTGTCTTCGTTCGACTATCGGCCGTTGAACGAACGGCTGACGCCGGGACACGAGTTCGTGGGTCTGTTGCATGTGCTCAAGCAGTTCGTCGCGGCACAGCGTGAGGGCCGTGAGCTGGATGCGGGCGAGCTGGCCGAGCGCGAGAAATTCATTTCCGACGATCTGCTGAAGCGTTGCCTGGACGACCTGGCCGGCGTGGGCCTGATCCGGCAGACCGAAAGCATGGGCTGGACCCTGGTGCGCAGCCTGGACACGGCCGACCTGGCCACGGTGTACGAGGCGGGCGAATACCGGATTCCACTCGATACCGGATCGATGGCGCGCTGGAATGCCAGCCTGCCGCCGCCAATGCGGTCGATGCTGCTGGAACTGGCTGAACAGATGCGCACCCGGCTGGAAACACCGCTGGACAGGCTGTACCCGCTTGCCGCACCATCGAATGATTCGCGCGGAGAATCCGATTGATGAGAACCCTGTTGAGCCTGATCCTGCTGATGGCACCAAGCGCCGTCCTGGCAGCGGACAAGCCGGCCATGCCCGAACACCCTGCACTTGCCGTGACCACCGTCGAGGGCAGCACCTGGACGCTGGCCGAGCAGCGCGGCAGATGGGTGATCGTCAATTTCTGGGCCACCTGGTGCTCGCCGTGCATCAAGGAAATGCCGGAAATCGACCACTTCGTGAACCGGCACAACAAGGTCGTGGCGATTGGCCTGGCCTGGCAGGACGCCGAAAAGCCTGCCATCGAGGCTTTCCTCAAGAAACATCCGGTGCACTATCCGGTCGCCATGGTTGACCCGTTCAAGGGCTTGCCCGATTTCGAGCCGCCGCGCGGCCTGCCGACCACCTATGTCATCGCCCCGGACGGCACGGTGTCGAAAAAGCACGTGGGGCCGGTGACAGCCGTTGATCTGGCCAAACTGATTGGCGTCAAGCCGGAATAGCCATGGCGGCTGCGCGTTTTTACATTGCCGGTCGTGTGCAGGGCGTGTTCTTCCGCGCCTCGACCCGTGCCGAGGCCCGGCGTCTCGGCATCACCGGCTACGCCAAAAACCTGGCTGACGGCCGCGTCGAGGTGCAGGCGCACAGCGATGACACGGAGGCACTGGCGGAGCTTGAAAGCTGGTTGCAGCACGGCCCGCCGCAGGCCCGCGTCGACACCGTGAAGCGCCAGTCCGCGACGGACCCGGCACCGCAGGATTTCGAAATCCGCTGACCTTCCGATCAACTGCCCCAGTACACGTTCGACGGAATGGTCTGCAGGTATTTCAGCAGGGCACGCACATACGCCATTTCCCCGGGGTTGAGCAGGCGGGCCTGGTAGACCCCCATCAGATCGGCGCCCGGCAGGCAGGCCCCCAGGTCCAGGCAGGCGGACTGCACGGCATACGAATTCGGCCCGCACGGACGACCCATCTCGCACGACAGCAGGTTCAGGGTGTAAAACATCATCTCGTCACGTGCAGCCGGATCCTTGGGCGCCAGATCAACCGTATCCGGCCGAAAGTAGACCGAGGAAATATCCAGGTTGGCCAAAAGATTGCTCACCCGCCCGACCGTCAAGTCGTCAGGGCGCTGGGCGATGGCGCTGACGGCAACGCGCAGCGCGCCCTTCGGGCCCTCGTTGCCATACAGCATCTCGAGTGTCTGGCGCATCTTGTCCACATACGCTTCCGTCGTGCCGGTCTTCAGCAGTTTCTGATACTCCGGGTACGCCGAATCGGACAGCACCTGCACGCACGCCGCCTTCATCTGCGAGTGCAACTGGATCTGATAATCCGTTGCTGCATCCTGGCCATCGTCGGCAGGGTCATCGGCCAGCGCACTGCCGCTGGTGCAATGGCGGGCAATCTGCAGCGCGTAGTACTGGGCATTCTTGTCGCCGCCGGCAGCCAATTGCGCCAATGCAGCGAAGCGGTCGCCAACCGGTGCACCGGAGGCGCTGTAAACGGTGTGGGGATCATCCGAGAACAGCGCAGGATCGGTTGCCGCCGCACGCATCGGCGCTTGAGCTGCGCGAACGTCGTGATCGCCGCTCGCCGCAGCTTCCGGCTCCGATCCGGACTGATGGCGTGTTGCCGTGGCTGCATCCTTGCGCGCCGTCACAGCCTCGATCGCGTGCTGCGCGGATCGCGTCACTGGCGCGCCTGCCTGCGCCGCCGGCCTGGTTTCGGCTGCCGGCTCTCCGCTGAAATAGCGGCTCGCGGCGAACAGGCCGATGACCACAACGGCGATGCCCAGTACAAATTTCTGCATTGTCAAAGCTGCTCCAGCGCGTCGTGTCGATGGATCGGCGCCTCAGTTCCGATGCCGACCGTCCGCATAGGATCGCATGAAATCGCGGCGTGATGGGTGTTGCCGCACCGCATCATCGCTTGGTCTGCCGCAACTGTTCGCACAAGACACCGACCGTACTCCGGCTCCGATCATTGACACGAGCATTCAAGCGCAGTGCTGGCAACTGGCGTCCTGCGCCTCGGTGGCACTGGCCTCGGCGTGATCGGTTTGCAAGGTGACGTGGCTGATCCTGAAGCGCTGCCGCAGCATGGCTTCAACATCACGCCGCTGATCATGGCAATCAACCTTGGGGTTGACGTAGAGATGCGCCGACAAGGCGGGCATGCCGGAGGTGACCTCCCAGATGTGCAGGTCGTCGACCCGGGTGACATGCACCATCTCCAGCATCGCCCGGCACACGGTATCCGGGTCGATGCCGCGCGGTGCAGCTTCCAGAAAGACGCGTCCCGAATCGCGCACCAGGCCGTAGCCGGCGCGCAGCATCAGGGCGGCGACAACCAGCGCCGCCAGTGCGTCGAGGCGGTTCCAGCCAGTCAGCCAGATCAGGCCGCCGGCCATGGCAGTGGCGATGAAGGCATACAAGTCGGTGAGAATATGCTGGAAGCTGCCCTCGATGTTCAGGCTGCGGCGATCGGCCCTGGCCATCAGCCAGACCACCAGGGCGTTGACCGCAATGCCGGCCAGTGCGGTCAAAAACACCGCCGCCCCGTCCACCTGCGGCGGATCGAGCAGGCGCGTCACCGCCTCGAACACGAACCAGGCCGACAACAGCAGCAGGGTGATGCCGTTGGCCTGGGCACTGAGGATTTCCACACGCTTGAAACCGAAAGTGTAGCTGCCCCCCGCCGGGCGCTGTGCCATGCGCATGGCAAACAGCGACAAGGCGATGGCCGCCGCATCGGTCAGCATGTGGCCGGCATCGGAAATCAGCGCCAGCGAGGAGGCCAGAATGCCGATCACCACCTCGACCAGCATGAAAGCCACCAGGACCGACAGGGCCAGGCTCAGCCAGCGCTTGTCGGCATTGGCGGACACGTTGTGCTGATGGTGTGCGTGATCATGGCTCATGTGGATATCATGGGCCATGCGCAGTGCCGGATGGAATAACATCGCCCGTCCAGGCAGACGGACGCATTTCCCCGGCAGGAGCGATTTTTCAACACGTGGCGGGTCATGCCACGCCGCACAGGAGCCGTACCTGACGGCAGCACACGCCAGCCTGCGGGCCACGAATAGCCACCCGCACACTTGTCGAATCGGGGCCGTACTGCTAAGCTGCGCGGCCCTCGGGATGCAACATCCCAGCGGGCGGTTAGCTCAGCGGTAGAGCACTACCTTGACATGGTAGGGGTCACTGGTTCGATCCCAGTACCGCCCACCACTTTACTCATAAGCGATGCAGCCTCGCCTCCTGGCGTGACAGCGCACGGTGGTCTGTACGCCAGACTTCCAGAATCCACTTCGTACCAGTCATTCAGGGCAGAGGACATCGGAACCGGTGACTTTTGGCAGGGTGTTGCGCCAAGAATGTAATGTTATGATATAACATATACTCGCAGACCGGACCCGACTTATGGCTACTCGACCCTTCCCCCGTTCCCCAATCGCATTGGCTTTGGCGATTGCCCTGATGCCGGCTCTGGCAACCGCACAAGACTCCAATGCGGAGGCTGCCACCGCCTCACCGAACAGCGCGCCGACCAGCGACCCCCGCCACCCGAAGCATGACCGAAGCCAGATCATCGACCTCAACACGGTACAAGTCACAGCAACACCGCTGAACGACACGGCCGACGAGCTCAGCAAGCCTGTAGATGTGTTGGCCGGCGAACGCCTGGATGAAGACCGCGCCGCGAGCCTGGGCGAGACGATTTCGAGCATTCCTGGTGTCCAGTCCTCCAACTTCGGCCCCGGGGTTGGTCGGCCCATCATCCGCGGCATGAATGGTCCGCGAGTGGCCATCCTCAATGACGGCCTGGTCAGCCAAGACGTGTCCACGGTCAGCCAGGATCATTCACCCGCGATTGAGCCGTTCCTCGCGGACCAGATCGAGGTGCTCAAGGGTCCGTCCACCCTGCTGTAGGGCAGTGGTGCGATCGGCGGCGTCGTAAACGTGGTGGATGGTCGCATTCCCGAGAAGGCTGTCGACGGCTTCAGCGGTCGTGCAGAAGCACGGTTCTTTGGGGGCGCCCAGGACGGCAGCACGGACATGGCGCGCGTGGACGCTGGAAGCAATCGTTTCGCCTTCCATGCCGACGCGGCCTATCGGAATGCGAAGGACTACGATACCCCGGCGGGCAGGCAGGCCAATTCGTTCATTGACACGAAATCGGGCGCCGTCGGCGGCTCGCTGCTTGGCGACTGGGGATATGTGGGACTGTCGGTCTCGCGCTTCGATGACACGTACGGCAATCCGGGCGAACCAGGAAACCTTGCGGAGGGCGAACGCGGCGTCCACCTGGCGATGCACCAGAACCGCTACGACCTCAAAGGTGGTCTCACGAACCTCTGGGGTGAGAACAACGGCCTGCGCTTCAGCCTCGGCCACACGGATTACGACCACACGGAATTCGAGGGGGACGAACCCGGGACAATCTTCAACAAGAAGGCGACCGAAGGCCGTATCGAGGCATCTTTCGGAACGGACGGCAACTGGAAGGGAGCAATGGGGGTTCAAGGCAGCACGAGCACGTTCGAAGCAGTGGGCGAGGAATCGTTCGTGCCGAAGACCAACACGAACGCGCTTGGCGTCTTCGGTATCGCGCGCCGGATGTGGGATGGCTTTCAGCTCGATCTCGGTGCCCGCGTGGATTCGGTCTCGTACGATCCGGAGGGTCAGGGCAAGCGCGATTTCAAGCCGCTGAGCCTTTCGCTGGCGGGAGGCTGGAAGCTCGCGGGCAACTGGCGCGTGACGGCGAGTTTCGATCACGCTGAACGCGCGCCGGTGGAAGAGGAGCTGTTTGCCGACGGCCCGCACATTGCGACCCTCGCCTATGAGATCGGTGATGCCGGCCTCGGCAAGGAAGCATCCAACCAGGTGGAGCTGGGCCTCCACTACGATTCCGCGTGGCTCGAAGCAAAGGTCTCCGCGTACTACAACCGATTCCAGAACTTCATCTATATCGTCGATACGGGCAATTCCTGGTATTGGGACGAGGAAGACGACTACCTTCCGATCCGACAGTGGTCGCAAGCTGATGCCCGGTTCCGCGGCTTTGAAGGAGAGGCAACCTTCCATCTCGCCGACGCCTGGGACCTGCGCGCATTCGGAGACACGATCCGCGCCACGCTGGCGGACGGCAGCAATGTCCCGCGCATCGCACCTGCGCGAATCGGCGCACAATTGCGGTGGCATACCGGCGGCTGGCGTGCCGCCTTTGGCGCCACGCGCTATGCTGATCAGGACAAGGTTGCGGAAAACGAAACGCCAACCGCAGGATATACGCTCGTCGATGCTCATATGGCGTACCACTTCGATACGTCTGCATCCGGTTGGGAGCTCTTCCTGGACGGCAACAATCTGACCGACCAGGTCGCGCACGTGCACACGTCCTTCCTGAAGGATGTCGTCGCGCTGCCAGGCCGCAGCTTCAACGCGGGTTTCCGGGTCTTTTTCTAGCCCGCATTATTCACCGGGATTCGTAGCGAGCCGGTTCCAGGGTGCGTGCC
>CBFGSA010000088.1:0-11603 GCA_965651365.1 uncultured Rhodanobacteraceae bacterium | reverse complement strand
GTCAGATCAGGCGGATTTCGCGCAGGCGCTGCTGCAGGTATTCGTGGGCAGTGATCGAGGTGTCGTAGCGGCTGGGGTTGTCGTCGCTGATGCATTCGGGCAGCGGATCGAGCACCACGTCCGGGTTGGGATGCAGGAAGTACGGTACCGAATAACGCGCCTTGCTGGCATCGGTGCCTGGCGGGTTGACCACGCGGTGGGTGGTGGACGGATACACGTGATTGCTCAGACGCTGCAGCATGTCGCCGATGTTGACCACGATGGCATCGCCGTGGGTGGTGACCGGCAGCCATTCGCCGTCGCGGGTCAGCACTTCCAGGCCGGCCTGGCTGGCGCCGACCAGCAAGGTGATGAAGTTGATGTCCTCGTGGGCACCGGCGCGCACGTTGGGCACATCGCCCTGTTCGATTGGCGGGTAGTGGATCGGGCGCAGAATTGAATTGCCGTGATGGGTCTTGTCGGCGAAGAAATCCTGCGGCAGCTTGATGTGCAGGGCCAGCGCCTCAAGAACCCGCGAACCAAGACGGTCCAGCGCGTTGTACAGCGCCAGGCCATTCTCCTTGAAGCCGGGCACTTCATCGGGCCAGACATTGGGCGCCATCTGCTCGCGGTACGACGAGTCGGGCGGCAACTCGCGACCGATATGCCAGAACTCCTTGAGATCGGGGTACTCGCTGTCCTTGGCCGTTTCCACCTTGAACGGCGTGTAGCCGCGTGCGCCCCCGGTGCCCGGCATGTGGTACTTCATCTTGACGTCGGCCGGCAGCGCGAAGAAGCGCTTGAAGTCGGCGTAGGCGGCGTCGATCAGCTCCGCGCTGATGCCGTGATGGCTGATGCCGCAGAAGCCGAACTGGCGGTAGGCCGCACCGAGTTCGGCAACGAAGGCATCGCGGTCGGAATCGAAACGGCGGATGTCGAGAGTGGGGACGTGGTTCATTGCAAAATACCGGTATTCAGCATGTCGGGCACTGGAGCTTGCACAGTGTAATGCGTCAATGCGCCAGGCGCTTGCAGCGACAACATTTCTGGCGCAACAAGGGTCGCGATGGCCCCGACATCACAGCCAGAGGCGCCAAACCAGCACGATCAGGGCCAGCAACAGCACCAGCCATGCCAGGCTCCGCCAGGGTCGCAGCCTGCTTTTGGCGGCATGCTTGTCGCTGTCAGGCGCAGGACTGGCCGAGCTGCCGGGCGCCACCAGCACGAAACGGATCGTATCCAGGCGCAGCTCGTCACCCGGCTGCATCGCCTCGGTGGTGATGCGCTGATCGTTGATGAAGGTGCCGTTGGTCGAGTTGAGGTCTTCAACCACGATCGAATCCGGACGTACCCGCATGCGAGCATGCTGGCGCGAGATCTCCTGGCTCTCGATGAAAATGTCGCACTCGCGGCTGCGCCCCAACATCAGCCCGTCACGCAGTGGAAAACTGCGTCCCAGGACGGGCCCGGACAGACCGCGCAGGACCAGACGCGGCAATGTCCCGCGCACATGGGTGGCGTGCTCGACGCGGGAATGATCCCTGGTCTTTCCAATCGGCGCGACCGGAGGCGCTGCCTGGATCCGCGAGCGACCGGTATCCTGATGGCCGGATCGTCTGCCAACGACCTGGCAGCCAAGCCGTCCCAGCAACAACAGGTCACCGGCAGACAAGATGGCCTCGCCATCGACGCGACGGCCATTGAGCACGCAGGCGGCATCGGCGGAGACAGGCCGGAGCAACACCTTGCCCTCGCGTACATCGATGCGACAATGGTGCGGCTCAACACCCTCGCCATCGAGCATCACATGACACTCCGGGCTGCTGCCCAGCACAATTTGACCTTCATGCAGATCAACATCGGGATGATCCACATTGTGAAATTTCAGAAACATTCCGAACCCCTGTCCATGCACGCCCGCCCCATCATAATCACGCACGGTCACGCGCGCCATCCATTGTGTCATGATTGAAGCACTGGCCCCGATTCTGCTGGTGCTTGTTGTGGTCGCCATCTGGCACAGCGCACTCGGTGCCCGCGAGCAGGCCCGTCGGCACGCCGCGTACCTGTGCAAGCAAGCCCGCCTGCAACTGCTTGACCAGACCGTATCGCTGCAGCGGATCCGCGTACGACACGAGCCCGGCAGCGGCTGGCAGGTGCAGCGTGACTATGGCTTCAATGTCAGCAGTTCGGGCCAGGATCGCCTGCCCGGCAGCCTGCGCATGGTAGGCGATCGACTGACCAGTTGGTCGCTGCCGCCTACTTGATCACGCGCAGGTGCGGCGCGCCCTTTTTGGGTTTCGCCGCTTGATTGTCATCGGCTTGCCCCGACTCGACCGGCTTCACCGGGCCTTCCGGCTCCGATGCCGGTTTGGATGCGCTCTTCGGCGCCTGGCCGCCGGGAATGACCGCCTCATCCTGAAACATCATGCCCTGCCCGGTTTCCTGCGCGTACAACGCCCTGGCCGCCTCGACCGGCACCCGAACCTGCATGCTGACGCCGGAAAAGCGGGTCAGGAACACGATGTCCTGATTGCCCATGTCCAGGCTGGCGATGGCCTGTGGCGCCATGTTGAGCACCACCTTGCCGTCCTTGACGGCCTGGGGCGGGACCTGCACACCCTCGTGGCTGGCATCGACCAGCAGGTAGGGCGTGCAATCATTGTCGACAATCCACTGATAGATCGCCCGCAGCATGTACGGGCGCGACGAGCTCATGCTGACCTCATTGCTCATTCGCGCAGCGTCCGCTCCTCGGCGGTCAAACTGCGGGCAAAGCCGTCGCTGCGGAAAATGCGCTCGCCGTAATCGGTGATCGGCTTGGCCTTGCGCGGCAGATTGACACCCAGTGACGGCAACCGCCAGACAATCGGCGCAACCATGCAATCGGCCAGGCTGACTTCGTTGCCCAGAAAGAAGGTGGCGGCCTTGAACAGCGGCACGGCCGCCAGCAGGGCCTCGCCCAGATAACGTCGTGCCGGATCGGCACTGCGGCCACCCGCCTCGATGGTTTCGATCAGCGGCAGCCATTCCTGCTCAATGCGAACCACGGCCAGGCGCAGGCGGGCGCGCGAGAGCGGATCGACCGGCATCAGTGGCGGATGCGGGTAGCGCTCATCGATGTATTCGCAGATCACGCCGGGGTCGTACAGCACCAGATCGCGATCCACCATGGTCGGCAGACTGCCGTAGGGGTTCAGCTCGACCATTTCGCGCGGCGGCTTGCCACCTTCCACCACCAACCGGTCGTAGCTGACGCCCTTGGCCGCCAGCACCATGCGCACGCGATGGCATTGCACGCTGTTTTCGGCGGTATAAAGCGTCAGGATCGTGCGAAGTCGCGTGTTTTGTACCATGTGGGCCAACCCCTGCGTCAGGATGTCATGTGGCGCGGCTCTTGCCGCGCCGGGGCATCAGTGTACGTCCTTCCAGAATTCCTTCTTGAGGAAGTAGGCCAGCAGGGTGAACAGTCCCAGATAGAGAATCACCCACACGCCCATTCTGGTACGCGTCATCGCTGCCGGCTCGGCAGCATATTGCAGAAATCCGGTCAGGTCACGCACGGCGTTGTCGAACTGGGTCGGGGTCATGCTGCCCGGACTGACCAGCTTGAGCTCGCCGTGGCCTTCCTCGCCTTCCATCTTCTGCACGCCCTGCAGCGACACCAGCACGTTGGGCATGGAGGCATTCGGGAACACGGTGTTGTTCCAGCCGACCGGCCGCGACGGATCCAGATAGAAGCCGTGCAGGTAGCTGTAGACCCAGTCGGCGCCCTTTGCGCGCACTTCCAGCGACAAATCGGGCGGTGCCTTGCCGAACCAGTCTGCGGCATCGGCAGCCGGCATCGCCGACACGATCGGCTCCTGGAACTTGGCACCGGTGAAGTTGAGGTTTTTCATCACCTCATCCTCGCTCAGGTGCAGATCGGCGGCCATGCGCGAGTAGCGCAGATACTCAAGGGAATGACAGCCCGAGCAGTAGTTCATGAACAGCTTGGCGCCACGCTGCAGGCTGGCAATGTCGCGCATGTTGGTGTGCGCGGCCTTCAGATTGCCGCCTTCCGAGGCCATGGCCGGCAGCGCCACAAGCAGTGCCACACCCGCCAGAGCCGCGATCTTCATCAATTGCTTAATCATGCGTGGTCACCCGCTCCGGAACCGGCTTGGTCTTCTCCCAGCCAAAGAATGTGTATGCCCAGACAAATGCGAAGAAGCCGAAGTAGATCACGGTCCAGAAGCGACCCCAGGCATTTTCCCAGGTGGTGACATCGACGCCGGCGCCGAACCACTCGGGAATCTTCTCGGCAGTCACGCCGGCACCCATGGCGCCCAGTGCGAAGAACGCGATCACCAGCAGCACCAGAGCAATTTTGTAGCCCACGCCGCGATAGCGTATCGACTTGGTCTTGCCCCGGTCGATCCACGGCATGAAGAACAGCAGCACCACGCTGGCAAACAGCATCAGCACGCCCAGCAGCTTGTCCGGAATGGCACGCAAAATTGCGTAGAACGGAGTGAAGTACCACACCGGCTTGATGTGCTCGGGCGTCACCAGGTTGTTGGCCGGAATGTAGTTGTCGTGCTCCAGGAACCAGCCGCCCATGCTCGGCGCGTAGAAGATGATGAAGGCGCAGATGATCAGGAAGAAGCCAACCCCGAACAGATCCTTGACCGTGTAGTAGGGGTGGAACGGGATACCGTCCAGCGGCTTGCCGTCGGCACCTTTCTTCTTCTTGATCTCGACACCATCCGGGTTGTTGGAGCCGACTTCGTGCAGGGCGCCCAGATGCAGCACCACCAGCAGCAACAGCACCAGCGGCAGCGCAATCACGTGCAGCGCGAAGAAGCGGTTGAGCGTGGCGTCACCCGGGTGGAAGTTGCCCATGATCCAGGTCACCAGGGTGTCGCCGACCCAGGGGATGGCACCGAACAGCGAAATGATCACCTTGGCACCCCAGAACGACATGTTGCCCCACGGCAGCACGTAGCCCATGAAGGCCTCGGCCATCAGCACCAGGAACAGCAGCATGCCCAGCAACCACACCAGCTCGCGCGGCTTCTTGTACGAGCCGTACATGAAGCCGCGGAACATGTGCAGGTAGATCACCACGAAGAACATCGACGCGCCGGTGGTGTGCATGTAGCGGATCAGCCAGCCCCACTCCACGTCGCGCATGATGTACTCGACCGAGGCGAAGGCACCGGCCGCGCTCGGGTTGTAGTTCATGGTCAGGAAGATGCCGGTGAGGATCTGGTTGACCAGAACCACCAGCGCCAGCGAGCCCATGTAGTACATGAAATTGAAGTTCTTGGGCGCGTAGTACTCGGTCATGTGCTTGCGGTACATCGGCGCAAGCCCTGGTGCACGCTCGTTGACCCAGCCGCCGATCGCGGAAAATACCCTGGCCATCATGCCTCTCCCTTCGGCCCGACGCCGATCTGGATGTGGGTGTCATCGATGAAGTGATAGGGCGGAATGACCATGTTCAATGGTGCCGGCACGCCCTGGAACACGCGCCCGGAAATATCGTAGCGCGACTTGTGGCAGGGGCAGTAGAAGCCGCTCTTCCAGTCCGGATCAAACGGCTCGGGGCCGATCTTGGGCTCGAAATCGGGCACACAGCCCAGATGGGTGCAGATGCCGATCATCACCAGCCATTCCTTCTTGATCGAACGGTACGGGTTTTGCGCGTACTCGGGCTGCTGGCTGGTTTCTCTGGAATCAGGGTCGCGCAGGCGGCTGGTCACGTCATTGGAAGTCAGCGTGGCCAGTTGCTTGTCACTGCGATTGACCACGAACACCGGCAGACCACGCCACGGGAAGGTCACCATCTGGCCCTTCTCGATCTTGCTGATATCGGCCTTGACCGGAGCACCGGCCGACCGCGCCCTGGCGCTGGGCTGCCAGGATTTGACGAACGGCACAGCCGCCGCCACTACGCCGACACCGCCCACAACCGCGGTACTGGCAGTAAGAAAACGGCGTCGGCCGCGGTTGACGTCATCATTCGCCATCAGGCTCTCCGCAATTCATCAATGCCCCGGAAACGCAATCAGTGCGCCCCCAAAATCGTGATAGTGTAGCGACAGCGCCAGCGGCGCACAATCCACACGAGTGAAATTCCACGCGCATGCACCGCATTTCCCGCACGCTGGCCTTCGTTGCGCAGTTCGTCACGATTGGCCTGGCACTGGCCTTCGTGATCAGCCTGTTCTGGCCCCGGGCCAGCGAGAATCTGCGCCAGCGCCTGGGTCTTGCGGGCCCGCCCGCGGCGACCGCCGAGCCAGCCGAAGCCCCGCCCGAAGCGCCCGCACCGGCGCCGACGTCCTATGCCGATGCGGTCGAAAAGGCCGCGCCAGCCGTGGTCAACATCTACGCCAACAAGCTGATCACCGAGCAGCGCGTACGCCTGTACCCCGACCCGCTGATGCAGCGCCTGTTTGGCGGCATTCCTTTCGGCCCGGCCTACCAGCGGCCGGTGCAAAGCCTCGGCTCGGGCGTGATTTTCAGCAACGACGGTTACGTGCTGACCAACAACCACGTCATCGCCGGCGCCAACGACATCCAGGTGCTGCTGTATGACAACCGCGTGGCCCACGCCAAGGTGGTTGGAACCGATGCTCTTACCGACTTGGCCGTACTCAAGATCAGCGCCAAAAACCTGCCATCGATCTCGATCGCGCACGACCGGCCGCTCAAGGTCGGCGACGTGGTGCTGGCCATCGGCAATCCCTTCGGCATCGGCCAGACCGTGACCATGGGCATCGTCAGTGGCCTGCAACGTCAGCTCAACCGTTCCACCTACGAAAACTTCATCCAGACCGATGCCGCGATCAACTCGGGCAATTCCGGTGGCGCCCTGATCAACGCCGAGGGCGAGCTGGTCGGCATCAACACCGCGATGCTGGGTCGCCAGAGTGGTGCCGAAGGCATCGGCTTCGCCATTCCCGTCGGCACGGCCAAGGTGGTGATGGACCAGATCATCCAGCACGGTCTGGTAGTTCGCGGCTGGATCGGCGCCGACTACCGCGCCGTGACGGCCGACATCAACTCTGGCCAGCCCTCGCCCGCGCGTGGCGTGATGGTGGTCAATGTCTATCCCGGCAGCCCGGCTGACCAGGCTGGCCTGCACCGCGGCGACATCCTGCTGCAAATGGACGGCCAGCCCATCCCCGATCCCGGCTACCTGCTGGCCCACGAGGCCAGCATGAAGCCCGGCACGCAAATCACCCTGACCGGCCTGCGTCAGGGCGCACCGCTCAAGATCACCCTGACCCTGGCACAGCGGCCCGCGCCGAGCAGTTGATTGGGGAGCGGTGAGCGGTGAGCGGTGAGCGGTGAGCGGTGAGCGGTGAGCGGAAAAAGCGTATTCGCCGCAGGACGCTTCGCTGACGCGTACGGTGCTGCTGAACAAAGTGAAGCGCACCACTGGAGGCTGAATGCTGCGGTGCGCTTCGCTGACGCTCAGCAGCACCCTGTGCGAGTTGGGCAATCCACGAACAACCTGATGTCAAGGCTCTCCTACTCCCTACTCCCCTTCCATCACTGCGCGGCGGCGGTCACCGCGCCGCCGGTGTGCCCGGCAGCGGCAGCCGTGTCGGCATTCAGCGCAGCCCGATAGCGCCTGGCCAGGATGCCGACACGGTCCACGTAGACCCTGGTTTCCGCGTAGGGCGGCACGCCGCCATACTTTTTCACGGCGCCGGCACCGGCGTTGTAGGCAGCGGTGGCCAGACGTGTATCGCCCTTGAAGATCTTCAGCAACTTGGCCAGATAACGCGCGCCGCCACGGATGTTCTGGGTTGGATCAAAGGCATCGCTCACCCCCATCGAGGTGGCGGTGGCCGGCATCAACTGGGTCAGACCCTGCGCACCCTTGTGCGACAGCGCCTGCGGATCGAAGCCGGATTCGGCATGGATCAGCGCACGCAGCAGACCGCCGTCGACCTTGAAGTCCTTCACTGCCTGGCTGATCTGCGCCGTGTACTTGTCCAGCTTGAGCGGCACCGTGGCCCAGTCGATCGATGAATGCACCTCGCAGGCACGGCAAGTGGCAATGTAGTGGAACAGCAGTTTCACTTCGCCCGAACGTCCGCGTGGCCGCACATTGGTGTACTCGCTGACACCGTCAGCACGCCGCACCCGATACACCGCGCCGCGCACAACCCGCGATCCGCGGCTTTTATTCACCACAGGCGGCGCAACAGGCGGCTTCTCGCTGGCACGGCTTTCCTTGTATTGCCAGGTCCCGACCGGCGCTGCGGCCGGCTTTGTGCTCACCGGCAGGCCGGGCACGGTGATGCGCTTGCAGTGCGCGTAATCGGACGTGTGGTTGTTGACATAGGCCACGCCGCCATCGCGGGTTGTGCACTTCCAGGTTCCGGATGCAGCCGCCAGCGAAGGCAGGCACAGCCATATCAGGCCCAAGCCAAGAACTGCGGCCAGGTGCTTGATGAGGCGAGGTTTTTTTGCTGCAAGCGCCATTGCCGACACAGTGTCGCCCAGCTTGCCGCCATGTACAAGTGCGCGGTGACCGCTGCGGCTGTTGACCCGCACTATTCACCAGCCTCCTACTGCGCCGGCCCAATGACACGCCCGGCGCGGCTTTCGCTCGGTCGGGGTGCTCAACGTAGTGTCGGCTACGTCTGCGCGCCCCTTGGTCGCGAAACCCGCGCCGGACATGCCCTTGGGCCGGCTCGCTACGGACGCCGGTGAATAATACGGGTTAAAATGCCCAATTGACCCGTGACGACCGGAACCATGAGCGGCAAGCTTTTCATCAAAACCCACGGCTGCCAGATGAACGAGTACGACTCGGCCAAGATGGCCGATGTGCTCAAGGCCTCGCACGGCCTCAACCTCACCGACAACGAGGCCGAGGCTGACGTGATCCTGATCAACACCTGCTCGATTCGCGAGAAGGCCCAGGAAAAAGTGTTCAGCCAGCTCGGCGTGTGGAAGCGCCTGAAGGCCAGGAATGACAAGGTGGTGATCGGCGTTGGCGGCTGCGTGGCGTCGCAGGAAGGCGAAGCACTGGTCAGGCGTGCGCCCTTCGTGGACATGGTGTTCGGCCCGCAGACCCTGCACCGCCTGCCCGAGATGCTTGATGCCAGTCGCAGCACGCACCAGCCGCAGGTCGACATTTCATTCCCCGAGATCGAGAAGTTCGATCGCCTGCCCGAGCCGCGCGCCGAGGGCCCGACCGCCTTCGTGTCGATCATGGAAGGCTGCTCGAAATACTGCAGCTACTGCGTGGTGCCCTACACCCGCGGCGAGGAGATCAGCCGCCCGTTCGACGACGTGATCGGCGAGGTCGCGATGCTGGCCGAACAAGGCGTGCGCGAGGTCAACCTGCTGGGCCAGAACGTCAACGCCTGGCGCGGCCCGATGTTTGACGGCGGCGTGGCCGATCTGGCACTGCTGATCCACGCCATCGCCGAGATCGACGGCATCGGCCGCATCCGCTTCACCACTTCGCACCCGGTCGAGTTTTCCGATTCGCTGATCGAGGCCTACGCCAACGTGCCCAAGCTGGCCAACTACCTGCACCTTCCCGTGCAGGCCGGCTCGGACCGCATCCTGAGTGCAATGAAGCGCGGCTACACGGCACTGGAATACAAGCAGCGCATCCGCAAACTGCGTCAGGCACGGCCGGACATTTCGCTGAGCTCGGACTTCATCGTCGGCTTCCCCGGCGAGACCGACAGTGATTTCGAGAAGACCATGAAGCTGATCGATGATGTCGGCTTCGACCAGAGCTTTTCCTTCATCTATTCCCAGCGCCCCGGTACGCCCGCCTCCAACCTGCCCGACGACACCCCGGACGCGGTCAAGCGCGAACGCCTGCAGCGGCTGCAGAGCGTGATCAACGCCAACGCGAAGAAGATCAGCGAAGCCATGGTCGGCAGCACCCAGACCGTACTGGTCGAGGGCACCAGCAAGAAAAGCGCGAGCGAAATGGCCGGTCGCACCGAGAACATGCGCTTCGTCAACTTCCCCGGCGACCAGCGCATGGTCGGCCAGTTCGTCGACGTGACGATCACCGAAGCCATGGCCAATTCGCTGCGCGGACGGGTGGCCGCTTGAGCTGCGATCAGCTTTTGAGCATGGTTTCTGGAGATCGGGCTGGCGACATGTGGCCGAGCGGGTTGGGACCCGGGACCCGGGACCCGGGACCCGCAGATAGGCGGCTACTTCCACACCGACAGATGTGCGGCCGATCTGGAGTTGCAAGCGAAAAGCCTCAACTTGCCGGAGTGCCGCTCTTCCGGGTCCCGGGTCCCGGGTCCCCGGTCCCGAAACCTGATGCCACAAGCTTGCCGCAGGCGGCCCGTCGTCCTCAACTCGCGGGTGGTGCCGAATGACCGCCACGCCCAACCAACGCGACTTCAGCGTCGAGCCGGTTGACAACGCGCGGCTGGCCAATCTGGCCGGGCCGTTTGACGAGCATCTGCGTCAGCTTGAGCTGCGGCTCGGGGTGGAAATCAGCAACCGGGGCAGCGTGTTCCGCGTGATCGGCGAGGAGCCGGCGGTCAGGGCGGCCGAAAAGCTGATCCGCGCCCTGTACGAGGCTACCGAAACCGAAACCCTGAACGGGCCGCGGATCAACCTGTTCCTGTCCGATGCGGGCATCGACGAGATGGCCGAGGAGGCTGCCGACGAAGCCCAGGAGGTGGTGATCAAGGTCAAGCGCGGCGTGATCAAGGGCCGCGGACCGAACCAGAAGCGCTACCTGCACGCGATCGCTACCCATGACATCAACTTCGGTATCGGCCCGGCCGGCACCGGCAAGACCTACCTGGGCGTGGCCAGCGCGGTCGAGGCGCTGGAACAGAATCGGGTGCAGCGCATCCTGCTGGTGCGTCCGGCGGTCGAGGCCGGCGAGAAGCTGGGCTTCCTGCCCGGCGACCTGAGCCAGAAGGTCGACCCCTACCTGCGCCCGCTGTACGACGCGCTGTACGAAATGCTCGGCTTCGAGAAGGTCTCGCGATTGATGGAGCGCAACATCATCGAGATCGCACCACTGGCCTACATGCGTGGCCGCACCCTCAACGATTCCTACGTGATCCTGGACGAGGCCCAGAACACCACGGTGGAACAGATGAAAATGTTCCTGACCCGCATCGGCTTCGGCGCGGTGGCCGTGATCACCGGCGATGTCACCCAGGTCGACCTGCCGCGCCACGCGCGCTCCGGCCTGCGCCAGGCGATCGAAGTGCTGCGTAACGTCGACGGCATCAGCTTCACCTTCTTCAGCGCCCGCGACGTGGTGCGGCATCCGCTGGTGGCGCGGATCGTGCGGGCGTATGAGGCGGCGGATGAGGGTGGCAGCGGAACTCGGGACTCGGGACTCGGGACTCGAAAAAGCGACGACAGCGCGGATTGATCGCAAGCCCTGGCCGCCTGCATGCCAAAAACACAAAGAATGTCGGAAACCCGCCCCCCGAGTCCCGAGTCCCGAATCCCGAGTCCCGGCCGTCGGGAGTCCCGAGTCCCGGGTTCCGCAACAGTCCACATCAACTACGCCCTGCCCCGCCGCGGCATCCCCGCCGCGACCAGTTTCCGGCGTTGGGTGGCGGCGGCGCTGGCCGGGGCGGGCCATCAGAACCCGGTCGAGCTGTCGA
>CBFGSA010000087.1:0-11696 GCA_965651365.1 uncultured Rhodanobacteraceae bacterium | reverse complement strand
CGACGCTCGACCTGGGCCATGGTCATGCCACGGCTGGGCAGGGACATCTGCTTTTCCTTGTGAACCTGCTGCATGAGCAGGACGTCGCCGTGCTTGCGCACGACCTGGTCGGCATGCGCCGGGGCCAGCAGCGCCAATCCGCAGCTCAGGGCGGCAACGGCGGCAATGGTCTTGATGATCATGAAGTTTCCCCGCGTTCAGGTGGTTGCGCATCATTTTTAACAGAAAGTCTGGCACAAAACCATGCCTGTGCGCACAAAAAAGGCCGCATGCGCGGCCATTTTTCGCAGTCCGTCCCGGGCGCTCAGCGCTGGCGGGCCTTGAAGCGCGGGTTGGACTTGCAGATCACGAAGACCTTGCCGCGACGACGCACGATCTTGCAGTCGCGATGACGGGTCTTGGCGGATTTGAGAGAAGAAAGCACCTTCATGGCGGCATTCCTGCTGGGCGAAAACGGCAATTGTAGCGTGGTTCTGCCTGGGTGCGCAAGGATGGGTTGTGGGTTTGGGGCCGGGACTCGGACTCGGGGTTGCTGGTGTCTCAAGCTTCGCGCCATGCCATCCTGGGGCCGAGCGTAGCGAGGAACCCGGGATCCATTGTCGATACGGCGGTTTTTCTCTGAGGCGCGGATCTCGGAGAAGATCAAAATGGATCCCGGGTTCCGCCTGCGGCGGCCCCAGGATGACGAAAACCTGCCTTTATCTCTGGGCTGCCGAAAGCGACACGGGGATCGAGGAAATTCAGTAACCATCGTGCGGTGTTTCAGATTGCCGCTGGCTCATCCCGGGCTATGCCAGATCGCAGGCTGCGTTCAGCGGCCAGGATTTCTGCCAAGAGCCGGGCGGTGGCGCGCCGGTTTGCAAATGCGCCAGGGCCGTCAGATAGTCACGGCGCCGCAGCATGCGGGCCCCGAGTCTGAACAGGTGGTCATTGGGCACCTGGGCGTCGATCAGCGGCCAGCCCCAGCGTGCGAGTACCCGGGCCAGTGCCAGCAGGGCAGTCTTGGAACCGCCGCTTTCGGTACTGAACATCGATTCGCCGCAGAATACGCGGCCGGCGGCGACGCCGTAGACGCCACCGACCAGACGTTCGCCGTCGCGCACTTCGATGCTGTGCGCGTGGCCCAACTGGTGCAGTTCGCAGTAGGCTTCGATCATTTCCCCGCTCAACCAGCTGCCCTGGCCGTCGCCGCGCGGTGCGGCGCAGGCCGTGATCACGGCGCGGAAATCGGTGTCTGCGCTGATGCGCCAAGTTGACTGGCGCAGTTGCCGCCGCATGCTGCGACTCATGTGCACGGCATCGGTGCGGAACACGCAGCGCGGATCGGGCGACCACCAAAGAATCGGTTCGCCCTCGCTGTACCACGGGAAGATGCCGTGACGGTAGGCGGCCAGCAGCCATTCGGGGCCGAGGTCGCCGCCGGCCGCGAGCAGACCGTTGGGTGAAGCAAGAGCCCGTTCCGGGTTGGGGAACGCCGGAACCGCGTGCGGGTCGAGAAATGCGATCGGGAGGTGGCTCACGTCGATGCGTCCTGCATGGCATCGGCCCGCTCGGCAAATGGTGAATGCGCCTCGAGTTCGCGTTGCCAGGCATCGATTGCCTGAGTTTCGCGCGCGAGGGCGGCCGCCACTGCGGCCCGGAAACCGCCGTGCGCGATGAAGTGGCGTGAACGCGTGCGGGTCGGCAGAAAACCCCGCGCCATCTTGTGCCGGCCCTGGGCGCCGGGCTCGAAGCGTGTCAGCCCGTGCCGGATGCAGTGCTCGATGCCCAGGTAGTAGCACAGCTCGAAATGCAGGCTGGAATGGTGTTCGCTGGCGCCCCAGTAGCGGCCGTACAGCGTGTCGCTGCCTTGCAGGAACAGTGCCATGGCGACAATGTTCCGGCCGCGCCGCGCCGCTGCCACGCGCACCTCGATTTCGGGGCAATGGGCCAGGTGCTGCAGGAAGTCGCAGCTCAGCACGGCGAAATTTCCTTTTTCGGCAAAGGTGCGGCAGTACAGGCCGTGCACGACAGCCCATTCATCCTCGTTCAGATCCGCGCCATCGTGCATCGTGCAGGCAAGGCCTGATTGCGCCGCGTGGCGGCGCTCCTGACGGATGTTCTTGCGCTTGTGGCGGCGCAGGTCGGCCAGGAAATCCGCGAAGTCGCGATAGCCGCGGTTGTGCCAGTGAAACTGAATGTCGTTGCGCTGCAGCCAGTCATCCGCGAAGGCTCCGTCATCCGCTGCCGTCAGGAAATTGGCGTGTACGGTCGACAGCCCGAGCCGAACGCACTCGTCTCGCAGTGCATCGGTCAATGCGCGTCGGCAACGCGGCGCATTGTCGCCATCGCCGGCGAGCAGCCTGGGACCGGTCACCGGCGACCAGGGTGAGGCATTGAGCAGTTTGGGATAGTAGCTGCCGCCGGCTTCTTCCCACGCCTGCGCCCAGCCCCAGTCGAACACGAACTCGCCACGCGAATTGCCTTTCAGATACACCGGTGCGGCTGCCACCAGTTGCTCGTCCTCGTACAAGCCAAGATGGTGCGGCCGCCAGCCCCACTCGGGCCGGATGCAAGCGAACTGCTCCAGACCAGCGAGAAACGCATGCCGCACAAACGGGTTGTCAACGCCCGCCAGCCGATCCCAGGCCGATGCCGAAAATGCATCCATGCCCCGATGAAATCGTGCCTCAAACATGCCCCATTGTCGCGCGAGCCGCGAATGCCTGCAGCGCCCTCTCTACAAGCGTGCGGCCAGACGCGTGCCCTGGCGGATGGCGCGCTTGGCATCGAGCTCGGCAGCGACGTCGGCGCCGCCGATGACATGGTGAGCCAGGCTGGCGGCATCGAGCTGATCGGCGAGCGTCCGATTGGATACCTGGCCCGCGCAGATCACCACGTTGTCCACCGCCAGAACCCGAGCCTTGCCGTCAATGCGCAAGTGCAGACCGGCATCGTCAATGTGCTGGTAACTGGCATCGCCCAGCATTTCCACGCCCTTGGCCTTGAGCGTGGCCCGATGAACCCAGCCGGTGGTCTTGTTGAGTCGCTTGCCCGGGCGGCCTTCGCTGCGTTGCAGCAGCCAGACCTGGCGTGCCGGTGGCATGATCTGGCGCGGCGTCAGGCCGCCGGCCTTGCGCATGGCCGGATCGACGCCCCATTCATCACGCCAGCGCTTGATATCGGTGGTGGGCGAGGGCGGTGGCTGGACCAGGAATTCGGCCACGTCGAAACCGATGCCACCGGCGCCAATGATGGCCACGCGCGCACCAACTTCGGCGTGTCCGCGCAGGACGTCGATATAACCCAGCACCTTGGCATGGTCGATCCCGGGGATGGAAACTTCTCGCGGGTGCACGCCCGTGGCGACCACCACTTCGTCGAACTCGCGCAGCATGTCGACGGTCGCTGTCGTGCCCAGTCGCAGGGTGACTTGCAGCATCTGCAGGCGTTCGCCGTAATAGCGCAGGGTTTCGTGGAACTCTTCCTTGCCCGGAATGCGTTTGGCCATATTGAACTGGCCGCCGATCTCGGCCGCCTGGTCGAACAGGGTGACGCGGTGGCCGCGTTCGGCCAGGCTGGCGGCACAGGCCAGCCCGGCCGGACCGGCACCCACCACGGCGCATTGGCGGGCGGATTGGACCGGTGCCAGAACAAGTTCGGTTTCGTGGCAGGCGCGTGGGTTGACCAGGCACGAGGCGCGCCGGTTCTCGAACACGTGATCCAGACAGGCCTGATTGCAGGCAATGCAGGTGTTGATGGCGCGATCCGAGCCGGTGCGGGCCTTGTTGATCCAGTCCGGATCGGCCAGCAGCGGTCGGGCCATCGACACCATGTCGGCTTCGCCCGCCGCCAGAATGCGCTCGGCAACATCCGGCATGTTGATGCGGTTGGTGGCGATCAGCGGAATGCCGACTTCCTTTTTCATCGCCGCCGTGACCCAGCTGAACGCCGCGCGTGGCACGCTGGTAACGATGGTCGGCACGCGCGCCTCGTGCCAGCCGATGCCGGTGTTGATGAGGCTGGCGCCGGCCGTTTCGATGGCTCTGGCCAGTTGCACGACTTCCTGCCATTGCTGTCCGTCCTCAACCAGGTCCAGCATCGACAGGCGGTAGATGATGATGAAGTCCGGGCCCACCGCCTCGCGGGTGCGCTGCACGATCTCGACCGCGATGCGCATGCGGTTCTCGTACGCTCCGCCCCATTCGTCGGTGCGTTGATTGGTGCGCAGAGCCAGAAATTCGTTGATGAAATAGCCTTCCGAGCCCATGATCTCGACGCCGTCGTAGCCGGCATCGCGGGCCAGTTTGGCGCTGGTGACAAAGTCGCGAATGCTGCGCTCGATGCCGCGTGCCGACAGGGCGCGCGGCGTGAACGGCGTGATCGGAGACTTCAGTCGCGACGGTGCCACTGACAAGGGGTGATAGCCGTAGCGGCCAGCGTGCAGGATCTGCATGCAGATGCGGCCGCCGGCATCGTGCACGGCGCGGGTCAGCTTGCGATGGCGCGGCACATGCCATGGCATCGACATGCGTCCACCGAAAGGCTTGAGCCAGCCTGCAATGCTGGGCGAGATGCCGCCGGTGACCATCAGGCCCACACCACCGCGTGCACGCTCGGCAAAGAATACTGCCAGCTTGTCGAAATCGCGGGCGCGGTCTTCCAAGCCGGTGTGCATTGAACCCATCAGGACCCGGTTGGGCAGGGTGACATGGCCCAGATCCAGCGGGTTCAACAGGCTCGGCCAGGCGGTCGAAAACATGTGCACTCCAATCAAACGGTTGTTTGATTATGGGGTACGTGCCGCGAACGTGCCACTCATGTCTTGGTTTGGCGGGCGCGCCGCTGCAACAGCCAGCCGATGCCCAGCACTCCGCCCACGACAATGATATCCACCACCCAGCGCACCGCATCGTGGGCGTCGAACCAAGGCTTGACCAACGCATCCTGGGTAATCATGCGCGCCGCGGTCCAGGCGATGGCGCCGGCGCCGATGAAAATGATGATCGGGAATCGCTTGATCAGGCGCAGGATCAGGGTCGAACCCCACACAATGAGCGGAACACTGATCAGCAAGCCAATGATCACCAGGCCCAGATGGCCCTTGGCGGCACCAGCGATGCCCAACACATTGTCCATGCCCATCAGTGCGTCAGCCACCACGATGGTGCGGATCGCGGCCCAGAAGCCGGAGGCCGGATCGACCTTGTGCTCCTCCTCGTCCTGTTTCAGCAGCTTCCAGGCGATGGGAATCAGCAGCAAGCCACCGACCAGCATCACGCCGGGCAGCTTCAACAGATAGATCACCCCGGCCGTCAGCGCCACGCGTACACCGATCGCACCGAAGGTACCCCAGAAGATCGCCTTCTTCTGCAGATTGGCAGGCAGGTTGCGCGCCGCCAGGGCAATGACGATGGCGTTGTCGCCGGCCAGCACCAGGTCGATCAGGATGATCGCCAGCAGGCTGGAGAAGAAATGGTCGGGGATGAGTTCCATGGGCGGCTCCGGGGCGTGCGCACACTTGCGCAGGACGACCGCGCGCACCACGCCCGTCCTGGCAAGAGTCTCGCTCGCGGCATGTACCGCTACGGTGACCGGGGTGCATGCCCGTGATGACGATCACCGTTCTGGGAGCTACTCCCCCTTGTGCCGCCATTGTCCCGATTCGGAGCGGGGGGCGTCAAGCTCTGCCTGCCACCCGATTCCTGGGGCGGCGCAACAAAAAAGGGCCTCCCGGTGTCGGGAGGCCCTTGCAGCGGTCAAGTCCGCGGGTTGAGGCTGCCTGGGGTGCGTTGCACTTCAGGCAGTTGGTGATGCCAGTGTTACGGCGAAGGGGTCGTGCACTCCAGCGTCACATCGTCGACGAACATGTTGCCCATGTCGTCGCTGGTGTTGACGAACTTCAGCTCCACCGTGTGCGAATTGCCATCCACATAGGACGCCGGGATCTGCATCGAGCGCTGTATGTAGTCCGCCTCGCTGGCACCAGGGGCCACCTGCGGGATCGGCGTGCCGACCGGATTGCCGTCCACGGTCAACTGCAGTGCCGCATCGCCCTGCGTGCTGCCGGCCGAAAGTGCGCGCAGCAACCAGAAGTTGACAAAGCGATCATGACCCGTGGGAATGTTGACGGTCTGAGACAAGGTGCCAGTCTCTGCGCCCGAACCCCAACCACCGAACCAGGTATAGAACGTCCCGGTGTGCGGAATGTTGGTACCACAAAGGCCCGCTGAGCAGATCGACGTGCTGCCGTGGGTGGATGTCGACGTCCAGTAGGGATTGCTGCCCGTGCCCGGATCGCTTGCTTCCAGACTGGGGTCCTGGAACAACTGCTGCACGGGGCAGCCGGCAATCGCCGTTTGCACGGTCATGCTGACCGGGATCGTCGTGACCGGATGGGCCGGGTCATTGCTGGCAATGCAGGCATAGGCCGTGTAGGTGCCGTCGGCCATGCCGGTGCTGTCGAAGGTGACGTTGACCGCATCGCTGCCGCCGCCGCCCAGGCTGCCGCTGGTCGGTGGACCCAGGCTCAGCCAGGGCGCCCCGCAGGTCACGGTGCCGTCGATCTGGAATGCCACGTCGGCAAAGCTCACGAGACCGGACAGGTCTGTCCAACTGGAAATGCCAAAGTAGGAACTGATGAGCTTGGCGTCGGCACCCTTGGGTTCACCCTGGCTCCAGTTCCAGCGGGTGCTGTCATCGGCATAGGAGGGGTAGACGCTCAGCCAGTAGGTGCCGGCGGGCAGGCTCAGTGACTGGCCCGCTGCCGCCAGATCCAGCGAGATGTTGCCGCTGCCCGAGAGCGAGATGCCGGTGGACGTGGGTGCGGCCGTATAAGTCCATACGGGCGTTCCCGTTCCGGCGTCGGGGTCGCCATCGGGCTCGCCGGCCGCATCGCCGTAGATGGCCCATGTGATGCTGGACTGGCTGGCAAGCAAGTTGGCATTGTCAAAGCCCTGTACCGCGATGTGCGAAACCGTGCTGCTTCCTCCGGAAATCGTGAAATCGGCGGCGGTATAGCCCCCGGTATCCGAATCCTCGAAGTGTGTGGAGATAATGCCGCTGGTGCCGTTGTTGGCCTGCTCCCAGATGGTGCCGCTGCCCGAACTGGTGAAGTTCCAGTTCAGCGTGCCGCCGCCGACGTTGGATACGTTGAGGCTCACGTTTTCCTGGGTGTCCGGCTCCTGGGTGGACGTCAGTGGGCTGGGTGCCGTTGCGATGGCGGGTGGCTTGACCTTGACCGCTACGGTCAGATGCTGTTCGGGTGACTTGGCATTGTCTTCGGTCAGCTTGATCTGTCCGAACTGCATGTCGAACTGGGGTGCACCTGAAGCGGTTGCGGTGAAGGTGACCGTCTGCGTATAGCCCGGCGCCAGCGAGAAGCTGCTTGGTGTGGCGCTGAGCGTGTAGCCATTCGGGGCGTCGGTGGCAATGGTCCAGTTGCCCGACTGATTCAGACGGTTGCGGAAGGTGCGCGTCCAACTGCAACTGGAGTTGCAGTTGCTGTCACGCAGCGAGGGCAGATTCAACTGACGCATGTCCAGCGTGCCGCCGTTCGGGTTGGCATCCAGGAAGTTGCTGCTCGACTCGTCCAGGGTCAGACCGGCCAGGCTGGCCTTGGACAAATCGACGCGGCCGCTGCCGACATCGTCCGCTGTCCACGGCGTGCTGCCGTCTTCCTCGAACCCGGCCGTGCTGGCGGTGGTCATGAGCGCGGACTTGACTTCCATCGGCGACCACGAGGGGTGCGTGGCGCGCACCAGTGCGGCGGCGCCGGCGATGTGTGGCGATGACATGGAGGTGCCGCTGTAGAAGCCGTAGCTGCCTTCGCCTGCGTCCAGTGCCGCGTAAATGTTGACGCCGGGCGCGGCAATGTCGGGCTTGGTCAGGTTGTCGTAGGGTGCCGGTGTCGGTCCGCGGAAGCTGAAATCGGCCAGCACGTCACCCTGAATTGCACTGACGGCCACGCGGTGGTAGTCGGCGATGGCAAAGCTGGTCGCGGACACCACCTCGAAACCATCGGCGAATATCAGGTCGGGGTTGTTGGCTGGTGGCGGGTTGGAATCAGCGAACGAAATCAGTGCATCACCGTGGGTTTGATCGATACTGAATGCAGCGACGCTGGTCGGCGCACCGGTGGTATCCATGCTCAGGTCGCCGGGTTGGTTGTTGGCGATGATGACGAAGTCGGCGCCGGCATTGGCGGCATTGGTGATCTTTTCGGAGAAATTGCAGGAGCCGCGCTGCAGAACCGCAATTTCGCCGGCAGCAAATGTGCCGGCCGGAATGCCGCCTGAAGTCGTGCAGGCCTCCGGGTTGGTTGGGTAGCTGCGAATGGTCGCGTCATTCAGGTCAGTCGTGTCCGGCGCTTGCAGGGTGGTGCTGCCGGGGGTGAGCGCGATTTCCTGCAGCGGCGCCGGTACCGGAGCGGGAGCCGCCACCTGGAGTTGGGGTCCCAGTTGCTCGTCCTGGGTCGAGGCGGCGACCGTGGTCACCCACGGGCCGTTGTTGCCCACCAGACCGGTGGGATCCTCGCATTGCCCGGTGCGCGTGTTGCCGGCCGACGCCGCGACAAAGATGTCGGCGGACTCCATGTCCAGAAACTGAAGCTGGTTCCACGGATTGCCACCACCGCAGGTGGGTCCGATCGAGTAGTTGACGACATCGACCTGATCCATGATGGCGTTTTCGACGGCCGCGAGCAGATAATCGCCGAGCAGACTGCCGTTGCTATGGTCAGCGACACGATAGGCGTATACGCTGGCGCAGGGCGCGATGCCGGCCATGGACACGCCGTCAGGCAGGAACGGGGCCGGCGTTACCGTGTTGTCGATGAGGTTGCCGGCGGCGGTGCTGGAGGTGTGTACGCCATGCCCGTCGCCGGAATCGGCGTTGGGATCGGGGCCGTTGCAGACGCCACTCCCGTCGGTCGAGGTGCAGTCGCGTGGGTGCAGCTTGGGGTTGGCCGAGCTGAAACCGCACATGGGATCGTTGGTGAACGACGGGTGGCCCTCATTGGTACCGGTGTCGATCACGCCGATCTTGATGCCTTCACCCTTCGTGGCCGAGGCATAGGCGGGAACCTTGCTGCCGTCCCAGATGCCGGTGGCGCCGATGAAGGTGGGGCCGCCATAGACACTGTCACGCGACGCCACGCCGACCGGGGTGACCGACTTGACACCGTCGAGCCTGGCGATGCGGGCCGCTTCGGCGGGTGTGAGATGGACGGAAACCGCATTGCGGGTCACCTCATAGACAAACTTGACATCAAGCGCATGGCCGATTGCGCGTTCCGCGCTGGCCAGGTGCTGCTGGCGTTTCTGGGTAAGAAAGGCCTTGTAGGATTGTGCCGCGGCGGAATGGATCTGCAGTTTGCGCGAACTGTTGATGTGGATGCCGTCAAAATGCGGCGCTGTGGCCGGGATGCTCTGAATGCCACCCTGATAGTTGACCAGGCCCGGTTCCGAGAACGTGATGAAGTAGCGTCCGGATGGATTAGGCACGCCGTTCTGC
This sequence comes from uncultured Rhodanobacteraceae bacterium, assembly GCA_965651365.1. GTDB lineage: Bacteria > Pseudomonadota > Gammaproteobacteria > Xanthomonadales > Rhodanobacteraceae > DASSBG01. The sequence continues at coordinate 2,204 of CBFGSA010000087.1, read as the reverse complement.
TGGGCTTCCAGCCCGGCTGGTGATGTCTGGCCGGCATGGGCAATCGCCGGTGCCGCGGTGATTCCGGCGCTGGCAATCGCCAGACCGATGGCCGAAGCCAGGACGGTGATTCGTGTCGATTTCATGAATTTCCCCGGTAGAGATGGTTGCAGTTTGCGAGCAGGGTGGCAGTCGGCCTGACGCCACCCCGGAACAGTCAAGCGGGGCAAGTTCCGTATGCATCCTCTGGGTGTTGCATTATGCTTTTTTGTCGGCGCGGCATCGGCAAGGCACTGCCCTGGCGAACGTGGGCGGATGATGACCCGGCAATGCTACTTCATAACATAGGCTCTCCATGCCTTCAACTGCCTATTTGCACCGGGCGTGTCGGGTGATCGACCGTTGGCAATGCACCGGGCTGCCGGTGGCTTGCCGGGTGCTGTAAAATTTCCGCCTTTGCCTGCAAGGATTCCCCAATGAATCACGCCGACTTTCGTTCTGCCCAGCGCCCCGAACCTGACCAGTCGATGGTCGATATTGCCGATTATGTCGTCAATCAGGGCGTCGCCTCGGATCTGGCCCGCGACACCGCGCGCTACATGCTGATGGATTCGCTGGCCTGCGCGATGCTGGCGATGAAGTTTCCCGGTTGCGTGCGTCATCTGGCGCCGCTGGTGCCGGGCGCCACGCTGGAAGGCGGCGCGCGGGTGCCGGGCACCGATCTGGAACTGGACCCGGTCCAGGCTGCCTTCTGCATCGGCACCCAGATCCGCTGGCTGGACTTCAATGACACGTGGCTGGCGGCCGAGTGGGGCCATCCATCCGACAATCTGGGCGCAATTCTGGCCGTGGCCGACTACCTCAGCCGCAAGGCCGAGCGCGAGGGCGGTCGGGCCATGACGGTCGGCGACGTGCTGACGGCGGCCATCAAGGCGCATGAAATCCAGGGGTGCTACGCGTTGAAGAACAGCTTCAACCGCGCCGGCATGGATCATGTGATCCTGGTGCGGTTGGCCTCGACGGCAGTGACCACGCACATGCTGGGTGGTGGCCGCGACGAGATCATCAATGCCGTGTCCAATGCCTGGATCGACAATGGCAGCCTGCGTACCTACCGCCATGCACCCAACACCGGACCACGCAAGAGCTGGGCTGCGGGCGATGCCTGCCGCCGGGCCGTGACCCATGCGCTCAATGCAGTGCAGGGCGAAACCGGCTATCCCTCGGCGCTGTCGGCCAGGACCTGGGGCTTTTCTGATGTGGCTTTCGGCGGCAAGGCGTTCGAGTTCGAGCGCCCGTTCGGCAGTTACGTGATGGAGAACATCCTGTTCAAGATCAGCTTCCCGGCCGAGTTCCATGCCCAGACCGCGGTCGAGTGCGCGATGCGGCTGCATGACAAGGTGGCCGGCCGCATCGACGAGATCGAGAAGGTGGTGATCGAGACCCAGGAGGCCGGCTGTCGCATCATCGACAAGACCGGCCCGCTGGCCAACTACGCCGACCGCGACCACTGCATCCAGTACATGGTGGCGGTACCGCTGATCTTCGGTCGCCTGACGGCTGACGACTACAATGATGACGTGGCGGCCGATCCGCGCATCGATGCCCTGCGCGACAAGATGGAAGTGAAGGAAAACAAGCAGTTCAGCAAGGATTACCTGGACCCGGGCAAGCGCTACATCGGCAATGCGGTCGAGGTGTTCTTCGCCGACGGCAGCTCGACCGGCCGCGTGGCCATTGATGTGCCGGTGGGCCACCGCGAACGGCGCGAGGAGGGCATTCCGCTGCTGTTGGCGAAGTTCGAGGCTGCGCTGGAGGCCCAGCTTGGTGCGGCGGCGACGCAAAAGATCATGGAGTTGTGCGCTGCCCCAGGAGATCTGGCTACCACGCCGGTGCAGGATTTCATCGGCTTGCTTGTCCAATCCGGGGATTGACCCGCCTGCGATTGCGACCCAGGTTGACTCATTTCTGAACGGCCCAGAGCGACAGGCTGTTATTTGTTGGAATTTTGCTAAAATGGCAGCCGCGTGTCTGGGGACACAGTGACATCGCGGCCCCGGGACATGAAAATCCGAATTGGAGTGGTGCGGCTTGCCGTGCAACCGCCTGATGCGGGTTCGACAAAAAAAACGAGGAGATTCTCAATGAAACGCAAAGGCCTGTATCTGCTTGTAGCCCTTGCAGTTGCCGGAGTTGGTGCAGCCCATGCCCAGGACATGGACAGC
>CBFGSA010000086.1:0-11838 GCA_965651365.1 uncultured Rhodanobacteraceae bacterium | reverse complement strand
CGGGACTCGGGACTCGGGACTCGGAATGATGTTTGCGCAGCTTGGGCTGAGCTGCAGGCGAACCCCAACGCGTGCGCAACGCGTCAATTCCCGGACTGTTGGGGTTCGCGGCGCTCACCCAAACCTGCGCGGGTTGCCGCTGCAGGAGCGGCCCGTGGCCGCGATTGCCGTTGAAGGAGCGCGCCATGCGCGCGATTGATTCGGATGTGAGCGGCAAGCGGCACGCCGCGAGCCGGAAAAGCCGGTTGCTCATTCCGCTCACGGCTGACCGCTCACGGCTGACCGCTCACGGCTGACGCACACCTGTCGCGCGCATGGCGCGCTCCTACATGGGACAATCGCCGCAGCCGCCGGACTCGGGTAGTCTGTGCGCATGAACCGACGACAGTTTCTGCTGGCTTCCGGCCTTGCCTTGCCCGCACTGGGCCTGATGAAGCCCATGCGCGGGCTGGCTGCCGACTCTGGTCCGGCAACGCAGATTGCCGCACTGGAAAAGCAGCATGGTGTGCGCCTGGGATTGGCGGTACTCGACACCCACACCGACCGGCGCATCGCCCACCGCGCCGACGAGCGGTTTCCGCTGTGCAGCACGTTCAAGCTGCTGCTGGCCGCGGCGGTGCTGGCACGGGTTGACCAGGGCACCGAGAAACTCGATCGAAAACTGGTCGTGCAGCAAGACGACCTGCTTGAGTGGGCACCGGTCACGAGCAAGCATGTCGACAGGTCGGGCATGAGCGTCGCCGAGCTGTGCCATGCCGCCATCACCGTCAGCGACAACACGGCAGCCAACCTGCTGCTGGCTGCGCTCGGAGGCCCGCAGCAGGTCACCCGCTTTGCGCGCAACCTGGGTGACCCGGTGACCCGGCTCGACCGCAACGAACCCACGCTCAATGATGTCGTGCCCGGCCAGGTGCATGACACCACCACACCTGCAGCCATGCTGACCAACCTGCAAACACTGCTGCTCGGCAAGGCTCTGTCGGCGAAATCAACTGCGCTGCTGGGTTCGTGGCTGCGCGCCTGCAGCACCGGCCGGGACCAGCTGCGGGCCGGCATGCCGCGCGACTGGGATGCCGGCGACAAGACCGGCTCCAACCACCGCACCAGCAATGACGTGGCCATCTTCCGGCCCCCACACCGCAAGCCGCTGCTGGTGGCCGCCTATTGCGCTGGCCGCCCGGGCAAAACGGATGCGCGCAAGGCCGTACTCCGCGCATGCGGCCAAATCGCCCGCAGCATTACGAAAACTCGGCCAACCGCGGGTTGACTCCGCTGCAGGCATCACAGGCAACAGAACATGTCCCGACTCAAAACCGAATTGATCAGACGCTTGGAGATGATTGATGGAATCAGGCATGTCCCATGGCCTGATCGAACGGACGGATTCTCGACGGTGCTGCTGCACGGCAAGGAGATCGCGCATTTCCACAACCACAACGAAATCGATCTTCGCCTGGGCAAGCGATTGATCAAGCGCGAAGGACTTCTGCACAATCCAGGGTCAACAACTCACCCGAACCGATCCGCAAACTCTCCCTTCATAGAGCTTCGAATCACCAAGGCAAACGACCTTGATCGTGTCGTCAAATTGGTCAACCTGCTCGCTGACAGCAGCGCCAGACTTACAGCGTGAAGCGGTAGTTGAGTTTGATCAGGAGCTGCTCGTCGTCGCGCAGGCCGAAGCTGCGGCCGAGCAAATCGTCGGCTTGGCGTGATTGCGGGTCCAGTGCATAGCCACCACGGCCGTACACCACGTACAACCAGGACAGTGGCGCCAGCTCGTAGCGGTAGCGGATCTGAAAGCCCAGATTGCGCAGGCTGAAGTCGTCCACGGGCTCATCAACCGCTGCGGCACGCGTGTCCGGCCCGACGCGGTAGGCCTGTCGCAAACCGGCATCCAGTCCCAGTGCCTGCAACTTCACGCGCAGTTCCTGCCGGCTGTCGATGCTCCAGTCGAATCCGGCATCCATCTGCAGCGCGCGCTCGTCGAAGCTGCCGATCAAGGTGTCGCGCTGCCACACCAGCCAGTCCGGCGTGTGCTCGTAGCTCGGGCCTGCGTAAACGCGAAAGCTGTCACTGGCGAACCAGGTGGCCTCAAAATTGACGTGATAGCCGATCCAGCGGTTGCCACCGAGGCCACCGGAGTTGACACCCGTATTGGCCTCGAAGCCCCAATTGCCATGGCGCGGACTTTGATGCTCGAAGTAGGCATCGAAGGACGGCGGCAGATGCAGCGCACCGTGCCCACGCGTCAGCAGGTCGTCCCAGGCCGCGCTGTTGATGTTGATCTGCGCGTATTCGCTGCCACCATCGCGCAGTTCGCTGCGCCGGTTGATGCGCAACTGGCGCTTCAGACGCAGGCCGTGATCGTTGTCCGCGGCATCGATGCGAAAATGCCAGTCATGGGAACTGTAGCTTGAGTCTGGCGCAAGGCTGGTGATGCGCTTTTGCACTTCCCAGTGCGCGTAGTTGAGGCTGTTGCGGGAAAGGTAGCCGAAATCGTTGACCTGGAGGTCATCGCCAAAGTGCATGGCCAGCCACTGCTGGCGCCAGCCGTCGGCCATTTCGTAGTTGCCGAGGAAAGTGGCTCCGGAACCGCGAGTATGCCCGTCGGCCAGCCGGATGTCGCTGCCCACCACGTTGGTCCACAAGGTCCATGCAGGCGTTGGCTGCCAGTGATGGTCGACACCGAGCACGGTGGCCTGGCGATCCAGAAACGGCCGGTTGACGCGGGTCAGCAGCATGCCCAGGGCCTGGTCGCCAAAGTCATGATCGAGCCGGGCCGCGGCATAGGTGCGCCCGATTGCCCCACCCTCTTCGGCGGCCAGCACGCCGTAATTGGTCGTGCCGAAGCTGCCGTTGAGCTTGAACGCGCCATCGATATCGCCGGTCCCCTGGCCATCATCGGAAGGCCCGCCAACACGTCGGGTGTAGATGAGCTGGCTGTTGTCGTCCAGCAGGCCGAAGTCGAAAATGCCCTGGTTCTCGGTAAAGAATGGCCGCTTGTCGCTGAAGTAGGTTTCGGTGGCGCCGAAATTGACCACCAGATCGTCGCTTTCGACCTGTCCAAAATCGGGGTTCAGCGCGGCGGTAAGCTGAAACTGGCCATTCGGCTTCCAGAAGATGTCCACGCCTTGCTGGAACCGGCTGCGATCGCGCACGTTGTCATACAGGCCGGAGACATAGGGCGTCAGTGCCAGCAGTGCCTGACTGTAGCTGTGCACTTCAATGTGCTCGAAGTCGGACAGGAAGCGCGGCCGCATGAAACTGGCGCTCGGCCAGGCCATGCGTTCGCCCGTCGAGCCGATGACCCGATCCAGGTAGAGGCCGATGGTGCGCGTGTCACCGTCGACCCGGTGCATTGGCGCGGTGTACCAGGGAATCAGTACTTCGGCGCTCCAGCCGTCGGCATCCTCACTGGTGGCATGTTGCCAGGTGCCGTCCCAGTCCTTGCTCATCCGGGACTCGTTGGTGATCACGGCATCGAAAACGCCGTTGGTGGAACTGATCGTGAAATCGAATCCGGTCCGCCCGTCGCCGTCGAAGTCGATCATCACGTTGACCCGGTCCACCTGATCTTCGAAGTCGCGCTGTACGCGGCGGGTGGTGCGGGTCACAGTCGCCGGCTGGACGCAGCGAAAGGCAACCGCCAAACCATCGGGCATGGCCTTGATCCAGGCTTCGGTCGGCAGAGAACCTGGCTTGCCGGTCAGCGGCTGCACCTGCCTGAAATCGGTGACATGACGCGCTCCCTGCCACTCGCCTTGACTGATTTGACCGTCGATCACGATATTGCCGGCATGGGCCGGCAGCACAATAACCGCCAGAGCGGTATATGCAAGAAGGTTTCGGTGCACGTGCCTGGGTCAACTGTGTGAATACGCAGAATCAGATGCGCATTGTTGCCGCATGGTTTGAAACCGGCCTACAGCCACAAGTCATGCGTGACCATTGGCACGGCACACGAAGTCAAGGAGCGCGCTTGCGCCACAGCAGGGCTCGCATGATCACAGCCGCCAGCAATACCAGCGAAAAAGCTCCATAGGCATACAGGGCAGCCAGCACCTCGGGCCAGATATCGCCGGCGCGGCGGCCGAGTGCATCGCTTGCGGCGGGCGGCTGACCGTGCTGTGCGAGAAGCGCTGCACCGATGGCGGCGACCAGCGCCAACACGATGCAGGCGGTGTCAAAAACACGTCGCGCCGGTGTTCGACGCAAGCTGCGCGGAAACCACCAGTACAGGAAGCACAACACCAGCAACCAGGGCGCGAGCAGTGCAACGGCCAGCATGGCTCAGTCCGCATCCGCGAGTGCGGCGCGCAGACGGCTGGCTGCGGCGGCGCGCTCCGTATCCGAAGGATAGGCCGGGCTGGTCGCAACGTGCTCGCCATCCAGGCTCAAGATCAGCATCTGTCCCTTGACCTCGATGTCCACCTGCCCGGTCGACTTCAAAAGGCACGCCGAGCATTGTCCGGCGGCCTTTGGCTCGTCAAAGGCACGCGACAGCGCCAGTTCGTCACCGTTGGCGTCCAACAGACGAAAACGGAAACGGCCATCATCTTCACGGAAGCTGACCACGCGCAGCGCCGCGGACGCTTTTTTCTTGCGCGTTGCCACCGTGCCTGCTGTCGGCACGCCCTGGCCCAAACCCACCGCACTGCGCAGACGGTCCAGCAGTGGTCCAGCCAGCTTGCGCGCCTTGGCCGCGCCAGCCTTGAGGATGCCCTCGATGTCATCGGGGCGCGCCATCAGCTCCTGGTAGCGCTCGCGCATCGGCGCCAGCTCCTGCTCGATGCAGGTGACCAGACGCTGTTTGGCATCACCCCAGCCCAGGCCGTATTCGAGATCGGCACGGAACGAAGCGGCGCTGTCGGCATCGGCGAACGCGCGGTAGATAATGAACAGTGCCGAGGCTTCAGCGTCCTTCGGCTCGCCCGGTTCGCGCGAGTCGGTGACGATGCGCATCACGGCGCGGCGCGTAGCCTTGGCACCACCCTCAAACAGCGGAATGGTGTTGTCGTAGCTCTTGGACATCTTGCGCCCATCCAGTCCCGGCAAGGTTGCAACCCGCTCCTCGATGGCCGCTTCGGGCAGCACGAAGAACTCGCCACCGTAGATGTGGTTGAAGCGCTGCGCGATATCGCGCGCCATCTCGATGTGCTGGATCTGGTCGCGCCCGACCGGCACCTTGTTGGCATTGAAGGCCAGGATGTCGGCCGCCATCAGCACCGGGTACATGTACAGGCCGGCGTTGATGCCGGCATCGGGGTCCTCACCCGATTCGATGTTGGCATCCACCGCAGCCTTGTAGGCGTGTGCACGATTGAGCAGGCCCTTGGCCGTGACGCAGGTCAGCAGCCAGGTCAATTCGGGGATTTCGGGGATATCCGACTGACGATAGAAGGTGGCGCGATCGGGATCCAGGCCGGCGGCCAGCCAGGTCGCGGCAATCTCCAGTCGCGAGCGTTGCACGCGCGCCGGGTCGACCGACTTGATCAGCGCATGGTAGTCGGCCATGAAATAGAACGCATCGACATCGGCGCGTGTGCTGGCGGCAACGGCCGGGCGAATGGCGCCGACATAGTTGCCAAGGTGCGGGGTGCCGGTCGTGGTGATGCCGGTGAGGACTCGGGTGCGCATGCTGCAGTAATCAATCGGACGAATTTGGGACAATCGGCAAGTGTAGAGCAGCCGCCGCGCTGCATCCATGCTTTCCCTTGCTCGGCATTGCGGGTAGGATCAGAAGTGCTTTACTTCATTTACCCACAAGGAGCACACCATGGCAGGCAAGTTTGAATGCACCGTCAGCAAGGCGGGCAAGCACCGCTTCAACCTCAAGGCCAGCAACGGCCAGGTCATCCTGACCAGCCAGGGCTACAGTGACAAGCGCGGCTGCACCAACGGCATTGCCTCGGTGCGCAAGCACAGCGCCAATGCAGCCAACTTCGAGAAGAAGACCTCCAAGGACGGCAAGGCCTACTTCGTGCTCATGGCCTCCAACGGCCAGGTCATCGGCACCAGCCAGCGATACGCCAGCCAGGCAAGTTGCAACAACGGCATCGCGTCGGTACAGCGCCACGCCAAGGACGCCAAACACGTCGAGGTGTAGCGGGTGCGGCGAGCGGCTGACGCCGAGGGTTGTCTGCGCACAGTGACAACCATCGCCAGTGCACCGTTTCAACACATGCTGTCATCCTGGGGCCGGCCACAGGCCGGAACCCGGGATCCGTTTTGATCTTGCGACATTTCCGATGTAGCCGCAATTCTCCAACTTCCTGAAAATGGATCCCGGGTTCTGCGCTGCGCGCAGCCCCGGGATGACCACAGGTTTTATGCACCTCAGGCGCGGATCAGGGTCGACTTGCCGAACAGGCTTTCGACCAGGTCCACCACCAATTCGGCGGTGCGATTGTGCTCGTCCAGGGCGGGGTTGAGCTCGACGATGTCGAGCGAGGCCATGCGCCCGGTGTCGGCGATCATTTCCATGCAAAGCTGCGCTTCGCGATAGTCCGGGCCACCCGGCACCGTGGTGCCGACCGCCGGCGCAATACCCGGATCGAGGAAGTCCACGTCAAAACTCACGTGCAGGTGCGTGTCGGCGCCGAGTCCGGCCAGCGCATCGTTCATGGTCGCCTTCATGCCGTTCTCGTCGATGTAGCGCATGTCGTACACGTCGAGCCCGGCCTTGTGCACCAGCTTTTTCTCTTCGTCATCGACCGAACGAATGCCAATCTGACGAAAAACCTCCGGTGAGGTCATCGGTGCCGGACCGCCCAGCTCGGTCAGTTCCTTCGGGCCGTAACCACACAGGCAGGCCACCGGCATGCCGTGGATATTGCCCGAGGGCGTGATCTCGGCAGTATTGAAATCGGTATGTGCGTCCAGCCACAGCACGCGCAGCTTCTTGCCGGATTTCTTGCAGTGACGGGCCACGGCCATGATCGAGCCCATACCCAGGCAATGGTCGCCGCCGAGCATGATTGGCATGCGACCCTTGTCCAGCTCCGCTTCGCTGGCCTCCAGCAGGGCGCGATTCCAGGCCACCACCTGCTGCAGGTGCCGGTAGCCGTGATCGGGCGGCAGCCAGGGATTGGCCGGACCGGGCAAATCACCGCAATCCTTCACGGCCACACCCCGAGCTTCCAGAGCTTCCTGCAAACCGGCAATGCGCAGCGCATCCGGCCCCATCCGCGCACCCTTGTCGGCGGCGCCAATATCGGTGGGCACGCCAATCAGCGAAACAGGCAGTGGTGCAGGCATGTCATGGTCTCCAGTACGGGATGCGCAGGATAACGCATGCCGCGCTACGACCCAATTTCCGCTCAAGCTCTATCATGCGCCTGTTCAGCCACGACCGCCGGTCGCACCGGCTGCCGCCGTGACCACCACAGCAGGTAAAAGCCCACCGCAATCAGCGGCAGCGACAGGATCTGACCCATGGTCAGCCAGCCAAAGGCAATGAACCCGAGCTGGGCGTCGGGCTGGCGCACGAACTCGATGACGAAGCGGAAGCTGCCATACATCAGCGCGAACAGCCCCGACACGGCACCCCGATGCCGTGGCTTGGCCGAAAACCACCACAGCACGGCGAACATCACCACACCTTCGAGGAAAAACTCGTACAGCTCGTTGGGGTGGCGCGCATAGGCATTCAGCGTGCCGGCTTGCCACAACTGGTGAAGTTGCTGGTCGGACATGTCGGCGAACTCGGGCCGCAGGCGCAAAGCACGCGGATAGATCATGCCCCAGGGCAGATCGGTCAGCCGACCCCACAACTCGCCACCGATGAAATTGCCGAGTCGGCCCAGACCCAGGCCGATCGGTACCAGTGGCGCGACGAAGTCGATCACGTCGAAGTAATGCTGCCGGTGACGCCGACACCACCACAATCCGGCCGCCAGCACGCCCAGCAGGCCGCCATGAAAACTCATGCCGCCCTGGTTGATGTAGAACAGCGACAGCGGATTGTGGATCAGTTCTTCGGTGCCGTAGAACAGCATGTAGCCGATGCGCCCGCCGACGATCACGCCCAGCATCAGATAGAACACCAGGTCACTGAAGGCATCGCGGCTCACCGCCAGCCCACCCGCCGCACGGCGGCGCTCGCCCAGCCACCAGCACAGCAGGAAGGCGATGAGGTACATGATGCCGTACCAGTGCACCTTGAGCGGGCCGATGGAAAAGGCAATGGGATCGAGATTGACATAAAACGGAAGGCTCATGACGGCAACACTCGGCAAACAAAGCCCTTGAGATAGGCAGTTTCCGGTACCGCCGCATGTACCGGATGATCCGGCCCCTGCTGCAAGCGGCACAGTACCTGAAGGCTGCGATCCAGATGCCGCGCCGCCTTCTGCAGCGTGGCCAGCAATTCATGTTCGGGCATGTGATGCGAGCACGAGCAGCTCACCAGCAGACCGTCTTTCGACAGCACCTGCATGGCCATTTCGTTGACCCGCCGATAGGCTTCCCGTCCGGCCTTGAGGTCCTTGCGCCGCTTGATGAATGCGGGCGGATCGACGATCACGACACCGTAGTGGCGCTGCTGTTCGCGCGCCTCGCGCAAAAATTCAAATGCGTCGTGCCGGTGCGCAGTCACCCGGTCGGCCAGTTTGTTGCGCGCCGCGTGTTCACCGATGGCATCAATCGCCGAAACCGAGCTGTCCACGCAATCGACCCGGGTAGCGCCGGCCTGGGCGGCGCGCAACCCCCAGGCGCCCTGATAGGCAAACAGATCGAGCACCTCCAGACCGTTCAACATGGAGGCCACGCGATCCCGATTGCTGCGCTGGTCGTAGAACCAGCCGGTCTTCTGCCCGGCCAGCGGATCGATCGCGAATTGCAGGCCCGCCTCGTACACCATGGCCGGGGGATCAAGCACGCCGAATGCCAGCGCAGCACCGCGCGCCAGGCCCTCCAGTTCGCGCACCGCGGCGTCATTCTTCCAGACCATGGCACGCGGCTTGAGTACCTTGATCAGCGCCTGCTCCACGGCATCTTTCAGCACCTCGATGCCGGCGGTCGTGGCCTGCGCCACCAGCACGTCATCGAACCGGTCCACCACCAGGCCGGGAACGCCATCGCCCTCGCCGAACAGCAGCCGGTAATACGGTTGGTCATACAGACGCTCGCGCAAGGCCAGCGCCACCTTGAAACGATGCACCAGCAGCGAGGCATCCAGCGGGTACTCGATGCCGCGTCTGACCAGCCGCGCACAGATCAGCGAATGCGGGTTGACATAGCCAACGCCAATCGGCTTGCCACTGGCCGCAGCAATCACGCAAGCCTCGCCCGGCACGAAGTCGGCCAGCGGCGAACGCTTGACGTCGACTTCATTGGCAAACACCCACAAATGCCCGGCGCGCAGGCGCTTGTCCTCGCCGCGACGCAGGTACAGCGCCGGATATTCGATCCCGTCTTCGCTCATCGCCTAAGTCCGCAGCAGTAAACCGGCCAAGGTATCCCGTTCGGTGCGAGGCAGCAAGCGTTCGTGCTCCCAGACATGACAAGCGCAACGCGGCAGACTTGGCAGCATCGTACCCGGTCGCGCAGCGCTTTCAACTGCCGCCACAGTCCACGATAATGCCTGTCAGTCGGCGATCCTGCCGCGCAAAAGGCAGGCCGGCCAGACGAATGCAGTTCGATTCATTTACGTTTCTGTTGTTCATCATTGCAGTGGTGGCGCTATACAACACCCTGCCGGAATGGACGGCGCGCAAGTGGCTTCTGCTCGGTGCGAGTTATCTGTTTTACGGTGCGTGGAACCCACCTTTCGTACTACTGCTGATCGGCTCGACAACTCTCGACTGGTGGATTGCACACCGTATCGATGCAGCCCACGACCCGGTGTCACGCAAGCGCTGGATCACCCTGACGCTGGCAGTCAACCTCGGCGTACTCGGATTTTTCAAGTACAACCAGTTCCTGCTGGACAACTGCGTGGAACTGCTGCGACTGGTCGGTATTCACTACGCGCCACCCGAATTCGACATCATCCTGCCGATCGGCATTTCGTTTTATACCTTTCATTCCCTGTCGTACTGCATCGATGTCTACCGGCGCAAGTTCAAACCAACCCGAAGCTGGCGCGACTACGCGTTGTATGTCGGCTTTTTCCCGCAATTGGTTGCCGGCCCGATTACCCGCTTCACCCAGATGCGCCCACAAATCGAAACGCCGCGCCGCAGCACGGTACACGGGCTCGGCATGGGCAGCACACTTCTGATTTTGGGGATGTTCGAAAAAGCCGTACTGGCCGATGCGATTTTTGCCCCGGTCGCCAATGCGTATTTCGCTGCGGCAAACCACGTCGGCAGCATGGCCGCCTGGAGCGGTGTACTGGCGTTCAGCGGACAGATCTTCTGCGATTTTGCCGGCTATTCCACCTGCGCGATCGGCACCGCGTTGTTGCTCGGCTTCCAGCTGCCGATCAACTTTCGCTACCCCTATGCAGCAGCCGGCTTTTCCGACTTCTGGCGCCGATGGCATATTTCCCTGTCCACCTGGCTGCGCGACTACCTTTACATCTCCATGGGCGGCAACCGGCGCGGCCGCTTGCGCACTTACCGCAACCTGATGCTGACCATGCTGATTGGTGGGCTGTGGCACGGCGCGGCCTGGAATTTCGTGGCATGGGGTGGCCTGCACGGCGTGTATCTGTGCATCGAGCGTTTCGTCCGTCGACGCTGGTGGCCAGCAGACCGCGAGCCTCCCCGGGCCCTGGTGTTCGCCTACGCCATGTTGACACTGTTTTTTGTGGTTCTGGCATGGGTGTGGTTTCGCGCTGCGGACTTTGCAACGGGAGTACAGGTGTACCACGGGCTGTTTTCCAGCCCCGGCGCCGCACTTGACGCAGGACAGAAACTGGCACTGGTCACGTTTGCCGGCATTGTTGCGATACAGTGGTTCATGCGCGAACGCGATCTGCGGCAGCTGATTCTGGGGTTGCCCGCTCCCATTCTGGGTCTGCTGCTGGGTTTGCTGCTGGCCGCGGTGGCGCTTTCGCCGGGAAACAATCATGCGTTCATCTATTTCCAGTTCTGAAACCCGGTCAGCCCGATACTGGCTCCTGGTTCTGGGACTTGCCCTGGTTTGCGCCGCAGCGCTTGCCGGCGGTGCCGAATGGTACTGGCGCACGCATGGGTATGCCCCCGAAGTGGGCGACTCGGCGCAGCTTTGGTCGCTGCAGCGCGATCGCGTGTACGACGACACGCGCACCCCGCTGGTGCTGCTGGGCGCCTCGCACATCCAGTATGCGGTGAACCTGAAACTGCTTGCCGGCCTGCTGCCTGGCTACAAGCCGGTGATGCTGGCCCGGAACGGGCATTACCCGTTGGCGGCACTGCGGGATCTGGCCAACGATGAGAATTTCCGTGGCGTGGTGCTGTGCGACATTGATGCGCGCGGCCTGTCGCGATACTACGACGAAGCCCAGCAGCCCTGGGTCGACTACTACCACCATCAGTGGTCACCAAGCTGGCACGTGCACCGCGTGGTTCTGACCAAGTGGCAGCGGCACGCGGTGATCGGTCAATATCCATTCGGCGTGGTCGCCGAAATCGTTCGGTGGATCGACCGCGGATCCCTTCCATGGCACAGCCCCATGCGCTTTCACGCCAACCGCACAGGCAACATTGATTTCGCGCTCACGGACAGTACCGCGATGGCACACAACTTCGTGCGCGGATTCAAGAATGATCTGAAAAAACATCCGCCAGTTCCGCCGCAAGAATGGCTGTCCGATCTGGAACGGGTCAGACAATGGTGCGACAAGATCAAGAGCCGCGGAGGCACTGTCATTTTTTTCCGCACGCCCACCAGTGGCGCACTGCTCGCTGC
>CBFGSA010000085.1:0-12171 GCA_965651365.1 uncultured Rhodanobacteraceae bacterium | reverse complement strand
TCCCGAGTCCCGAGTCCCGAGTCCCGAGTCCCGAGTCCCGAGTCCCGAGTCCCGATTTCAAGCCAGCTTCTTGTACCGTACTCGATGCGGTCGGGCAGCTTCCTCACCCAGACGCCGCTTCTTGTCTTCCTCGTATTCGCCGTAGTTGCCGGGGAAGAACTCGACGTGCGAGTCGCCCTCGAAGGCCAGGATGTGGGTGGCGATGCGATCCAGGAACCAGCGGTCATGGCTGATCACCATGGCGCAACCGGGGAATTCCAGCATCGCGTCTTCCAGCGCACGCAGGGTCTCCACGTCGAGGTCGTTGGACGGTTCGTCCAGCAGCAGCACGTTGCCGCCTTCGAGCAGGGTCTTGGCCAGGTGCAGGCGGCCGCGCTCGCCTCCGGAGAGCGTGCCGACGCGCTTTTGCTGGTCGGTACCCTTGAAGTTGAAGCGGCCGATGTAGGCGCGGGACTGGATCTCGAAATTGCCGATGGTGAGGATGTCCGAGCCGCCGGAAATCTCCTGCCACACGTTGTTGTCGCCTTCCAGCGCGGCGCGTGACTGGTCGACATAGGCCAGTTTGACCGTGTGGCCGATTTCGACCTCGCCCGAATCGGGCGATTCCGCTCCGGTGATCAGCTTGAACAGGGTCGACTTGCCGGCACCGTTGGGGCCGATCACGCCGACGATGGCACCCGGAGGGACCTGGAAGGACAGATCGTCGATCAGCAGGCGGTCGCCGAAGCCCTTGCTGACGTTCCTGAACTCGATCACCTTGTTGCCCAGGCGCTCGCCGGGCGGGATGAAGATCTCGTTGGTCTCGTTGCGGCGCTGGTAGTCGACTGCATTCAATTCCTCGAAGCGCTGCAGGCGCGCCTTGCCCTTGGACTGGCGGCCCTTCTTGGCCGAGCGCACCCACTCCAGCTCGCGCTTGAGCGCTTTCTGGCGGGCCTTTTCCGAGGCCGCTTCCTGCAGCAGGCGCTCCTGCTTCTGTTCCAGCCAGGACGAGTAATTGCCCTTCCAGGGTATGCCGTGACCGCGGTCGAGCTCCAGAATCCACTCGGCCGCATTGTCCAGAAAATAGCGGTCATGGGTCACGGCCACCACGGTGCCCGTGAAGTCCTTGAGAAACTGCTCCAGCCAGTCGACCGATTCCGCGTCCAGGTGGTTGGTGGGCTCGTCCAGCAGCAGCATGTCGGGTTTGGACAGCAGCAGGCGGCACAGCGCCACGCGGCGCTTTTCACCGCCCGAGAGCGGGCCGATTTTCGCATCCCAGGGCGGAATGCGCAGCGCGTCGGCAGCGATTTCGAGCTGGCGCTCCAGGGCATGGGCATCATTGGCCTGCAGCAGGTTTTCCAGCTTCTGCTGCTCCTCGGCCAGCTTTTCGAAGTCGGCGCCTTCCTCGGCATAGGCAGCATAGATTTCCTCCAGCCTGGCCTGTGCCTGCAACACTTCGCCAACGCCTTCCTCAACCGCCTCGCGCACCGTCTTGTCCGGGTCCAGCTCCGGCTCCTGCGCCAGATAGCCGACCTTGATCCCGGGCTGCGGTCGCGCCTCGCCCTGAAAGTCCTGGTCGACGCCGGCCATGATCCGCAGCACGGTCGACTTGCCGGCGCCATTCAGGCCCAGCAGGCCGATCTTGGCGCCGGGGAAAAACGACAGCGAGATGTCCTTGATGATCGGGCGGCGCGGCGGGATCGTCTTGCTGACGCCGTTCATGGTGTAGATGTATTGCAATTTGGACTCCGTCCGGGATTCGGGATTGGTGATTCGGGATTCGGTATGCGCACCACGACGTCATTCTGGGGCCATTGCCGACTTTATCGGCAATGGAACCCGGAAAGACGCTGGTGAGACTCACCTCAAGTGGCGCTAATCCAAGCGATGGCACGATGGGGCTCATTTGAAGCCATGCTCGTCATCCTGGACACCGCGCAGCGGTGATCCGGGATCCACCTTGCTTTGGCCGAGTGCCCCCACGCAACCGCGGTTTCCTCTGTTGCCTGAAAATGGATCCCGGGTTCCGCCTTCGGCGGCTCCAGGATGACGGAAACTGCTGCCCAGTGCTTGACCAAGTGCCACTAAGCTATAGCAAATATGCAGCATGCCATTATCGGCCATTTGGCCGACCGGTTTCCAGTGCCCTATGGCTGCAGGGCTCGTGGCCGGTTACCATTGGCCATTCACTTTTGCTTGCTGGGATGTTCCATGTTTGCCAATGACATGCAGATTGCCGGTTTTGACGACGAACTGGCCAATGCGATCAAGGCCGAAGCACAGAGACAGGAAGATCACGTTGAACTGATCGCCTCGGAGAACTATGCCAGCCCGCGGGTAATGGAAGCCCAGGGTTCGGTGCTGACCAACAAGTATGCCGAAGGCTATCCTGGCAAACGCTATTACGGCGGCTGCGAGCATGTGGACGTGGCCGAGTCCCTGGCCATCGAGCGGCTGAAGAAGCTCTACGACTGTGACTACGCCAACGTGCAGCCGCATTCGGGCTCGCAGGCCAATCAGGCGGTGTATTTTGCCCTGCTGCAGCCGGGCGACACCATTCTCGGCATGAGTCTGGCTCATGGTGGTCACCTGACCCACGGTGCCAAGCCCAACCTCAGCGGCAAGGTTTTCAACGCGGTGCAATACGGCGTCAACGACGACGGCCTGATGGACTACGACGAGATCGAGCGCCTGGCTTTGGAGCACAAGCCGAAGATGCTGATCGGCGGCTTCTCGGCCTATTCGCAGGTGGTCGACTGGGCGCGCATGCGCGAGATCGCCGACAAGGTGGGCGCCATCTTCTTTGTTGACATGGCCCATGTGGCCGGCCTCATTGCCGCTGGCGTCTATCCCAGCCCGCTGCCGCATGCCCATGTCGTCACCTCGACCACTCACAAGACCCTGCGCGGTCCGCGCGGCGGCCTGATCGTGGCGAAAAATCCGTCCGAGGAACTGGTCAAGAAGCTGCAGTCGATCGTGTTTCCGGCGCTGCAGGGTGGGCCGCTGATGCACGTGATCGCGGCCAAGGCGGTGGCCTTCAAGGAAGCACTCGATCCGGATTTTGCCGATTACCAGAAGCAGGTCGTGGCCAACGCACGGGCCATGGCGCGCACCCTGATCGATCGCGGTTACAAGATCGTCTCCGGGGGCACCGAGAACCACCTGTTCCTGGTCGACCTGATCGAGCGCGGCATCACCGGCAAGGACGCCGAGGCGGCGCTCGGCAAGGCCAACATCACGGTCAACAAGAACGCCGTGCCCAACGACCCGCAAAAGCCCTTTGTCACCTCCGGCCTGCGCCTGGGCACGCCGGCCGTTACCACCCGCGGCTACAACGTCGACGAATGCGTGCAACTGGCCGGCTGGATCTGCGACGTGCTCGATGCGCCCGACGACGAAAATGTCATCAGCGCCGTGCGCGACAAGGTTACGGCGCAGTGTCGCAAGTATCCCGTATATGGCTAGTGCAAGCACGGGACTCGGGACTCGGGACACGGGACTCGGCCAGGAGCCGGGCTCCCGTCCTTCGGTTGTCGATGTCCCAAAACTCCCGTCACTGCACGTTTGCCTAAAGCACCAACGAAGCCACCGCTTTTCCGAGTCCCGAGTTCCGAGTCCCGAGTCCCGGTATTCGCGAGTCCCGAGTTCCGAGTCCCGCACAATCTGATGCACTGCCCCTTCTGCCAGCACGACGATACCCGCGTGATCGACTCGCGGCTTGCCGACGACGGTGCCACGGTGCGGCGGCGGCGCGAGTGCCCGGCCTGCGGCGAGCGTTTCAACACGTTCGAGACGGCCGAACTGAAACTGCCCAGCATCGTCAAGAGCGATGCGCGGCGCGAGACCTTTGATGAGGGCAAGTTGCGGCTGAGCTTCGAGCGTGCGCTGCAGAAACGGCCCGTTCCGAGCCACGCGGTGGATGCCGCCGTGCGCAGCGTGATCGAGACCTTGCGGCGCAGCAGCGAGCGCGAGGTGCCTGCGCGCCAGATCGGCGAGCTGGTGATGGCCGAGCTGAAAAAGCTCGACCAGGTGGCGTACGTGCGTTTTGCGTCCGTCTACCGCAAGTTCGAGGACGTGCACGCCTTCCGCGAAGAAATCGAACGTCTGGAACGCGACCTGCCGGACCTCAAGGAAATGCAGATTCCGCTGCTTGACGACACCAACCCCAAAAACCAGGGGTAGGTTGGGGTGAGTAAAGCGAACCCCAACGTGGTGAGAATCGCTGACTTCAAAGTTGGGGTTCGCCTTGCGCACCCCAACCTACGCCAGCGGCATGCCCATGTTCACCCCTACTGATCACCAACACATGCTTCGCGCTCTCGAACTGGCCGAACGCGGCCTGTTCACCAGCATGCCCAATCCGCGCGTGGGCTGCGTCATCGCTCAAGGGGACAAGGTACTGGGCGAAGGATTTCACGCCCGCGCCGGTGAACCGCACGCCGAAGTCCATGCCTTGCGCGCGGCCGGCGCTGCCACACACGGTGCCACGGCCTACGTGACTCTGGAGCCCTGCTCGCATCATGGCCGCACGCCACCGTGCGCCGATGCATTGATTGCAGCGGGCGTCGCGCGTGTGGTCATGGCCAGCGAGGACCCCAATCCGCGTATCGACGGTCAGGGCAGGGCACGCCTCGAAGCCGCCGGTATCCGGGTCGAAACCGGTCTGCTGCGCGAGGCGGCGCGCGAGCTCAATGTCGGCTTCTTCAGCCGCATCGAACGCGGTCGACCGTTCGTGCGCGTCAAGCTGGCGATGAGCCTGGACGGACGCACCGCGCTGGCCAATGGCAGCTCGAAGTGGATCACCGGCGAGGCTGCACGGGCCGATGTGCAGCGCTGGCGCGCGCGCAGTTCGGCCATCCTCACCGGCAGCGGCACGGCCCTGGCCGACAATCCGCGCCTGACCGTGCGCATCGATGAGCCATTCACGCCGCCGCTGCGCGTGTTGCTGGATCGGCAACTTCGCGTGGGCTCCCACAGTCACCTGTTTGATGGCAGCGCGCCCAGCCTGGTCTTGCATGCTTCCGGTGCGACGACCACGGCTGCCGACAACCTCGAATACGCGACGGTACCGGTTGCCGGAGATCAGCTTGATCTTGCCGCTGTGATGAAGGTACTGGCGGCCCGCGAGTGCAACGAGGTCCAGGTCGAAGCCGGCCCTACCCTGTGCGGCGCGCTGTTCGAAGCCGGCCTGGTCGATGAGCTGCTGCTCTATGTCGCCCCCGTCCTGCTTGGGGACCAGGCCCGCCCGCTGCTGCACCTGCCGCCGCTGAAGGACATGCAGCAGCGCTGGAAGTTGCACCTGATTGACCAGCAACGGGTCGGCGATGACATCCGCTTGCGCCTGCGCCCACAACAGCGGGAACTGGGTAGTGCGAAGCAGGGAGTGGGCCGACAAGCGTAGGGTGCTGCCCATTCCCTGCTATCATGTGACTGTTGAAAACGTCTTCAGGGCGGGGTGCGATTCCCCACCGGCGGTAGGCCCTTCGGGGTGAGCCCGCGAGCGCTTGTGCGGTGATCGCACAAGGTCAGCAGATCCGGTCGAATGCCGGAGCCGACGGTTACAGTCCGGATGAAAGAAGACGCTGGTGGCCCGTCGTCGCGCGTGTGCCATCGCCTTGCGCCCTGTGGCGTTTTCGTCCTTCATTGACGGAAATCGACCATGCAAACGATGCTGCTCCATCGCCTCCCAGCTGCCATACGGGCAGGGCGCTGAGATGTTTACCGGAATCGTCCAGGCGGTCGGTCGTGTGGCCGGGATCGAGCCCCACGCTACCGACCTGCGCTTGTCCTTCGATGCGGCGGATCTGGAGCTGGACGGCACCGGCCTGGGCGACAGTATCGCCGTGGTCGGCTGCTGTCTGACGGTTGTCGCGCTGGCGGAAAAGCAGTTCAGCGCCGATGTCTCGGCCGAAACCCTGGCGCTGACGACCCTGGGTGACCTGGAAGCCGGCAGCGCAGTCAACCTCGAACTGCCGCTGCGCCTGTCCGATCGACTGGGCGGGCATCTGGTTTCCGGCCATGTCGACGGTGTCGGCACGGTCGTTGATATCCGCGAGGAAGGCCGCTCGCAGGTGTGGGTTTTTGACTCACCCGCAGCACTTGCTCGCTACATTGCCGCCAAGGGCTCGATCACCGTCGACGGCACCAGCCTCACGGTCAATCGCGTCGAAGGCTCACGCTTTGAAGTCAACCTGATTCCGCACACCATCACCCATACCAGCTTTGCCGAGCGCGGCACGGGTGACCGGGTCAATCTGGAAGTGGATCTGATCGCCCGCCACGTCGAGCGGCTGCTGCAGGGAAGGATTGGCTGATGCCTTTCGACAGCATCCCCGACATCATCGACGACATCCGCGCCGGGCGCATGGTGGTGATGCTCGATGACGAGGACCGCGAGAACGAGGGCGACCTGATCATGGCCGCCAGCCGCGTGCGGCCGCAAGACATCAACTTCATGATTCGTGAAGCCTGCGGCCTGGTGTGCCTGGCGCTGGATCCGGTGCGTTGCCGACAGCTTGGCCTGAGGCCGATGGTGGAGCACAACGCGTCGCTGTTCCGCACCAACTTCACCGTCTCGATCGAGGCGGCTGAAGGCGTGACCACGGGGATTTCCGCATTCGACCGCGCCCACACCATTCGCACGGCCGTGCGCCCGGACGCCGGCCCAGCCGACCTGCGCCAGCCCGGACACATCTTTCCGCTGATGGCGGAAGCCGGCGGCGTGCTTGCCCGTGCCGGTCACACCGAAACCGCGGCGGATCTGGCGCGACTGGCCGGATTGGAGCCCGCCGGAGTGCTGGTCGAGATTCTGGCCGAAGACGGGTCCATGGCACGCCGGCCCGAGCTGGAGATTTTCGCGCGCCGCCACAGCCTGAGAATCGGCACCGTGGCCGATCTGATCCGCTACCGTCGGCAAACCGAAGACGACGTGGTGACCGAGGCAAGCTCGTGTCGCGGTAGAATCAGCGCCCAATGAACACGATTATCGGTCCAGGTTCCCGCGAAACGCCGATTCTCCGTAAATACCGTCATCCCGGGACCGAGCGCAGCGAGGAACCCGGGATCCACTTTCTGGCGGCAAACGCCAAGGCAACATGTGGATTCCGGATCGCCGCGTGCGTCGTCCGGAATGACAAGTAAATGGATTGATCCGAAGTGACACAAATCACAGCCGACAGAAATGCATCTACTGATTGCGTCGCCCCCGTTCCCGGGGGAGCCCGCTTTGCCATCGTCGCCAGCCGCTGGAATGCCGCGGTGGTCGATGCGCTGCTGGATGGCGCGCGCGAGGCGCTGCGCGCAGCGGGCGTTGGCGACGATGCCATCGATGTGTTGCGCGTGCCCGGTGCATGGGACATTCCCGCAGTCGCGGCACGGCTGGCGCGCGAAGGCCGGCATGATGCGATCATTGCGCTGGGCTGCGTGATCCGCGGCCAGACACGGCACTACGAGCATGTGGCCGATGGTTGCGCGCGCGGACTGATGGACGTGGCCACGCAGCACGCGCTGCCGGTGCTCAATGGCGTGCTTGCAGTCGAGCAGCCCGAACATGCGACGGCGCGTGCCGGCGACAGTGAAGGCAACAAGGGCTTTGAGGTGGCGCAAGCCGCAATTGACATGACACGCTTGTGGAGACAGACATGGTGAAGCGCACCCGGCGCACGGACGGCATCGACCCGGCGGCCCGGTCCCGGGCGCGGCGGCGTGCGGCGCAGGCGCTGTATGCCTGGCAGATGAGCGGCAGCGACATGGACGCCATCATCGACCAGTTCCGCCACGAACAGGACATGGAAGTGGCCGACCTGGCCTATTTCGAGGATCTGTTGCGCGGCGTCGAGCGCGAACACGGCGTGATCGACGATGCGCTCAAGCCTTGGCTGGACCGGCCAATCGAGGACGTTGATCCGCTTGAGCGCGCGGTGTTGCGCATGGCCGGCTACGAACTGAAGTTTCGCTCCGACGTGCCCTATCGCGTGGTATTGAACGAGGCCATCGAAGTGGCCAAGCGCTTTGGCGCCGACTTCGGCCACACCTATGTCAACGGCGTGCTCGATCACGCCGCCGCAGCCTGGCGCGGCAGCGAATACAAGCCGGATTGAGCCCGTGGAATTCGAGCTGATTTCGCGCCTGCTGGCCGCAACAGCCCGTGAGCGCGAAGACGTGGTGCTGGGTACCGGCGACGATGGCGCGGTACTCGCCGTACCGAACGGACAGCAACTGGTGGCCGCGGTCGACAGCATGGTCGAAGGCGTGCATTTCCTGCCGGGCACCCGCGCCGAGGATCTGGGCTGGAAGGCGCTGGCCGTGAACCTGTCAGACCTCGCCGCCATGGGCGCCAGTCCGGCCTGGGCTCTGCTGAGCCTGACTCTGCCGCGGGCCGACGCGGCCTTCGTGGATGGCCTGGCCGCAGGCTTCAATACCTTGGCCAGGCGCTACAAGCTCAGCCTGGTCGGCGGCGACACCACCAGCGGACCGCTCACGATCAGCGTCACGGTACTGGGATTGGTGCCGGCCGGGCAGGCGCTCACGCGCAGGGGTGCGCGGCCCGGTGATGCAGTTTTCGTCAGCGGCGTGCTCGGTGGTGGTGCGGCCGGCCTGCATTGCCTGGACAAGTCCCACTCCGATGCCGATCGTCTGCTGGCGGCGCCGGGCGACGCGCGCGAGGTGGTGATCGAACGTTATCGGCGCCCGTATCCGCGAATCGAGCTGGGACGCAGCCTGCGCAAGGTGGCCAGCGCCTGCATTGATCTGTCTGACGGATTGCTGGCCGATCTGGGCCACCTGTGCCGCGCCAGCGGTGTCGGCGCCGACATAGACATCGCGCGGCTGCCGTGCTCACCCGGGCTCGAACCGCTGTTCGGTGAAGCCGGTGCCATCGAGTATGCCCTGGGTGGCGGCGATGATTACGAACTGTGTTTCACCGTGGCCGAGCACAAGGCCGACGGCCTGGCCGCCGATCTGGTTCGTGCCGGTTACGAGGTGACTCGCATCGGCCGCATCACCGACAGCGGCGAAGTCCGGGCGCTCGGCCCCGGCGGGAAGCCCGTCACGCCCCGCTGGCGCGGCTGGGAGCACTTCGGCTGATGGCGCTCGATGCATCGCAGCGCCGCAGTCTGTTGTGCGATCCGGCCGGGTGGTTCGCCCTCGGCCTCGGCTCCGGCCTGTCGCCCTGGGCGCCCGGGACCGCCGGCTCGCTGGCCGCCATCGTGCCCTGGCTGGCCCTGCGCCATCTGCCTCTGTTCCAGTACGTGCTGGTCCTTGTGGTCGCCTTCGTGCTCGGCATCTGGGCTTGCGGCCGGTCGGGGCGCATTCTGGGCCAACCCGATCACGGCGCATTGGTATGGGACGAATTTGTCGGCCAGTGGCTCGCGCTCCTGCCGGTGCTGAGCCTGCCCTGGCCGTGGGTTGTTGCGGCCTTTGTCCTGTTTCGCACTCTCGACATCGCCAAACCCTGGCCTATCCGCTGGGCCGACCGCCACTGCAAGGGTGGTCTCGGCGTGATGCTGGACGATGTGCTGGCCGGGGGCATTGTCGCC
This sequence comes from uncultured Rhodanobacteraceae bacterium, assembly GCA_965651365.1. Classification (GTDB taxonomy): domain Bacteria; phylum Pseudomonadota; class Gammaproteobacteria; order Xanthomonadales; family Rhodanobacteraceae; genus DASSBG01. The sequence goes on along the minus strand of CBFGSA010000085.1, from coordinate 2,656 downwards.
ATTTTGCTGGCACTGGCACGCTGGTTTGCTTGAGGCTGCCGCGGACTCGGGACTCGGGGTGAGCCGGACCGAACGGCCAGTGGCAGTTCGCAGCTGGCGAACGCCCGGCAGGGAGCCGGGCCGGACAATGCCCGCCATGGAAGGCTGCTTGCTTTGAACCGGGACTCAGGACTCGGGATTCGGGACGATTCCACGTAGGTTGGGGTGACCCCGGACTTGATCCTGGGGAACGCCAACAATCAGGAAGCTGGCCATTGTCGGTGACGTCGGGTTTCGCCTTTGGCTCAACCCAACCTACCTTCTGCGTCCGGTGATTCGGACCCAGTCGTCCTTGATTGCGGTCTCAAGCCCGTCAAACCATTGTGTGTAGCGTTCGAGCAATGCGGGTTGCTGGCCGTCGAGGATGCCGGACAGGGCCATGACGGCGCCGGGCTTGCATCGGGCGGACATGCGCGGGGCCAGCTCGTGCAGCGGGCCGGCGAGGATGTTGGCGACAAGAACGTCAGCCAGGATGTCGGGGGCGTCTTCGGGCAGGTGCAAGCTGAGACGGTCGGCAACCCGGTTGCGTTCGGCGTTGTCTCTTGATGCCGCCAGCGCCTGCGGGTCGTTGTCGATGCCGATGACCTGGCACGCGCCGAGTTTCAGCGCGGCCAGGGCCAGCACGCCGGAGCCGCAGCCGTAGTCGATGACGGTTTGGCCATTCAGCTCCAGGCTGTCCAGCCATTCCAGGCACAGGGCGGTGGTGGGGTGGGTGCCGGTGCCAAAGGCAAGGCCCGGATCGAGGCGCACGATCACCTTGTCGTCGACGTCCTCCGGCTCGATGTTCCAGGGATAGACCCACAGCCGCCTGCCGAATGGCATGGGCTTGAAGCGGTCCATCCAGGCGCGTTCCCAGTCCTGGTCGGCGACATCACGGAAATGCATTTGTGCCGGTTCAAGCCAGGGCAGTTGGCGGGACAACGTATCAGTCAGTGCTTCGCGATCGCGATCAGCCTCGAACAGCGCCTTGAGCACCAGGGCTTGCCACAGCGGCGTTTCGCCGACGCCGGGCTCGAAAATGGCCTGCTCGTCGGGCGTGTCGGCGTGGGCGTCGTGCAGGGTGACGGCGAGCGCACCGAGCTCCTCCAGCGCGGCTTCGGTGGCGTCCTGTTGATCTGCGGACAGGGTTAGGGTGAGTTCAAGCCAGGGCATGGTGATCCGGGTTTGTTCTGTCATCCTGGGGCTGCGCGCAGCGCAGAACCCGGGATCCATTTTCAAGTGTCTCGTCCAGACGATGGTCAAGCGCGGCGTGATTGCAGATCAAAATGGATCCCGGGTTCCGCCTTCGGCGGCCCCAGGATGACATGCAAGAGGTGCTGTACTGCGCGCAGCCCCGGGACGACGAGTTGGTGGCCGCATCGTCGAGTGTGACCCGGCTTCTGGTCTCAACCCGCCGGTTTGGTCCGTTCGCGACGCTCCTCAAGGCGCTTTTCCAGGTAGTGAATGTTCTGGCCGCCTTGCTGGAAGCCGCCGTCGACGATAATGCGCTGGTGCAGCGGGATGTTGGTCTTGATGCCTTCGATTACGGTTTCGGCCAGGGCGATGCGCATCCGCGCGAGGGCGGTCTCGCGGTCGGGACCGTGCACGATCAGCTTGCCGACCATCGAGTCGTAGTTGGGCGGCACGCGGTAGCCGTCGTAGATGTGGGTGTCGATGCGCACACCGGGACCGCCTGCGGCCTCGAAGCGCTTAATGGTGCCGGGGCTGGGCATGAAGTTGTCCGGGTCCTCGGCGTTGATGCGGCATTCGATGGCATGGCCGTTGATCTCGATGTCTTGCTGGCGGATCGACAGTTTTTCGCCGCTGGCGATCAGCAACTGCTCGCGCACCAGGTCGGTGCCGGTGATCAGTTCGGTCACCGGGTGCTCGACCTGAATGCGGGTGTTCATCTCGATGAAATAGAACCTGCCGTCCTGGTACAGGAACTCGAAGGTGCCGGCGCCGCGGTAGTCGATGCGCAGGCAGGCCTCGACGCAGACCTTGCCGATTTCGGCGCGCTGTTCGGGCGTGAGACCGGGCGCCGGCGCTTCCTCGACCACTTTCTGGTGCCGGCGCTGCATCGAGCAGTCGCGCTCGCCCAGGTGGATGGCGTTGCCCTGGCCGTCGGCCAGCACCTGGATTTCCACGTGGCGCGGATTTTCCAGGAATTTCTCCATATAGAGCTGATCGTTGCCGAAGGCGGCCCGGGCTTCGGAACGGGTGGTGGTGATGGCGTTCTTGAGGTGTGCCTCGGTATGCACCACACGCATGCCGCGCCCGCCACCGCCACCGGCCGCCTTGACGATCACCGGGTAGCCGATGTCACCGGCAATGCGGGCGTTCTCGGCCGGGTCGTCACCAATCGGCCCGCCCGAGCCGGGCACGCAGGGCACGCCGGCTTCCTGCATGGCCTTGATCGCGGCCACCTTGTCGCCCATCAGGCGGATGGTATCGGCTTTCGGCCCGATGAACACGAAACCGGACTGCTCCACCTGCTCGGCGAAATCGGCGTTCTCGGACAGAAAACCGTAACCGGGATGGATACCGCTGGCGTCGGTGACCTCGGCTGCGGCAATGATGCGCGGAATGTTGAGGTAGCTGTCGCTGCTGGCCGGCGGGCCGATGCACAGCGCCTCGT
>CBFGSA010000084.1:0-12200 GCA_965651365.1 uncultured Rhodanobacteraceae bacterium | reverse complement strand
GCCTGGCGCTGGTGATCGCCGAATACCAGTGCAACGTCAAATACCGCGGCCAGAAAGACGCCATCCGCGACGTGCTGCCGCTGTCGAAGGAAAACTGGATCACCCAGGGCAATGCGCTGCGGCTCGACTGGCTCGACATCTGCCCGGCCACCGGCACCGGCGTGCGCATGGCCGCCGACGACCTGTTCGAAACACCGCTCGATCAGTCGGAGATCGATTTCGAGAACGAGGGTGGCGAGACGTATATCTGCGGGAATCCGCCGTATCTGGGTTCAAAGTGGCAATCGACAGAACAAAAAGCCGATCTGGGTACCATTTTTGATGGCCGCATCAAAGGCTGGAAGTCACTGGACTATGTCGCCGGCTGGTTCATGAAAGCCGCGCTGTACGGCCAACATGCCCAGGCCGCCAGCGCCTTCGTCGCCACCAACTCCATCTGCCAAGGCTCGCAGGTGCCTCTGCTGTGGCCATCCATTTTTGCGACGGGCCACGAAATTTCGTTCGCACACACCTCGTTCAAATGGGCCAACCTTGCCGCCCACAATGCCGGGGTGACAGTCGTCATCGTCGGCATTTCGCGCCATGCCGGCGCACAGCGAAACCTCTATTCGATAGGTGAAGATTCCGCCGACACGGCATTGAGCTGCAAAACTGTCGACAACATCAACGCTTACCTGATTGCCGCACCAAACGTCGAAGTGCATGCGCTGTCGCATCCCACCGACGACAAGGCGGTGATGCAATTCGGCAATCATCCGTATTACGGCAGCCCGTTGATCTTCACGCGGCAGGAAGCTCGCAACATGATCGCCGCCGAACCGGCAGTCGCGCCATTTATCCGGCCCTTGTACGGTTCCAAGGAACTGATCGACAACGCGCCACGCGCCTGCCTGTGGATTGAAGATGACGTGTTGGAGGATGCACTGAGCATCCCCGCCATTGCCGACCGCTTGGCCGAAGTTGCCGAAAAGCGTTACGCGGCCAAGAAGGACAAGGCGGCACAAAAGCTGGCTCATACGCCTCATCGATTCCGCGAACAACTCACATCAAGCACCCACACCATCGCGATTCCGCGAGTCAGTTCTGAAAACAGGCCATACCTACCAGTCGGATTGCTTGAGCCAAGAAACGTCGTGCAAGAAAAGGCTTTCGCCATGTACGACGCCCCCCTCTGGAACCTGGCCCTGATCGCCTCGCGCCTGCACTGGGTCTGGATCGGCACGGTCTGCGTGCGCTTGGAAATGCGCTTTTCCTACTCCAACACCCTCGGCTGGAACACATTCCCGGTGCCGACTTTGACCGAACAGAACAAGGCCGACCTCACCCGCTGCGCCGAAGACATCCTGCTGGCCCGCGAGGCGCACTTTCCGGCCACCATCGCCGACCTCTACAAGCCCGACGCCATGCCCGACAACCTGCGCCGTGCCCACGAGCGCAACGACGAAGTGCTGGAGCGCATCTACATCGGCCGCCGCTTCAAGAACGACACCGAACGCCTGGAAAAACTGTTCGAGCTGTACACCGAGATGACCACGGCAAAGACGGCCCGAAGCCGACACAAGGAGCGTGCATCATGAGCGAGCTGGTCCTGTACACCTCCAACGACGGCAAGACCCGGCTGAATCTGCGGGTGGATGCCCGGACCGTCTGGCTCACGCAGGCCGAGATTGCCGAACTGTTCCAGACCACCAAGCAGAACGTCTCGCTGCACGTCAAAAACATTCTTTCCGACAAGGAGTTGGCCGAGGACGCAGTTGTCAAGGAAGCCTTGACAACTGCCGCCGACGGCAAGGAGTACCGGACCCGTCTCCACAACCTCGACTTGATCCTGGCCATCGGCTACCGGGTGCGCTCGCCGCGCGGCAGCCAGTTCCGGCAATGGGCCAGTGCCCATCTCAAGGAGTATCTGGTCAAGGGCTTCGTGATGGACGACGAGCGCCTGAAGGATCCCGCCGGCTGGGACTATTTCGACGAGCTGTTGGCGCGCATCCGCGAGATTCGTGCCTCCGAGAAACGTTTCTACCAAAAGGTGCGTGATCTGTTTGCGTTGTCATCGGACTACGCGGCCAGGCAGCAGGACACTCAGATATTCTTTGCCGAGGTCCAGAACAAATTGCTGTACGCCGTCACTGGCCATACAGCGGCAGAGCTGATCGTGGCTCGGGCGAATCCTGACAAACCGAACATGGCGCTGACCAGTTGGCGCGGTGCCCGGGTCCGCAAGACCGATATCGTCATCGCCAAGAACTATCTCGACAATGATGAAATCGACACCTTGAATCGTCTGGTGGTGATCTTCCTGGAACAGGCGGAACTGCGCGTGAAGCAACAACAGGAACTCACACTCGACTACTGGCGACGGAATGTGGACAAGATGCTGGCCTTCAACGATCAGCCCGTTCTGAAGGATGCCGGCAATGTCAGCCACGAGCGCATGGAGAACATCGTCAGTGAACGCTATGAGCATTTTGACCAGCAGCGCAGACTTGCCGAAGCCCGGCAGGCGGATGCAGATGACCTGAAAGCCCTGGAGCAACTGGAACAGGACATCAAGCAAAAGAGCGGCAAGCCTGACGAAAGGGGGACGGAATGAACCGCTCAGACAACCACCCTTCCACCGAGCCCCGCCCGCGCAACCCGCTGCTGGCGGACGCCATGAAGCGTATCGGCATCGTCGAGCGCTCCGGGCGCGGGGTGGACAAGATTTATCGCGGCATGCTGCGCTTTGGCCGGCCGGAACCGGATTACAGCCGTACCGACGGCAACAGCGTGGTGCTGCAACTGGCCACGGTGGAGGCCGACGAAGCCTTTCTGAAGTTGCTGATCGAAGAAGAAGAGCGTCAAGGCAAGGAAGCCCTGTCCATTGACAGCCTGATCGTGCTCGCCGCCTTGCGTGAACAAAAGCGGCTCGGGATGGAAGCGCTGGCAGGGCACATGCAACGCGACGTCCCTCAAGCGCGACGCATCATCCAGCAATTGGTCGAAGCCGGCTTGGTGCAGGCGCATGGAAGTACGCGCAGCCGCACCTATACCCTGTCGGTCGACATCTATCAGGCGAAGGGCGAGCAGGCCGCCTATACGCGGCAGGCCGGTTTCAGCAAACTGCAACACGAGCAGATGGTGCTGAGCTTCGCCCGTCAGCACGGGAGCATTCAACGCAAGGACGTAATGGAATTGTGCCTGCTGAACGGAGATCAGGCCTACAGGTTGCTGCAACGGCTGTGTTCGGACGGCCATCTGATCAAGCATGGCGAACGGCGTGGCAGTTACTACACTGTCAGCCCGTGAGTTATGCGCGGTTATGCGTGGTTATGCGCAGTTATGCGCGGTTATGCGCGGTTACAGATTTGATCGGCCTTTGGCCGTCCCAGCCCGGAAGTAGGGCGAGATTGATGCTCGCCTTGAAAAGTCACGCTTTTTCAATAACTTGCATACTTTGCAAGAATTTGATTGGTTTTTGCCTAGCCAACCCTCGATCGTAGATACGGTATGAACAATCCCACCAACCAGACCACCGTCCCCTCGGTGTCCATCACCACCGCCCACACCGGGGCCAGCGGCAGGACCAACCAGCTTGGCATGCGGCCCATGCAGGAGCGGGTCTGGTCGCGACGTGGCGAGCCATATCTTCTGATCAAGTCGCCGCCGGCCTCGGGCAAGTCGCGGGCGCTGATGTTCGTGGCGCTGGACAAACTGCACAATCAGGGCATCCGGCAGGCCATCATCGTGGTGCCCGAGCGCTCCATCGGCGGCAGCTTTGCAGATGAACCGCTGAGCCAATTCGGCTTTCCGTGGGACTGGCAGGTGCTGCCGCAGTGGAACCTGTGCAACGCGCCGGGGGCGGACGAGCCGAAGATGGCCCATTCCAAGGTCAAGGCCGTGGGCGAGTTTCTGGCCAGCGATGACAAGGTGTTGGTATGCACGCACGCCACCTTCCGCTTCGCCGTGGACGATCTGGGCGTGGAAGCCTTCGACGGCTGCCTGATTGCCATCGACGAATTCCATCATGTCAGTGCGAACCCGGACAATCGCCTGGGCAGCCAGTTGGCAGACCTCATGGCACGCGACAAGACCCATGTCGTGGCCATGACCGGCTCCTACTTCAGAGGCGACGCCGAAGCGGTGCTGGCACCCGAGGACGAGGCCCGCTTCGAGACCGTCACCTACACCTATTACGAGCAGCTCAACGGCTACGAATATCTGAAGTCGCTGGACATCGGCTACTTCTTCTACACCGGCCGCTATCTCGACGCGATCATGAAGGTGCTCGACCCGGCCCTCAAGACCATCGTGCACATTCCCAATGTCAATTCGCGCGAGAGCCTGAAGGACAAGCAGCGCGAGGTCGAGGAAATCATGTCGGCGCTGGGGGACTGGAAAGGCATTGATCCAGTGACGGGCTTCCACCAGATCGAGCGTGACGGCCGCGTTCTGAAAGTGGCCGATCTGGTGGACGACAGCGACCCGGCACGACGCTCACGGGTGCTGGCGGCCCTGAAAGACCCGGCGCACCGCCAGGACCGCGAGCATGTGGACATCATCATCGCCCTGGGCATGGCCAAGGAAGGTTTTGACTGGATCTGGTGCGAGCATGCGCTGACCATCGGCTACCGCAGCAGCCTGACCGAAATCGTGCAGATCATCGGCCGCGCCACCCGTGATGCACCGGGCAAATCCCGAGCACGCTTCACCAACCTGATTGCCGAACCCGATGCCGACGAGGCCCTGGTGCTCAACGCCGTCAACGACACCTTGAAGGCCATCGCCGCCAGCCTGTTGATGGAACAGGTGCTGGCACCGCGTTTCGAGTTCACACCCAGGAACACAGGCCCCCGGGAAGGCTTTGATTACGGCGAGGACGGTTATCAGAAAGGCAAGACCAACGTCGGCGTCAACGAGGCGACGGGCCAGTACCACGTCGAGATCAACGGCCTGAAAACACCGCAGAGCCCCGAGGCCGGCCGCATCTGCCGCGAGGATCTGAATGAGGTCATCACGGCCTTCGTGCAGGACAAGCCCGCACTGGAACATGGCCTGTTCGATCAGGAAAACACCTTGCCCGAGGAGCTGACCCAGCTGCGCATGGGCAAGATCGTGCGCGAGCGCTATCCGGAGCTGTCCGAAGTTGACCAGGAAGCCGTGCGCCAGCACGCGGTGGCCGCACTCAACATCACCCAGCAGGCCAAGCGCGAACTGGCGGCATTGCGCGATGCCGACAGCAGCGACGATCCCGGGGACAAGGGCAATCTGGCCTTGATCCACGGTGTGCGCAAGTTCGTCAATGTGAAGGATCTGGACATCGACCTGATCGACCGCATCAACCCGTTCGGTGCCGCCTATGCCGTGCTGGCGCGTGCCATGAACGAAGCCACACTCAAGCAGGTGCAAACCGCGATTGAAGGCAAGCGCATCGCGATCGACCGCGACGAGGCCGTGGAGCTGACCCGGCGCGCCATGTTGTTCAAAAGCGAGCGTGGCCGTGCACCGGACATCAATGCCAGCGACCCGTGGGAACGATGCATGGCCGAGGGCGTGGCAGCACTGGCCCGCATTCGCCGGCAGGAAAGGGCGGCCGAGCAAGCCGGTGCGGGGAGCTGATCGTGGCCAAGTCGCACGAGGATGAAATGCTTGAGGCACTGGGCGTGGACATCACGCCCGACGAGGTGCGCCAGTACACGCGCGCCGAAGAGCGGCTGATTGCGGGCTTTGAGGACATCCAGCGGTTTGTCGATGAACATGGTCACGCCCCGCAGCACGGCGAGGACCGGGACATTTTCGAACGCCTGTATGCGGTTCGGCTGGATCGTCTGCGCCAGTTGCCGGAGGCCCGCGGGCTGCTGGCATCAATGGACCCGCAGCACCTGCTTGCAGACAGCGGCGCAGAACCGGGCGTGAAAGCCGATTCCATGGACGAGGATGCATTGCTGGCCGAGCTGGGCGTGGACGGCGATGACGCCATCACGCAACTGCGGCATGTGCAGTCGCATGCCGACCGGCAGGCTGCTGAAGCTGTCGCCAACCGGATTCCGTGCAAGGATTTCGAGCGTTTCCGACCCTTGTTCGAAAAGGCACAAAGGGAACTCGACGACGGCGTGCGCAACACGGTAGTCTTCGGACGCGATACCCGCATCGAGGAAGGCAACTTCTTCATTCTCGGTGGGCAGCTGGCCTACGTTGCCAAGGTCGGCGACACGATCAAGATCACGGCCGGGCAGCCGGACGCACGCCTGCGGGTCATCTATGCCAACGGCACCGAAAGTGATCTGCTGCTGCGATCGCTGCAACGTGCGCTGTACAAGGACGAAGCGGGGCGCAGGCTCAGCGACCCGGATGCCGGTCCGCTGTTCGGTGACCACATGGACGAGGGTGATCTGGAAAGCGGAACCATCTATGTGTTGCGCAGCCACTCGAACGAAGCTTTCGTGGCCGAGCATCGCGAACTGGTGCACAAGATCGGCGTCACCGGCGGCAATGTGGAAACCCGCATTGCCAACGCCGGCCGTGATCCGACCTATTTGCTGGCCGAGGTCGACATTGTTGCCACCTACAGGCTTTCCGGCATTCACCGCACCAAGCTGGAAAATCTGCTGCACCGACTGTTTGCGCCGGCGCAACTGGAACTGACCATCACCGACCGGTTCGGCAACCCGGTCAAGCCGCGCGAATGGTTCCTGGTGCCGCTGCCCGCCATCGACGAGGCCGTTCGGCGTATTCGCGATGGCTCCATTGCCGATTACTGCTACGATCCGACGGAAGCCCGCTTGCGTCCGAACGGGTAAGGGGTTGGTGGCGCGGCACGCAGGCCGCAGAGCCTGCCCCGGACTCGATCCGGGGCCGGAACCCGGGATCCATAAACTCCGTCATCCCGGGGCCGGCCGCAGGCCGGAACCCGGGATCCATTTTGATCTTGAGGTCACGCCAGATGCGTCAAGCCAACAGAGCACAATGGATCCCGGGTTTCCTCGCGCCTCAAAGCGCAGCCATCCGTGGCCGCTCCCCGCGTCTCGCTTCGTTCGGTCCCAGGACGGCGCGATGCGAGGCATTTTGACGGCACGCTCCGCTGCGCTCGGCAGCATTTCGGTTGCTCAGCCGAGATCGAGCGCTTCGGTGAGGTCGCCGGGGCGGAGGCCGCTGTTTTTCTCCATGGCGGCGTCGCGCTCGGCGATGCCGGGCAGGGTCTGCAGGCCGAAGCGGCGGGTCAGGAAGCGGGCAATGGAGCCGGTATCGTAAACGGTATGCTCGACATGGCCTTTTTTCACGTGCGGTGAGATCAGCAGGGCCGGCACGCGGGTGCCGGGGCCCCAGCGGTCGGCCTTGGGCGGTGCCACGTGATCCCACCAGCCGCCGTTTTCGTCGAAGGTGACGACGACCAGGGTTTCGTCCCAGTGCGGGCTCTTCTTCAGCGCCTCGATCACGTAGCCGATGTGCTCGTCGCCACTGGCGACATCGGCATAGCCGGCGTGCAGGTTGAGGTTGCCCTGTGGCTTGTAGAAGGCCACCGCGGGCAGCTTGCCCGCCTCGATGTCGGCGATGAAACGGTTGCTGGCGGCGGTGTTGCCGATGCCGCCGTCGCGCAGATGCTGCTTGCGCTGTGCAGTGCCCGGCGCGAAGCGCCGGTAGTAGTTGAACGGTTGATGGTGCGGCTGGAAATTGGGGCTTTGCGGAAACAGCTCGCTGTCCCCGTCGCGGCCGCGGTTGTCCAGCGCCAAATCCCAGCCACCGGCATACCAGGCCCAGTCCACCTTGCCCGCCGACAGCGTGTCGCCGATCGTGGCATGCGATTGTGGCGGCAGCGTGTACGGCTCGTCGGTGCGCGCGAAGGCCGGCCGGTCGGGATCACGGCTGAACGCCGGCGCATAGGGCGGACCCATGGTGTTGACCACCCAGAAATCCGGCGTCAGGGTGCTGTGCGAGGCAAACTTCGGTTCCCCCTGCATCGCGCTGGCCGGTGAATCGGCCGATTGCTTGAGCCGGATGCCGGTCGGGTCACTGCCCTCGACCACGGCGACCATGCCCTTGCTGGGGCTCTTGTCGGCGGCCGGGTAGTGCGGCGGTCGCGCCGCGATCAGGTACTGGTGGTTGAGGAACGAACCGCCGAAGGCGCCCATGAAGAAGTTGTCGCACAGGGTGTAATCGCGGGCCAGATTCCACAGCCTGAGATTGACTGCGCCATCGGCGTAATAGCCCATCAGCATGCCGCCGACATTGCCCCAGGCGACAAAACCGTCGTTGCGCCCACCGTTGATCTGCAACTGGTTTTCATAGAAGCGGTGCACCGGACTGCGCGTGACCAGGCCCATCGGCAGCGGTTTGCCGTCGGCGGTGCGCAGTGCCCAGGGCGCATTCGGCAGGTCGGTAATGTCCTTTTCCAGAATCTGGTACGGCCGGTGCCCGACGGTCTGCTTGTGCGGCGCCATGCCGTTCCAGATCGGCGGCAGGGTTTTCAGCACGCTGCCGTCGCGGTCCCGCTGGCGAAAACGCTCCGGCGGCACCTCCGTCAGCGGCTGCTCAAGGCCGGGAAAATTGGCGAACAGGTTGTTGAAGCTGCGGTTCTCGGCAAAGATCACCACAACCTTGTTGATATGCCGCGCCAGCGCGGCATCGATGCCTGCACTGCTGCCGCTCACTGCCGGCGCGGCGGCTTGCATGGTGCCGCGACATCCTCCCAGCGCCAGCGCCGCGCCCGCGGCTGCTGCACCGCCCAGCAATCGGCGCCGCTGCGGGTCGCTGGGTGCGTCATCATGCGTATCGTGCGTGGTGTGTTCCGGCGGCGGCTTGGACTTGCTCATGGCACAGACTCGATGATGAGGGAACCTCAACGATGACGTGCGCACGCAAGCCCGTCAAGACGAGTGAATTGCAGCAGTACTTCGCACCCGTCACAATGCGATCTGCGTCCCGAACTTCAGGCAAGCAACCATCCTTGGTACCGGGCACCGGCCCGGCCATCCATGGCCGGTCGTTCGCCGGCTGCGAACTGCCACTGGCAGTTCGGTCCAGCTCACCCCGAGTCCCGAACCCGTGAACGAACACCTCCTGTTCAACCTGATCGATCTGGCCGGCACCTTTGCCTTTGCCATCAGCGGCGCGGTCGCGGCGCGACGCGAAGACTTCGACGTGTTCGGGATCCTGGCCATCGCCTATGTCACCGCCTGCGGCGGCGGCATTGCGCGCGACCTGTGCATCGGCGCGATTCCGCCGGCGGGACTGGCCGAGTGGCGCTACCTGCTGACCGCCGTCATTGCCGCGCTCGCCACCATGCTGGCGCATCGCCTGGTCGAGCGGCTGGACTTTCCCGTTCGCCTGTTCGACGCCATGGGCCTGGGGCTGTTCGCGGTCTATGGCGCGCACAAGGCACTGGTGTTCGGGCACAACGCCGAGGTCGCGGTGATCGTTGGCGTGATGACCGCGATCGGTGGCGGCATGGCCCGCGACGTGCTGCTGAATCGGGTGTCACTGGTGCTGCAGAAAACCGAGCTCTACGCCACGGCGGCCTTTCTCGCTGCCGGCCTGTCGGTGCTGGGCGAATACCTGGCCTGGCCGGCGGTGTGGAGCACCTGGCTGCCGATCGTGGCCTGCTTCGTGCTGCGCTACCTGTCGCTGAAATACAACTGGACGCTGCCCACCTTCAACCGGGAGTGATCGCCATGCTGCGCATCGGTTGCGCAGTGGGGCTTCCGGATCGTCCCCTGACTCAGGGGGTGTTGCTGGTGGTCAGTGGCGGGCGGGCCGCAGCGGAGGCAACTTGACGATGTGGCCGAGGGCGTAGGTGGCAGCGCTGCAGGCCAGCAGGCCGAGCAGCCAGTGGTTGGTTTCGAACGGCTCGGCGCTCAGTCACACCGCGGAACCGTAGTCAGCGTGAATGCGGCACATGGCCGCGATGGGGCCCTGACAGGCTTTCATCGCGTCCATGGGCCGCTCCTACTTTTTCGGGATGTACAGGTCGGTGACGGTGCCTTCGAAAACTTCGGCGGCCATGCCGACCGATTCGCTCAGGGTCGGGTGCGGGTGGATGGTGAGGCCGATGTCGGCGGCTTCGCAGCCCATCTCGATCGCCAGGGCCAGTTCGGAAATCAGGTCGCCCGCATGCACGCCGACGATGCCGGCACCGATGATGCGCTCGGTCTTCTTGTCGAAGATCAGCTTGGTGAAGCCCTCGGCGCGGTCGATGCCCAGGGCCCGGCCCGAAGCCGCCCACGGGAACTTGCCCACGCCGACATCGAGATCCTTTTCCTTCGCCTCGCGCTCGCTGACGCCGACCCAGGCCACTTCCGGATCGGTGTAGGCCACCGAGGGAATCACGCGCGCATCAAACTGACTCTTCATGCCGGCGCAGACTTCGGCTGCGACCCTGGCCTCGTGGGTGGCCTTGTGCGCCAGCATCGGCTGACCGACCAGATCGCCGATGGCAAAAATGTGTTCGACATTGGTGCGCATCTGGCGATCGACGGCGATGAAGCCCCTGTCGTCGACCTCGACGCCGGCCTTGTCGGCGCCGATCCGGCCGCCGTTGGGACTGCGGCCCACCGAGACCAGCACGCGATCGAAGATCTTGCCGTCCGGAATCGAATCACCCTCGAACGCGACCTTGATGCCGTTCTTCTGCGCCTTGGCTTCGGTGACCCTGGTCTTGAGGTGGATGCCCTTGTAGCGCGCGCCGATGCGCTTGGCCAGCGGCTTGACCAGGTCCTTGTCGGCACCCGGCATGATCTGGTCCATCAGCTCGACCACGGTCACTTCCGCGCCCAGCGCCTGATACACGGTGGCCAGCTCGAGGCCGATGATGCCGCCGCCGACCACCAGCAGCTTGTTCGGCACGTCGGCCAGTTCCAGCGCGCGGGTCGAGTCCATGACGCGCTCGTCATCCCACGGGAACATGGGCAGCTTCACCGACTGGCTGCCGGCGGCGATGATGGCTTTCTTGAATCGGATCAGGGTCTTCTTGCCATCGTCATTTTCCACTTCCAGTTCGTGCGGCGACAGGAAACTGCCCGTGCCCTGCACCACATTGACCGTGCGCTTGCCGGCCATCTGCTTGAGCCCGCCAGTGAGCTTGCCGACGACCGCGTTCTTGAACTCGCGCAGCTTGTCGAGCTTGAACTTCGGCTTGCCGAAGTCGATGCCGTGCGCGGCCATCGCGGCCGCTTCGTCGATGACCGCGGCCGCATGCAGCAGCGCCTTGGACGGAATGCAGCCAACATTGAGGCACACGCCGCCGAGGCTGGCATAGCGCTCCACCAGCACCGTGTCCTGATCCAGGTCGGCGGCACGGAAGGCCGCCGTGTAACCGCCCGGTCCCGAACCCAGCACCAGTACCTCACATTCGATATCGGCCTTGCGCCCGGTTTCATCGGCACCCGTGCTTTTGCTCCCTCTCCCCCCGGGAGAGGGCTGGGGTGAGGGTTCGCTCTTGCTTGAGTCGCGTTCGCTGGAATCACCCTGGCCCGAATCACTGTCACCCGAAGACGCCTTTGGCGTCTCCCCCTCATCCCCGCCTTCTCCCCGCTGGGGAGAAGGCGTTTGTTTCTCGCTCTGTTCCGATTCTTCCGAGTCGCCGTTGTCCGCCTCAACCACCACAATCACATCGCCCTGGCCGACCTCGTCGCCCTCGGACACCTTGACCTCGACCACCTTGCCGGCATGCGACGACGGCACCTCCATGGTGGCCTTGTCCGACTCCAGCGTGATCAGGCTCTGCTCCTTGTCGATCGAGTCGCCTTTGCTCACCAGCACCTCGATCACGGGCACCTTGTCGAAATCGCCGATGTCCGGCACCTTGATGTCAATCGTCTTGGCCATGTCCTCGATCTCTCGCTTCATTCGTTTCGGTTGCGGCCGCGGCGTGTTCCCCGACCTTGTGCTCGGCGATCTCGCGCTCAACGTCGCGCACCGCGTCATTGTCCCCGTGGTCGGAGTGCTGGCGCTTGCCGACCGCGATGCGACGTCCGGTGTGCGCGCGGCGTGCGGCATCGGCATCGACCATGTGCACGCTGCGCTGCGGCCACGGAATGGTGACGCCGTGGCGATCCAGCGCCTGCAGCAGAGCCCAGTTGTAGGCCGCCTTGACCGTACTGGGGCGGCGCGTGGCATCGGCATTGAGCCAGACCACGAGCTGGAACTCCAGCGCCGACTCGCCAAATTCGTTGAGCCAGACCTGCGGCGCGCGGTGGCCTTCCTGGGTCAGGGTGAAGGGTACTTCA
>CBFGSA010000083.1:0-12220 GCA_965651365.1 uncultured Rhodanobacteraceae bacterium | reverse complement strand
GAGTGGGAATGATTCCGCGTCTGGCACAGCCAGGCACCTGATGGCATGAAATGCCGCTAAGCCCGCGTAATTGCGGGCTTTTTTTTGTTTGTGTTTGGCACGATCTGGCAACGGGAGGAAGCGCCAAGCACCGTTTGAGCATGGCATTAAAGCTGGTATTATGGTTTGGCGATGCCATGATTGATGCCGATACCATGCTGCGTTCTTTTGTGTGTTCATGGTATTAATATTCTATAAGTTACTGTTTCGTAAGAAAAAATACGATAAATTCGAGATTTTTTCAGCATGGTATCGGAGACGAAGAAGGACAAGGTACATGCTGACCGATACCAAGCTGCGCAATCTCAAGCCCAGGGACAAACTCTACAAAGTGAATGACCGGGAAGGTCTCTATGTGGCAGTGACTCCAGCCGGCTCCATCTCGTTCCGTTACAACTACTCAATCAACGGTCGGCAGGAGACCATCACCTTTGGGCGTTATGGTGTCGGTGGCATCACCCTGGCCGAAGCCCGCGAGCTGTTGGGTGACGCCAAGAAGATGGTTGCGGCGGGCAAGTCGCCGGCCAAGGAGAAAGCCCGAGACAAGGCGCGGGTGAAAGATGCAGAGACGTTCGGTGCCTGGGCGGAGAAGTGGCTGCGTGGCTACCAGATGGCCGACTCCACCCGCGATATGCGCCGCTCGGTTTATGAGCGTGAGCTGAAGCCGAAATTCAGCAATCAGAAGCTGGTGGAGATCACCCACGAAGACTTGCGGGCGCTGGCTGATGCCATTGTTGAGCGAGGCGCACCGGCCACCGCCGTTCATGTGCGTGAAATCGTGTTGCAGGTATTTCGCTGGGCCATCGAGCGTGGGCAGAAGGTCGAAAACCCGGCAGAACTGGTGCGCCCAACAAGCATCGCTCGATTCGAGCCACGTGACCGAGCGTTGACGCCAGAAGAAATTGGGCTGATGTACCAGTACATGGAGCGAGTGGGCACAAGCCCAACAAACCGTGCGGCGGCCAAGCTGTTATTGCTGACGATGGTGCGCAAGAGCGAGCTGACCAATGCGACCTGGAGCGAGATCAATTTCAGCGAAGCGTTGTGGACGATTCCAAAGGAGCGGATGAAACGCCGTAACCCGCACCTGGTATTTCTGTCCCAGCAGGCTCTGGATATTTTCATTGCCATGAAAACCTTTGCCGGTGGTTCCGACTTCGTTTTGCCATCACGGTACGACTCGGATGCGCCGATGAGCGCTGCCACACTTAACCAGGTGCTGACGCTGACTTACAAGGCGGCGCAGAAAGATGGGAAGTCACTTACCAAGTTCGGACCGCATGATTTGCGGCGCACAGCCAGCACGCTGTTGCATGAGGCCGGCTACAACACCGACTGGATCGAGAAGTGCCTGGCGCACGAGCAGAAGGGCGTGAGGGCTGTCTACAACAAGGCTGAGTACCGCGAGCAGCGGGCGGCGATGTTGCAGGATTGGGCCGATATGATTGATGAGTGGACTTCGGGAGGCAGTAAGGGTTGATGTTTTTGCTATCTTTGATAGCATTGAAGTTGATGCCGTGAATTTATAAATAAGGCCGCCATTGGCATCGGGCAGGTCAATTACCGATTAGCTGCTTCGCGCAGCTACTCGATGAATAGCAACTATTCATTTGAGAGGTATTGACCCATGCAAAATATAAAGACCCTCATCAACAGGAAGAAGCTCCTGGAGATGATCCCGCTTTCGACACGAACAATTTATAACCTGGAGCAGCGAGGGGATTTTCCACGCCGTATCGCGTTAACCAGTAGAAATGTCGCCTGGGATTTGTCAGAGGTCGAAGAGTGGATTGAGGCACGTAAATCATCGGGTGATCAAGCTGCGCGACCTGGCCCTATAGAGGGCTAGTTATATGGCTCTTGATCTTATGGCGGCTTTCACGGAATTGCCGCCACCCATTGATTATGTTCTGCCTAATATGGTTGCTGGCACTGTTGGTGCTCTTGTGTCGCCTGGTGGGGCTGGTAAATCCATGTTGGCCCTTCAATTGGCTGCACAGATTGCAGGCGGGCCTGATTTACTTGAAATAGGCGAGTTTCCCACCGGGCAAGTGGTCTATCTGCCTGCTGAAGATCCACCGGCCGCTATTCACCATCGTCTGCACGCCCTTGGGGCACACCTCAGCGCAGCGGAACGGCAAGCCGTGGCTGATGGTTTGCTCATTGAACCCTTGATCGGTAAATGCCCAAACATCATGGCTGCTAGCTGGTTCGATGCTCTCAAACGAGCCGCTGAAGGTCGTCGCTTGATGATCTTGGACACTTTGCGGCGCTTCCACATTGAGGAGGAGAACGCTAGCGGGCCGATGGCGCAGGTTGTTGGGCACATGGAGGCCATAGCCGCTGATACAGGCTGCTCCATTGTGTTTCTGCACCACGCGAGTAAAAGCGCAGCCATGATGGGGTCGGGCGATCAACAGCAGGCCAGTCGTGGATCGTCCGTACTGGTTGATAACATCCGTTGGCAATCGTACCTATCCGGCATGACGCAAGGCGAGGCCGAGATACTGGGGGTCGATGATTGTCAGCGTGGGTATTTTGTCCGCTTTGGCGTCAGCAAGGCCAACTATGGCGCACCTTTTCAAGAACTCTGGTTTAGACGGCACGACGGCGGCGTGTTGAAGCCTGCTGTACTGGAGCGGCAGTGCAAGGTGAAAAGGAGACAGCGTGAAGAAGCCTAAGCATGACCTGACCCACGTCCGACATGATCCCGCGCACTGTTTGGCACCTGGCCTGTTCCGCAGCCTCAAGCGTGGCGATCGCAAACGCTGCAAGCTGGACGTGACCTACACCTTTGGCGAGGACGAATCCATGCGTTTCGTCGGATTCGAACCTCTCGGGGCCGATGATATGCGTCTTTTGCAAGGCATCGTGGCCCTTGGCGGCCCGAACGGCATCTTGCTAACCCCGGAACCGACCAGTGAGACGGGGCGACAGCTACGGCTATTCCTTGAACCCCGTTTCGAAGCCATTGAGCAAGACGGCTTGGTGGTTCGTGAGAGCCTGACCAAACTGCTCTCAGAAACGGGCATGACGGATAGCGGCGACAACATCAAGGCGCTCAAAGCCAGCCTGCTGCGC
The DNA here is from genome assembly GCA_965651365.1 of uncultured Rhodanobacteraceae bacterium. Taxonomy (GTDB): domain Bacteria; phylum Pseudomonadota; class Gammaproteobacteria; order Xanthomonadales; family Rhodanobacteraceae; genus DASSBG01. The sequence continues at coordinate 9,100 of CBFGSA010000083.1, read as the reverse complement.
ATGTCGAACGTCACCATCCTTGTGACGAAGGGACGGCGGCAAGCCGCGTTCCACCTGATGAGTCATGCTTTTGACGAGACGGACGGCAGGCTATGGGTTGCCCTGAATCCGCGTATTGCCGAAGCGATCCTGGGGCATCGTCCATATGCCCGTATCGACATGGCGGAAGTGCGGGTGCTACAGACTGATCCGGCACGGCTGATGCACCAACGGCTATGCGGCTGGATCGACCCCGGCAAATCCGGGCGCGTGGAACTGGACACGCTTTGCGGCTATGTCTGGCCAGATGAAGCCAATGCCGAAGCTATGAAAAAACGCCGTCAGACTGCCCGGAAGGCACTGGCCGAACTTGCCGCCGTGGGTTGGGTAGTGAACGAATACGCCAAGGGAAAATGGGAGATCAAGAGGCCTGGCCCCACGGCAACTGCACCCGTTTACCGTCGTAACGTTCCCTTGTTACCGTCGTAACGCTCCCCTTCTGCCGTCGTAACGTTCCCCGTCCCAATTTGGAAAACCCAGACGGTGCGCTGCTTTGCGGGCAGTTTGGGAAATCCATCCAAGATTATCTAAAGATAATCCATCATGCGCGGTGCAGCTCGCGCCTTGAGGGCGCGTTCTGACCTTGCCAATAAAGCCCTGGCGGGCTTTATCAATCGGCCATAGGCCGATGGTTTAACGCCAAGAAGAGAAGGCGGCTTCAGTGGCCGCTGAAACGCCTTGTGAGAGGGGAAAACAACCCGGAGTCCCTTATTCCATGAGCTGAAGCAGAATCTGCGTCTAACGGTGCTGGAGGGCCGCTGTGTGCACTTGTAGTTATCTGTACTGAAACCTTGGCTCGAAACGTGAAATGGCTAAGCAGTGCCCATTCGTTCGGTAAGAATAATAAGAAGATTATTATTCTTATTATTACCAAGCAGGAATGAGCCGTGTGTGTTGGACGCCCATAACCAGTAACCTGCGTGAAGGTGTCAACATCAGGAAAGGTTGCCCCTCAAGTATCAATACGTCGCCTTAGTGGTATGACGGGAGGGGAGGCAAATTTCTTGTGTTCATTGACACTTGAGGGGCGGGTTATGCCCTTCTTTTTTGGCGTCCAACTCGCCCCATCGGGGCGAATGGTTTGTGTCGATTGTTGGCATTTTAGGTTCCGATTTAAAGCCGATTGAGCAGCGATTTTGAAGCGACTATGTCGATTGCAGGCCGATTTGGTGACGATTACGGTTATGTTGCCAAGAATCGGTGTTTGTTTGACGATAAAACGCTTTACGTTCGATATGCGCTAGATTTTCAATAGTGGGTGAAATGCGGGCAGGATGGGTGAAGTTAGCTAACCGGCAAGCCGGTTATCTATCTTCACTGTCCCTTATTCGCGCCGGGGGCACTCAACGGGAATCCTGCCCTGCGGGGCTGATCGGCTACCGCCGGTTGCAAGAGTATAGGTCTTGCTATTTTTAATATCTTTGATAGCATGGTTGTCGGGTACACCAAAAGGGTATTGATATGGCAAATGTGCTTATCAGGAATTTACCCGCCGAGGTGCACCGTGCGTTGAAAGTTCGAGCAGCGCTCAACGATAGGAGCACCGACGCGGAAATACGCGAAATACTGACGGCGGCAGTACAGCCGCTAGAGCTTGAAGAGATTGGCCGGGAAGTTGGCTTGTCCGAAAGCGATAAAAAAACAGAGTAGTTTTACGTTTGTAAGTCCGGGCCTCAGCGCCAAGGGCAATACCGATCAGCTAGTGGCGTAGCTCTTCGATGAAACGTTGCCGAGAACAAGCACAACGCTTGGTCAAGGCAATGCCTTCTTTTCATCGACGGAGTACGACCATGAAGTCCAAAATTTTAGCGGCTAAAAAAACCGCTCTAGCCGTTGCACTCGCAACCGGCTTTATCACCACTACCACCGCCCCTGTGCAAGCTGGTATCCCCGTCATCGACGGCGGCAACCTGGCCCAGAACATCATGACGGCCATCGAGTCGGTGGCGCAGACGCTCAAGCAGATTGAGCAGTACCAGACCCAGTTGCAGCAGTACGAAAATCAGCTCCAGAACACGATGGCCCCAGCCGCGTATATCTGGGATCAGGCGCAGACTACGATCAACCGGCTGATTGCCGCGCAAAACACGCTGGCCTATTACGAGAACCAGCTAGGCAGCCTGGATCGTTACCTGGCCAAGTTTCAGGACGTGGCCTATTACCGCAGCTCGCCATGCTTCAACGGCAGCGGCGGATGCACGCCGGCCGAAAAGGCAGCGATGGAAGAGAACCGCCGCCTGGCGTCAGAGTCGCAAAAGAAGGCCAACGATGCCCTGTTCCAGACCGTTGCCGACCAGCAAAAGGCTTTGAAGGATGACGCCCGTACCCTGGAGCGGCTGCAAGGCGCGGCCCAGGGTGCAACTGGCCAGCTACAGGCCATCGGCTACGCCAACCAGCTCGCCAGCCAGCAGGCCAATCAGCTCTTGCAGATTCGCACCATGTTGACCGCCCAACACAACGCGGAGGCAGCCCGGATTGCAGCAGAACTCGATGCCGAGGCGCGAGGTGATGCCAGGGCCGAGCAAATGCGTACCTGGACGTTTCGCCCGAGTCCGGCAGACAACTACTAGGGAGGCGGTGAGATGAAAAAAATCTTTTTTACTACCGCGGCTACGTTGCTGTTGTTGGCTGGATGTGAACAGGAAAGGATGCCCGAACCAAATGCGGCGACGTGTGCCCCCGATGCGTTCCAGGCAGCACTGAATGAAATGCGCAGCGAAGCGAACCGAGAGGCCTTTACCGAGGAATGCAGAGCATTCCAGAAGGCCAAGCAGATGCGTCAGTGGGAGTTCAAGCCCAGCCCTAAAGATGATTATTGAGGTGGTCGCCATGAGAAAGAAAATTGCTCTAGGTGGCTTGATGATGGTCGCCACAATGGTGCTGGCTGAACCTGCAATGGCGCAGGAGCTAAGTAGCAGCGGTGTTATGAATGATGTGCTCAAGCGTTTTCATGATGCTGCCGCAACATGGGGGCCAGCTATTGAGTCCGCTGCATCGCGTTTGTTCTGGACGCTGGTTGTGATTTCGATGGTCTGGACATTCGGCATGATGGCTTTGCGCAAGGCCGACATTGGCGAGTTCTTCGCGGAGTTCGTTCGCTTCACGATCTTCACCGGCTTTTTCTGGTGGTTGCTGACGAATGCGAACCAGGGCATGAATATCGCCGGTACGATTGTTCAGTCATTGCAAACTCTGGGCGCGCAGGCGGGGGGACTTTCCAATAGCAATCTTGGGCCCTCCAGCATCCTTGATCTTGGTTTCGAGTTATACAACCGCACAGTACAGGCCACCTCGGAGCTGGGATGGCGGCAGATGGCAACTGCTCTGGTCATGGAGCTAATGGCCCTGGCTGTTTTGTTTGTCCTGGCGTTGATTGCGGTCAACCTGTTGCTGTTGCTCGCATCAGCCTGGATTCTGTTGTATGCCGGTGTGTTCTTCCTTGGCTTTGGTGGAAGTCGTTGGACTTCCGACATGGCGATCAATTACTACAAGACCGTGCTGGGCCTGGCCGCACAGCTTATGGCAATGGTGCTTCTGGTTGCGATTGGCAAAGAGTTCATCAATCACTACTACACGCAAATCAGCGAGAACATGGCATCCCAGGAACTGGCCGTGATGTTGGTTATATCGGTCATCTTGCTTTTCTTGGTCAACAAAGTTCCGCCGATGATTTCTGGTCTTGTGTCTGGTGGTGGTATTGGCGCAGCCGGTGGAATTGGAAACTTCGGTGCGGGTGCGGCAGTTGGGGCGGCGGTGACGGCGGCCAGTATGGCAACTGGCGGCGCTGCCCTGGCAGGTAAAGCGGTTATGGGTGCCGCAGCCGGTGCAGCCGGAGGTGCAAGTGCACTCCAAGCGGCTTTTCAGAAAGCATCAGCGAGTATGGAAACCGGCGGTGACATGTCCAGCATGGGGTCAGTTGTCAGCAGTGGCGGAAACGGTGGTGGTGAAGCGGGTACTGCTGGCAGTAGCCCATTCGCCCAAGCGGCTGGCTTTGGTGACAGCGGCAGTAGCTCAAGCGGTGGCGGCTTTGCCAAGGCCGCGAAGCTGGCCACAGGCACGGCCTCCGAGTTAGCCAAGGGTGTCGGCTCTCAAGTGAAGCAGGGATTCCAGGAGCGAGTGAGCGAAACCACAGGCGGAAAACTGGCTGCTTCGATACGCGAAAGCATGGAGCCGAAAGAAGCAAGCCAATCTGGCCAGTTCGAGGGCAATAGCTTGGGCGCCGATTCTGGCCCAGATAGTAACGAAGTCAGGAGTTAGCACGATGACGACATCAACATACATGGCCGCATTGGCGGCCCTGGATGAAGCGCCAAGGGAAGAAGTCAGCCAGGTATTTATTTCGCCGCTGGGTGATCAATCGACCGAGGTCGATGCAGAGACAGAAACAGCCGCTTTTGTATCACGGCCAGACCCTATGAGAGAGAGCGAAACTAAGCCGATAAGTATTGAGGTTAATGGCGGCAGGAATGAGCGGTCAGCATTCGCGGAGGCGGCGGGGCTGTACCTGTAGGCGCACCGGGCTGGCCACAACCAGCCCGGCACTTTCAATCAACACCTACTGGAGAGGTGAATTATGACAACACAACATATTATCGAACCAGGGCAAGCAGTGCATCAAGCAGCGGCTATTCTTTCTTCTTTGGAGTACATCAACCAAGCGGAAGCGCGGAGCCTTGGGCCATTGGCCGAAGCCGTCGCTAATGCTTTTATGGTGGTGTACTACCAAGCTGAAACGGGCCGGGCGACACAGGCTGATTTTCAAGAAGCAATGAACGCCTTGCGCCAAGCGTGCAGCTAATGACGAAAGGGCGGCCACTCGAACTGGCCGCCTTTTTCAATCTTCACTGTTTGGCCATTCCCGACCCACAGACGGCGCATCCATCCATTCGCGTTCCTCCGGCGGCAGCGGGTAAGCCCCGGATGCTTCCGCGTCGGCCAGTAGTTCGGCCAGTGTGTAGCGCACCCGACCAGTGGAAACGGCGCGGGCCGGGTCGGCCTTCTCATGCAGCCTGTTCTCTAGGTTCTTTGGGTCTGTCATCGGGCGACCTCAGCAAGCATGGATACTAGGTGTTCCAGGTCAGTGATCGAATGCGCCAGGAAGCGGCCGGCGCGGCAATCTGCAATCATTTCCTCAGTTTTTTCCTACTCATGTTCAACCTCGTTCGTACCAGCTCTTCGAGCGATTCACCACGCGCACGACCAGCAGCATCACCGGCACTTCGACCAGGACGCCGACCACGGTTGCCAATGCAGCGCCGGAGTGCAGACCGAACAAGCTGATGGCGGCCGCCACGGCCAGCTCGAAGAAGTTGCTGGCACCGATCAGGGCCGAAGGACAGGCGACAGAGTGCTTTTCCCCCGCCCGCTTGTTCAGCCAGTAGGCTAACCCGGAATTGAAGAACACTTGAATCAAGATCGGCACGGCTAGCATGGCGATCACTAACGGCTGCCGGATGATGGCCTCGCCCTGGAAGGCGAACAGTAGAACCAACGTCAGCAGCAGCGCGGCCATCGACCACGGCCCGATCTTCTGCATGGCCCGTTCAAAGGCGGCCTGTCCTTGCTTGAGCAGATGCCGCCGCAAGAGCTGCGCCAGGATCACCGGCACGATGATGTAGAGCACGACCGAAATCAGCAGCGTGTCCCAAGGCACCGAGATCGAGGACATGCCCAGCAGCAGGCCGACGATGGGCGCGAAGGCCACGATCATGATGGCGTCGTTCAGAGCCACTTGCGAGAGCGTGAAAAGCGGGTCGCCGTTGGTAAGGCGGCTCCACACGAACACCATTGCCGTGCAGGGCGCGGCGGCCAGCAAGATCAAGCCCGCGATGTAGCTGTCCAGTTGATCGGCCGGCAGGAACGGAGCGAACACTTGTCGGATGAACAGCCACCCCAGCAGGGCCATCGAGAATGGCTTGACGGCCCAATTCACGAACAGCGTGACGCCGATGCCGCGCCAATGCTCTTTGACCTGGTGCAGCGCCCCGAAGTCGATCTTGACCAGCATCGGGACGATCATTACCCAAATCAGCAGGCCCACCGGCAAATTGACCTGGGCCACTTCCATGCGGCCTATGGCCTGGAACACGTCAGGAAGGCCCTGGCCGAGCGCAACACCGGCGACGATGCACAGGGCCACCCACAGCGTCAGGTAACGCTCGAAGCCGCTCATCGGGGCCTGGCGCGGCTTCGCGGCGATGGCCTGTGCGCCGGCGCTCATGCTTCCTGCTCGGTCTTGCCGATGTTCGCCAGCTCGCGCTTGATGGCCGTCTGGTCAAGCATTTTGAGAGGCAGATTCACGAACAGGCGGACGCGGTTCATCATGTGCCGGAAGGTTTGTTCGAAGGCCCGGCGCTTCTCGGCGTCAGTGCCTTCGACGGCGGCCGGGTCTTCAAATCCCCAATGCGCCGAGATCGGCTGACCAGGCCACACCGGACACATTTCGCCGGCGGCGTTGTCGCAGACGGTGATGATGAAGTCCATCTTCGGTGCGTCGGGCGTGGCGTACTCGTCCCAGCTCTTGCTGCGCAGATTCTCGGTCGGGTAATTCACCGACTCCACCTTTTCGACGGCGAAGGGATTGACCTTGCCGGTTGGGTGACTGCCGGCGCTGTAGGCGCGGAAGCGCCCTTGCCCCATCGTGTTGATGAGAGCTTCGGCCATGATGCTGCGCGCCGAATTGCCGGTGCAGAGGATGAGGACGTTATAGATTCTTTCGGTCATGATGTTTCGCTTTCTGGTAGTGGCTGGGGAGCAATGGCGATGGATGAAAGATCGGTGGCCTCGTCGATGACGTGGCCGGCCGCTTTCCGTTCGGAATAGCGGTCTGTCAGTGCTTCACGGTGCGGCCGTACCAGCGCCGTGAAGCGCACCAGTTCTTCCATCACATCGGCTATTCGGTCGTAGTACGGCGAGGGCTTCATGCGGCCCGCCGCGTCGAACTCTTGGAACGCTTTGGCGATACTCGACTGGTTCGGAATGGTGAACATTCGCATCCAGCGGCCGAGCAGACGCAAGGTGTTCACGGCGTTGAAGCTCTGCGAGCCGCCGGATACCTGCATCACGGCCAGGGTGCGGCCTTGGGTCGGCCGGATGCCGGCCATTTCAAGCGGCAGATGGTCAATCTGCGCCTTCATGACACTGGTAATCTGACCGTGGCGTTCCGGGCTGCACCAGACTTGTCCCTCTGACCACTCGGACAGGGCGCGCAGCTCCTTGACGGCCGGGTGATCGTCGCTTTGCACTTGATCGGGCAACGGCAAATCGGACGGGTCGAAGATGCGTGTTTCTGCGCCAAAGAATTGCAGCAGCCGGGCCGCTTCCTCGACGGCCAGCCGTGAGAACGAGCGGGCGCGCAGCGAGCCATACAGCAGCAGGATACGCACCGGCGGGGCGTCGGGTGCCAGCCCGAGCGCCGGGCGCTCGATGGCAAAGGATTTGTCCAAAGCGGGCAAAGAATCGGGGTCGGAAAGATGGCGAAGTCTCATGCCAACACCTTCCCGGCTTCCGTGGTGCAAGACAGGTTGCACACCTGGCCGCCGCAGCAGTTTTCCGTGAGAAAGGCCACCAGGTTAGTGGCCGTCGAAAAGTTCGCCTCGTAGATCACAAATCGGCCTTCTTGCCGCGACGTGACCATGCCGGCGTGTGCCAGCTCTTTCAGGTGGAAGGATAGCGAAGACGGCGGGATGCCGGCCGCTTCGCTGATTTTTCCGGCGGCCATGCCGGCGGGGCCGGCCTGGACGAGAAGCCGGAACACCGCGAGGCGCGATTCTTGAGCGATGGCCGCCAGGGCGGCTACAGCATTTATCGTTTCCATGTTTCAATAATAGTCGAAATATGGAGTGTGCTCAATAGCTCATTTAAGCTGTAAAAATGAGCTAGGCGCATTTAGATCGATATGTGATAAATTGGCCTGCCAGTTTAAGATGGGTGCATTTGAGTATGCCCAAAGGAGCCCGCAAGTATGCGCAGGACGAAGCCAGTAGCCGCGCCGATGGTGGCGCGGGTCTATCTGCGCGTCAGCACCGACGCGCAGGACTTGGAACGCCAAGAGGCGATCACTACGGCCGCGAAGGCCGCCGGCTACTACGTCGCCGGCATCTACCGTGAGAAGGCATCCGGCGCACGCGCCGACCGGCCTGAGCTGCTGCGCATGATCGGCGACCTACAGCCCGGCGAGGTGGTCATTGCCGAGAAGATCGACCGCATCAGCCGCCTACCTTTGCCCGAGGCCGAGCGCCTGGTGGCCTCGATACAGGCCAAAGGCGCACGCCTGGCCGTCCCTGGCGTGGTCGATCTATCCGACCTGGCGGCCGAGGCCCAGGGCGTCGCCAAGATCGTGCTGGAAGCCGTGCAGATCATGCTTTTTCGCCTGGCCTTGCAGATGGCCCGCGACGACTACGAGGACAGGCGCGAACGCCAGCGCCAAGGCATTGAGTTGGCCCGCCAGGCCGGGCGGTACAAGGGCCGCCGTGCTGATCCGAAGCGCCGCGCCCAAGTTGTCGCGCTGCGCAAGTCCGGCTACAGCATCAACAAGACCGCCGAGCTGGCCGGGTACAGTGCGGCCCAGGTGAAACGGATATGGGCCGAGGTCAGCCAGGCCGAAGCGAAGCAGCACGGCGCGTTCGTGGAGGACGCATTGACGGAAGCCGATGCCCTGGCCGCTGTCGGCCAGGATGAGCGCCAGGAGGAAAGGGCATGAAGAAGCCGAACCAAGACGACGAGCCGTTTTTCATCACCGAGGAGATTGCGGCCGAAATGATCGCCGGCGGCTATGAGTTCGAGCTGCCGCCCATTCCTTGCACCATCCGCCTACGCGACGTGCTGGAGCGCATGACCGATGCTGAGCTAGCATTGCAGCCGGGCGAGATCGCCGACCAGGAGCGTGAACGCTGCCGGCGCAAGCCGTGTTCAACCTCATGATCTGGTCATGGTATTTTTCATGGCACTGAGCCTGATAGTTCTTGCAAATTGTTGTCACTAAAGGGTTTTGTGTGCTTGTTTACAATCGAGTGGGAGTGACGGGCACTGGCTGGCAATGTCTAGCAACGGCAGGCATTTC
>CBFGSA010000082.1:0-12390 GCA_965651365.1 uncultured Rhodanobacteraceae bacterium | reverse complement strand
GATCGAAGGCCAGTTCCAGCGTGGCCCGCAGCGCCCGGCCCAGATGTACCGCGCCCGCTCAGGCTACCAATTCTGTATATGAAAATGCAGTCGGCGTCTGTTGTTCAGCGGCTGGGGAGCCCCGGGGCAAGGCGCCCGCAACGGCCTGCTCAGGCCAGCGGATTTACCCCGATCAGCCAGGTGTGGACCCAGAAGGCGAAGGCTGCCCGCAGGATGACGCCGGCGGCAATTGCAGCAATGTCGCTGGCCAGTGCGCCAGCCGGGCATGCGGTGCCGGCGGCGTGGTCGCGGCGGCGACTGACCGCGTACAGAACAGTGACCCAGAGCAGAATGGCGTCGAAAAGCACCACATTGCGCAGGAAGTCGGTGGCCAACAGAATTCGCCATCACTTCCTCGCAACCGGGTGGATTCCGGGTTCCACGCTGCGCGTGGCCCCGGAATGACGTGGTATTGCCGAGGAACAGCGCCAATCAGGGCAGGAAAAGGCACTGGGCTCCCGTCTTCGCGGGAGCGACGAGCGTGCGCGCCGCCCTCGATTCGGAACTGGGCTGCCACCGTGGACGAAATCAGGTATAGCATGGTTTCGCGCGACCGATAGAGCCGGCCGGATCATGCTCGGTCTGCGATAATGCCACCATGTGCCTGATTGCCTTTGCCTGGGCTGCGTATCCGCGCTGGAAGCTGGTCTCGCTCGGCAATCGCGACGCATTTCATGCGCGGCCGACGATACCGAATGGCCCGATGAGGTTCTTCCCGATACGGGTGTTGGCCTGGAAGTGGAACGGCGCCTGTCGGCTGCCTTCATCCGCGGCCAGGACTACGGCACCCGTGCCAGCAGCCTGATTCTGGTCGATCACCACGGCCACGGACGCATGGTCGAACGACGCTTCGGACCCATGGGCCAGGCGCAAGGTGTGACTGAACTGGAACTGGGCGGAGCCGACTACCCCAATCCTTTCGCGACGGCAGCCAAGGCGTAGTCCAGATCACGGCTTCGCTGCGATTCAGCTTCGTGGCGTAGGGTGGAGAGTGGTTACAAAGCGGAGTCTGGAAATGCACAAGCGTTGGGATTTTTTCAAGGAAGCGGACAGCAGCTTCGGCGTGTTCTACCCCACCCATTACGTCGTTGCCGGTTTCGACACCCTGGCACACGCCGAACAGGCGGAACAGGCATTGAGCAATGCCGGCTTCGCCGCCGACGAGGTGCGCGCCGCTGACGGAAACTTCGTGGTCAACCAGGTCGAAAGTCAGAAGGATGCCAGCTGGCTGGACGATATCAAGGTGCAAATCGCACGCATCATCGGTACCGAGGCCAACTACATTGACGAAGATCTGGCACTGGCGCGTCGCGGTGGTGCCTTTTTGTTTGCCCACGCTCGCGATCACGAAACCATGCAGCGGATTGGCGAGGCACTGAAAAGACTGCACCCGATCTACGCGCGCTACTACGCCCCGGTCGGCGTCGTGCATCTGATGCAACCGGCCCAGGCCTCCAACGCGGCGTCCGTTTAGCGCACTTCAGCGCAGGATTTCCAGCGCACTCAGCTCGGGCACGATGCAGGCGCTCAGCCACGTGTGCGGCCCGCATTGGCGCAGGCCGGCCTGCTCGAATGCCTGGCGATACCAGCTTGCGTTGCGGGCGCGAAAACCATCACGGTCACCCTCGACCTGATCACCGCGGGCATAGGTTTCCATGAAGGCCACGCCATTCAGCAGTTCATCGAAGCCGGACAGCCCGGCGCGAATCTCCGTCGCATCAAGGTACTGCAGCACGTTGGCGCAAATGACGAGATCGAACGGCGCACTGAAACGCTGCTCGGCCAGCTGGGCAAAGTCCATGCGGTGGATGTTGCGACGGCGCCCGAAACGCTCGACCACGTACTCGCTGGGATCGAGCCCCAGATAGTCGGCATCCGGCAAATGCCGCAGCAGCGGCGCCCGCCAGTTGCCCTCACCACAGCCGATGTCAAGAATCCGTTGCACGGGATGGCCCAGAAAATACTCGGCCAGTGATACCAGCATGCTGACCTTGCGCTCCAGTTCGCCGCGGTCGGCAACCCGCGTTGACGGATCGCGGTACCAGCGCTCGAAGTAGCTGCGATCGTAGCGCTTGCTCACGGCTATCCGCCGTGCGCGGGGTAGTGACTGCCGACGTAGTCCTCGATCAGGCCGACGAATTCCTCGGCAATGTTCTCGCCGCGCAGGGTCACGGTCTTCTCGCCGTCCACGTACACCGGCGCCGCCGGTGCCTCGCCGGTACCTGGCAGCGAGATGCCGATATTGGCGTGACGCGATTCACCGGGGCCGTTGACCACGCAGCCCATCACCGCCAGGGTCAGGTTTTCCACGCCATCGTACTGCAGGCGCCATTCGGGCATGCGCTGGCGCACATGATCCTGCACGGTCTTGGCCAGCACCTGGAAGAAGCTGCTGGTGGTGCGGCCGCAGCCCGGGCAGGCGGTGACCAGCGGGGTGAAGGCGCGCAGACCCATGGTCTGCAAGAGCTCCTGCGCCACCACCACCTCCGCCGTGCGCGCCTGACCCGGTTCGGGCGTCAGCGAGATGCGGATGGTATCGCCGATGCCTTCCTGCAGCAGCACGGCCAGCGCCGCGGTCGAGGCGACGATGCCCTTCGAGCCCATGCCGGCCTCGGTCAGGCCCAGATGCAGGGCGTAGTCGCAGCGCGCAGCCAGATCGCGATACACGGCAATCAGCTCCTGCACGCCCGACACCTTGCACGAGAGCACGATCCGGTTGCGGGCCAGGCCAAGCTCTTCGGCCCGCGCGGCCGAGTCCAGCGCCGAGCGGATCAGCGCCTCGCGGCCAACCCGCGCCGCATCCCAGGGCGTGGCCCGCTCGTGGTTTTCGTCCATCAGGCGGGCCAGCAGCTTCTGGTCCAGCGAGCCCCAGTTGGCGCCGATGCGCACGGCCTTGTTGTTGCGGATGGCCAGATCGACGATGGCCGAGAACTGGCTGTCCTTCTTCTTGCCGAATCCCACGTTGCCCGGATTGATGCGGTACTTGGCCAGCGCCTCGGCACAGGCCGGCTCGGCGGCCAGCAACTGGTGGCCGTTGTAGTGGAAGTCGCCCACCAGTGGCACCGCCACCGACATCATGTCGAGCTTGTCGCGAATGCGCGGCACGGCCGCGGCAGCCGCGCGCGTGTTGACCGTGATGCGCACCAGCTCGGAGCCGGCGCGCGCCAGTTCGGCCACCTGACGCGCGGTCGAGTCAACGTCCTCGGTGTCGGTATTGGTCATCGACTGCACCACGACGGGTGCATCGCCACCAACGCGCACACCACCGATTTCAACGGGCACGCTGTAGCGGCGTCCCCTGACAGTGGGCGCTGCGGATTCGGTTTGTGCTTCGATCATGAGGCCGGGAGCTGCGAATTCTCTGGTTCTTGACCCGACAAGGATACGCGATAGTAGGCTGGACTGAACTCGTGCACGTGCGAAATGGCGAATTTCTTCCGGCGCATGGACCTGCTTTCCGGTGCGCCTTCGTCCGGCGGCACGCTCACCTCAACGCCGCTCACCTGCCGGTCGCGAAGCTGGGCGACAATGAGCTCCACGCCAGCATCAGCAGTATCCAGCAACAGGCCGCGCGCGATCGGACCGCGCCGACTGCCGCCATCCAGCACCCGTACCAGGGCCGGTCGCGGCTGGCGTGACAGCAACTCCACGCCAACGGCCAACTGGCCGGGCTCGGCGCTGCGCAGCCAACGCAGAACGCCCAGCATCAGCAGGGAATTGTCATCCTGGTCGCGATTGCTTTCGACCGAGCCCGGCATCAGGCCCACCAGCTCGCCGATCCGAACCCGGCGACCATGGCCCTCCGGCCACAGCAGGCGGTAGCCGCCTGGAGACTGGTCCAGCACCCGGGTTTCCACATGCACCGGCGCCGAAACTGCGTGGCCGCTCAACCAGGCCGCGGCATTGCCGGCCACGCTGGCGGCGACATCTCCACCGGCAACGCGCTCACGGAAGGCATCGAAGTCCTCGCCGCCGGCCATGGCCTGATGCACGGCGCTCATGCCCGCCAGCACCGTCATCACATGCCGCGCACCGACGCGATCATGCCCGCGGCGCGACTGCCCCCGCCAGGCCTGCGACATCCGCGCCAGCATGTTGCGGCGCGCCTCGATCTGGCCACCCAGGCCATCGCCGATGCTGATGAGCTGGGCATCCGCTGCGGCCCACGACAACTGCTGGTCCAGCAATTCCCAGGCCGGGGCAGGATCGATCATCGTGACATCCGCCGCAGCCTTGCTGTCCGGTGCCGGATTGCCGGGACCGGAATCGGCACCCGATGCATGCACGGCAATGCCACCTTGCCCGGCATCAAAGCGTACCGCATCGGCCAGCGCCCGGCTGATGGCCACCGCCTGCACCAGCTCACTGCGCTGCAGACCCCAGGGGTTGCCCAACGCCAGCAGCAAGGACTGGGCGTAGCGCTGCCGCGCACTGGCCTTGCCCGGCTCGTCGGCCAGCTCGCAGCCGCGCATGGCAATGCCGCCTTCGTTGGCGAATCCATACAGAGCATGCAGTCGCAGCCAGGTGCCGTGGGGCGGTTCCCGGTACTGCAGATAGGAAAGCTCCAGCACGTCCCGCGTCAGCAGCAGGGCTTCATTGATGGAGCGAACAACACGTCCGCGCCCGAACAGGGGCATTTTGCCGTTGTCTGCAGCCAGCTCCCACACGGCCATGCAGGTGTTGCGCGCCTGCAGGCTGCGCATCTTCAGTACGCGGCGCGCCAGGTCCGCCTTGGACACCGGCAAGGGATGGCTTTCGGCCATGATCTGGCGGTACAGGCCATCCAGCAGAGGCTGTGCCAGGCGCTGCACGCTGGCCAGCACCTGCAGGCGTTGAGCCCCGTCGCCATGGCGCTTCAGCATGCGTTCAAGCACATCGCACAGATCCGACGCCGCCTTCGACGGCATCGCCATCGGCACCCGCTCCAGAGCGTCCAGCAATTCACGCTCCCAGCCGGACTCGGCCGCGCGCACATTGTCCATCGCGACGTCGGCGACCAGTTTTCGGTAATGCTCGCTCAAGCCCGTTCCTTGCTGTTGGCTACCCGCCTGCCCACCAATTATTGCACTATTGGGTCTCGGTCCGCAGCCAGCTCGCGCGAGTTCTCGATTGCCGTCAGCAGGAGGCGCCGCTGCATGCGCTGACGGATACCGTCGACCTCGGCCAGGCCCATGCGTGCCAGCGCGGCGGCGTTGTCTGGTGCTGCCCGGCCGGCGCGCAGGGCCTGCCATGCCAGGGACAGTTTGCCACGCGGTGTCGCCGCGGCCTTGCGCAAGTGAACCAGGGCGGCAAGTACCTGCTGCTCGACAGGATCAAAATCCGAGCCCAGCGGGAAGGACGGCAGCCGCCCTGCCCGGTGCAGCGGCGCCAGCTTGCGGGCCAGGCCTTGCGGTGTATTGCCACGCCACGCATCGGGAATCCGGAACGACTTGTCCAGCTTGCCGTTGGCCTTGGCCTCGCGCGCCAGCGCGTCCATGAAACGGGCATCGGCAATCGACAGCATGGCCTTGATGCACGCCTCGTCGCTGCGCCCGCGCAAGTCGGCAATGCCGTACTCGGTCACGTAGATGTCGCGCAGGTGGCGCGGGATGGTGGTGTGGCCGTAGTTGTAGCGGATATTGGACTCCAGCCGACCGTGCGCATCGCGGGCCGCGTGCAGCAGCAGAATCGAGCGGCCATCGTCCAGCGCGTGCGCCATGGCGACGAAGTTGTACTGGCCGCCGACGCCGGAGACCACACGGCCATCTTCGAGCTGGTCCGATACCGCCGCGCCCAGCACGGTGGCCATCATGCAGGTATTGAAGAAGCGCGCGCCACGGCGCTGCAGCGCATCCAGTTTTTCACGCCCGCCGTAAAGCTGGTTGACGTCCGACACCCGCGTCATGTCCAGGCCGTCGTAATCGGCGCCGTCCAGAGCGCGCAGCCAGGCGTAGAGATCCTTCGAGCCGAGGAAGAACGCGCCGCGCAGATAGCGCCCACCGGCCAGACTGCGACCTTCAAGCACCGCATCCCAGCGCTGCCGAACCGCATCGTCTTCCAGGTCCAGGCCCAGCGAGCGGCCATCCGGCAGCTCCACGGCATCGTCGATGAGGCGCGCAGTATCGGGCAGCAGGCCGAAGTGCTTGAGGCGCACCAGCTGACGGGCGTCGATGCGCCAGGGCAGTACGCCGCGTTCCAGCAGGGCGTCGCTGCAAGCTGCGGCAAGCGGGCCGTCGAACAGGCCGTCGGCGCTGGCCTGTTCGATCGCCAGGTCATCGTAGCTTTCGCGCTTCAGAATGCCGGCCCGACGCAGGTGCATGAAGCCGTCCATGACCATTTCACTGGCGCCGTACAGGCCGCGCGCAAACGGGCCGAGATCGGGCTTGTCCGTTTGCGTGCCGGCGTCGGCCGACAGGGCCGCGACCGTGTCCCGATAGGCCGCATTGTCCTGCTGGCGCTGCAGCAGCGCCGCCACCAGTGCATCGGACAATGCGCCGATACCGATCTGCAGCGTGCCGCCGTCACGCACCAGGGTGCTGGCGTGGTAGCCGATCGCGTATTCGCTGTCATCGAGCGGCTCGCGCGGCAGGGCAAACAAGGTGTGCGCCGGGCTGGCCAGGGCATGCTCAAGATCGAAAAAGTCGCCCGGCACCTCGGCATGGTTGCCCATGAATGGCAGATCCGGATGCACCACCGCCACCAGCAAGGGGCGCGGCAGCCCCGCCGCCTCCATCCGCTCCAGCAGGTCCAGGGTGACATCCGGGTTGCAGGACAGGCTGTAGCGGCGTGCCCTGCCCTCGCCGCGTGCCGCGACCAGTTGCGCGATCACGTTGATGCGCTCGGGCACCAGGTCACGCGCCACATGGGTGTAGTTTTCGCTGGTGTAGTGCCGCTGCGTCTGCGCCGAGGACAGCAGGGCGCCGGACTGCAGGTAGAACTCGCTGATGCGTATATTCTCCGGCACGCGCTCGTGCTTCAGGTCGGCGACATACTCCAGATCGGGGTAATCCTCGCCAAAATGGCGGGCCAGGAACGGCTTCAGAAAACGCGCCTGCAGACCCGAACCCGGCGTCGGCCGCGTCAGCGACAGCGCCGTGAAGATGTCGAGCCGGATCGTGCTGTCGGCCCTGGCACGCCGGTACAGCGCGTTGACCAGCGCGTTGGGTTTGCCCAGCCCCAGCGGCGTCGCCAAACACACATGCGACCCACAGTGGCCCAGGATGCGCGCAGTGCATTCATCGGTATCCGTCACCAGTTCAGCGTGTGTCACGGGGCAGGACTCCATCGAGATTCGTGTCTGATCATCGCAGAATCGCGGGTTTGTTGCGCTTCATGGAAACAGTGGATTCAGCGGTTACACTGCCAGCATGCCCCGCATCACCCCACCCGCGACCCTGCTGCCGACCCGGCAGCTTGCCGAGCAGGCCTTCAGCCGCGCCGCCGGCGCACCGTTGTCCACCGGCAACCGGATCGAGCTGCTGATCGACGCCGAGGCCAACTTCGAGGCCTGGCTGGAGGCCATCGCCGGCGCACGGCAGCACATCGTGCTGGAAAACTACATGGTGCGCGACGATGCCAACAGCCGCCGTTTCCTGGACGCGCTGAGCGCCAAGGCGCGCGCAGGCGTGCAGGTGGCCGTGATCCGCGACTGGCTCGGCTGCCTGGGCCTGTCCCGGCAGGGCTTCTGGCGGCCGCTGGTCGACGCCGGCGGCGAGGTGCGCACCTTCAACCCCTTCCGCCTGGACAGCCCGCTGGGCTGGATCAACCGCGACCACCGCAAGATGCTGGCCGTGGACAACCGCATCGGCTTTTTGTCCGGCGTGTGCCTGAGTGGCAAGTGGCTGGGCGATGCCGAGCGCGGCATCGATCCCTGGCGCGATACCGGCGTGGCCATCCACGGCCCGGCCGTGGCCGATCTGGAATTCGCCTTTGCCGACATCTGGGATGATCTGGGCCAGCCGCTGGATGACGCGCTGCTGTGCAATCCCGACGATATCGAGCCGGCCGGCAATGTGTCGCTGCGCATCATCGCCACCGAGCCGCAGACCGCCGGCGTGTATCGGCTCGACCAGCTCATCGCCGCCATGGCCAGCCAGTCGCTGTGGCTGACCGACGCCTACTTTGTCGGCGTCGCGCCCTACACCCAGGCCCTGGCGGCAGCGGCCCGCGACGGTGTGGACGTGCGCTTGCTGGTGCCCGGTTCGAGCGACGTGCCGGTGACCGCGGCCCTGTCGCGTTCGGGTTACCGCCCGCTTCTCGAAGCCGGTGTACGCGTGTTCGAATGGCAGGGCTCGATGCTGCATGCCAAGACCGCCGTCGCCGACGGCCGCTGGGCGCGGGTCGGCTCGTCCAACCTCAACCTGTCAAGCTGGATCGGCAACTGCGAGCTCGATGTCGCGGTCGAGGACAAGGCCTTCGCCGCCCGCATGCAGCAGCAATACCTCGACGACCTGAACAACAGCACCGAAGTGATCTTGCCGCTGCGCGCCCGCAAGCGTCACACGCGCCACCGCCACCGCCCCCGCCGCGGCACCGGCAGCACCAGCCGCGCCGCAGCCGGCGCCGCACGCCTGGCGCGCAGCATGCGCGACGTGCTGACCCGCCACCGCGAGCTGGGTGATGCCGAGGCCACCGTGCTGCTGGTGGCCGGCTTGATCCTGCTGGCCATTTCCGTGCTGGCACTCATCTGGCCGTACCTCATCGTCATTCCGCTCATCGTGCTGGCCCTGTGGCTGTCGGCGTCGCTGCTGCTGCGCGCCTGGCACGAATACCGCAAGGGAACTCCGCATGACTGAACCGCGCCCGCCACAACGCGAGGTGTTCACCCCGAGCTCGCTGAACCAGCTGGTGCGCGACCTGCTGCACGATGCGCTGCCGCCGTTGTGGGTGGAAGGCGAAATCAGCTCGCTGGCGCGACCGGCTTCCGGGCACCTGTACTTCACGCTCAAGGACGCGCGCGCCCAGCTCCGCTGCGCCCTGTTCCGCCAGCATGCCCGTGGCCCGGGTTTTCGCCCCGAGAACGGGCTCAAGGTGCAGGTCCGTGGCCGCATCAGCCTGTACGAGGCGCGCGGCGACTACCAGCTCATCGCCGAGCAGATCGAACCAGCCGGCGAAGGCGCCCTGCAGCGCGAATTCGAACGGCTCAAAGCGCGCCTCGAAGCCGAGGGTCTGTTCGCCGCCGGGCGCAAGCGCGCCCTGCCCGCCTGGCCGCGCCGCATCGGCATCCTGTCTTCGTCCAGCGGCGCGGCCGTGCGCGATGTGATCAGCGTGATCCGCCGCCGCATGCCGCTGGTCGAGGTGGAGCTGATGCCGGTGCCCGTGCAGGGCAAGGACGCACCGGCCGCGATCCGCACCATGCTGGAACAGGCCCAGCGCGCCGCCCGCCACGACGTGCTGCTGCTGACCCGTGGCGGCGGCTCGCTGGAAGACCTGTGGGCCTTCAACGACGAGGCGCTGGCGCGCCTGATTGCCGCCAGCCCGGTGCCGGTGATGTCGGCGGTCGGGCACGAAATCGACTTCACCCTGGCCGATTTTGCCGCCGACCTGCGCGCGGCCACGCCATCGGTCGCCGGCGAACTGCTGGTGCCCGACCAGCAGGCGATCAGGCGCCGCCTGCAGCAATACCGCACCCAGGTGACCGGCCAGATCGAGCGCACGCTGCAAGGCCGCAGCCAGGCGCTGGACCACGCCCAGATCCGCCTGCGCAACCAGCGCCCGGCGCTGCGTTTGGCGCGCGGCCGCGAACGTCTGGAGGCATTGCGCCATCGGCTGCTGCGGGCGCAAACGCTTGAACGCCCCAAACAGCACCTGCATGCGCTGCGCAATGTACTGAACGCGCAGCAACTGCAAGCACGCCTCAAGCGCGCCCGCGAAGCCAACCGGCAAGCGCTGCAGCGTCTGCGCCATGCGCAGCAGCAACGCCTGCGCCACGGCCGCTCGCAAGCCGGCGCGCTGCAGCGTGCGCTGAATGCCGTCAGCCCGCTGGCCACGCTCGAGCGCGGCTACGCCATCGTGTTCGACAGCACCGGCCAGGCGGTCCGTTCAGTTGCGGCTGTGCCGGTCGGGAGCACAATGAAGCTTCAACTCGCCGACGGCAGCATGAGCGCCAAGCGCACCGGCTGACACTGGTCGCAAGCCAGACTGTCGCAGCCTGGCCACCTCGACGCCCGCGCCTGCGGCACCGTCACCGGCCCAATGCCGGCGTGACGATGCGCGTGCCGCCGCCCGGATTCGACATCGAAAACCGGCCATGGCCGGGAAGGAGCCTCCGTGAAAGCATCCGATCTGTTTGTCCAGGCACTGGAAGCCGAAGGCGTGAGCTGCATCTTCGGCCTGCCCGGCGAGGAAAACCTGGATCTGGTCGAATCGCTGCGTGATTCGTCCATCCGGCTGATCGTCACCCGGCACGAACAGGCCGCCGGTTTCATGGCCGCCACCTGGGGCCGGCTGACCGGCAAGGTCGGCGTGGCCATGTCCACGCTCGGCCCCGGCGCCACCAACCTGGTGACCGCGGCAGCTTACGCCCAGCTCGGCGCCATGCCGATGCTGATGATCACCGGCCAGAAGCCGATGCGCCTGCACAAGCAGGGCCTGTTCCAGCTCGTCGACGTGGTCGACATGATGCAGCCACTGACCAAGTTCACCAGCCAGATCGTGTCCGCGCAGAGCATTCCCGCACGCATTCGCGAAGCGGTGCGCAATGCCGAGGAAGAGCGCCCCGGCGCCGTGCATCTGGAGCTGCCCGAGGATGTGGCCCGCGACGAGATCGATGATCCGGTGCTGCTGCCGACCGAATATGCGCGCCGCCCGTCGGCCGATGAAGCGGCCCTGGTCCAGGCCGCCGAGGCCATCACCCGGGCACGCCACCCGCTGCTGATGATCGGCGCCGGGGCCAACCGCCAGCGCACCGCCGATGCGCTGTGCGCCTTTGTCGATGAGCTCGGCATTCCCTTTTTCACCACCCAGATGGGCAAGGGCGTGATCAGCGACGAGCACCCCTTGTGGCTGGGCAATGCGGCGCTGTCCGACGGCGACTTCGTGCATCGCGCCATCGACAGTGCCGACACCATCATCAACGTCGGCCATGACGTGGTCGAAAAGCCGCCATTTTTCATGCACCGCGGCAAGCGCACCGTCATCCACATCAACTTCTCCTCGGCCCAGGTCGATGCCGTGTACTTCCCGCAGATCGAGGTGGTCGGCGACATCGCCCACACCGTCGAACGCCTGACCGAGGCGCTGGACAGGCAACCACACTGGGACTTCGGCTATTTCAACCAGGTGCGCCAGGCCTTCCACCAGCAGCTGGCCGAACACGCCGACGACGAGCGCTTTCCCATGCATCCGGTGCGCATCGTCAACGACGTGCGCCAGGTCATGCCGGACAACGGCATCGCCTGCCTCGACAACGGCATGTACAAGATCTGGTTTGCGCGCTACTACAAGGCACGCCAGTCCAACACCATCCTGCTCGACAACGCCCTGGCCTCGATGGGCGCGGGCCTGCCCTCGGCCATGGGCGCCAAACTGGTGCATCCGGAGTGCCCGGTGCTGGCGATCTGCGGCGACGGCGGCTTCATGATGAACGCCCAGGAACTGGAAACCGCGGTGCGCCTGAAACTGGACCTGGTGATCCTGGTGCTGCAGGACAATGCCTACGGCATGATCCGCTGGAAGCAGGCCGACATGGGCTTTGAGGATTTCGCCCTGCAATTCCGCAACCCCGATTTCGTCGCTTTCGCCGAAGCCCACGGCGCCCACGGCCACCGCCCCGCCAGCGCCGACGAATTCGTGCCCATCCTGCGCTCGGCCTTCGAAACCGGCGGCGTCCACCTGATCGATCTGGCCATCGACTACCGCCCCAACCACGACATCCTGGACACCGAAATCCCGCAACAGGCCGCAGGCCTCACACCCCCGATGTAGGCGTGGCCCATGGCCGCGATCAATCGTGCAGCGTCCAGGCAGCGCCATCGCGGCCCCGGACCACCCCCGCCAACAAGCACACACCCGAACCCAAGGAGGCCACCATGAACAAGCACTACCCCTACTACCTCGCCAACACGCCGCAGCAGCCCAATGCCGACCTGGAAGTGCGCGACAAGTATTCGGGCAAAATCGCCACCCGCGTCGCCGTGCCCGATGACAAGGCCATCGACAAGGCGATCGCGGCCGCGGTCAAGGCCGAGAAGCCGATGCGCGAGTTCAAGCCGTGGCAGCGCCAGGCCGTGCTCAACCACTGCGTCGAGGCCATGCGCGAGCGCCAGGACGAGCTGGCCATGGCCCTGTGCGTGGAAGCCGGCAAGCCGATCCACGACGCCAGGGGCGAAGTCACGCGCCTGATCGACACCTTCCGCATCGCCGCCGAACTCG
>CBFGSA010000081.1:0-12502 GCA_965651365.1 uncultured Rhodanobacteraceae bacterium | reverse complement strand
CGCCAATCAGGCTCGCAATGAATTATCCCCGCTCCCGATCGACGTGGTGGCCTGAGGCCGCAGGCTGGGCTGGCCCTACCTGCCCACCGTGGTGGGATGTCTGAACACTGCGTGGGCACGCTGCGCTTTGCCCACCCTACCTGGTATCGCGAACGTTGCCCTGCGTCGTAGGGTGGGCTGGCTTCACCTGCCCACCGTGGCGCTGTGCCTGAAATTGATGGTGCAACGCGATGTTGCGAACGGGTGAATGCGGGCTGCGCAGGTGACAGCCCACGGCAAGGCTGGGACAATGGCCGCGACCATGAGCAATTCGACTTCCACGGTGGCCCTGCTTCAGGCGCGGGGGCTGGCTTTTGCGCGCCGCGACGAGCCGGTTTTCGGGCCACTGGATTTTGCCGTGCACGCTGGCGAGCTGGTGCTGGTCGAGGGCGACAACGGCAGCGGCAAGACCACACTGATGCGGATTCTGGCGGCCATGCTGCACGGCCATGCGGGCGAGGTGCTGTTGCATGGCCGCAGGCTGGAGCGCGATCGTGCCGCCGGCGAGATCCTCTACCTCGGACATCATC
The DNA here is from genome assembly GCA_965651365.1 of uncultured Rhodanobacteraceae bacterium. Classification (GTDB taxonomy): domain Bacteria; phylum Pseudomonadota; class Gammaproteobacteria; order Xanthomonadales; family Rhodanobacteraceae; genus DASSBG01. The sequence continues at coordinate 11,933 of CBFGSA010000081.1, read as the reverse complement.
TGGGGCTCAAGGCCGATCTGACCGTGCTGGAGAATCTGCGCTACACGCAAGGGCTGTACGGGCGCCGTCGCGGCGTCAGCCCGAGCAGCGCCATCGAGGGCGTGGAGCTGGCCGGTTACGAGCACGAACCGGTCAAGCAGCTTTCGGCCGGGCAGAAAAAGCGCGTGGCGCTGGCCCGGCTGCTGCTGGTGCCGGCCGCGATCTGGCTGCTGGACGAGCCCTGGGCCAACCTCGACCGGCACGGCATTGCCCTGGTCAACCGTCTGCTGGAGCGCCACGTCGGTGAGGGCGGCGCGGCGCTGGCCACCAGTCATGGCACGGTGCGCTATGTGCAAGGTGATGTGCGCTGCATCGGGCTGTCACCATGAGTTTGCGCGCGCCAGGCATTGCACGCGCGGCTGCAGCCCAGTTACGCCGCGACCTGCTGCTGGTGTGGCGGCGCCGCGGCGATGCCCTGCTGCCGCTGCTGTATGCGCTGATCGTGGCCACCCTGTTCCCCTTCGCGCTGGGCCCGGAGTCTGCGCTGCTGGCACGCATCGCAGCCGGTGTGGTGCTGGTGACGGTGCTGCTGGCGATGCTGCTGAGCCTGGACAGCCTGTTTCGCGGCGACATCGAGGACGGCTCGATGGAACAGATGCTGCTGGCGCCGCAGCCGCTGGCGCCGCTGGTGGCCGCGCGCATGCTGGCGCACTGGCTGAGCACGGCCCTGCCGCTGCTGCTGATTTCACCGCTTCTGGCCGCCATGCTGAACTTGCCAACTGCGGTGCTTCCGGTCCTGCTGCTGGCGCTTTTGCTGGCCACGCCGCTGATCAGTCTGATCGGCGCGATGCTGGTCGCACTGACCGCCAATACGCGCCGATCTGGTATGCTGCTGGCCCTGATGCTGTTGCCCTTGATGGTGCCCGTGGTGATCTTTGCCGCCGGCGCGGTTTCCGCTGCCGAACAGGGTCTTCCCTGGCATGCGCCGCTGGCTTTTCTGGCCGCGATTCTGGTGCTGGCCCTGGTGCTGGCGCCACTGGCTTGCGCGACCGCATTGCGAATTACTCTGGACGCATGAACATTCTCGCCACATGGTTTCACAAGCTCGGCTCGCCGCCCAGCTTCTTCCGCTTCGCCAGCGTACTCAAGCCCTGGCTGCTGGTGCTGGCGCTGATCACGGGCGCGGTCGCGCTGTACGGTGGCCTGGTGCTGGCACCGGCCGACTACCAGCAGGGCGATGCCTACCGCATCATTTTCATCCATGTGCCGAGCGCCTGGATGAGCCTGTTCATTTACGGCGTGATGGCGGTCGCGGCCTTCGTGGCCCTGGTGTGGCGCATGAAGCTGGCCGAGATCGTCGCCATGGAGTGCGCGCCGATCGGCGCCGCCTTCACCTTCATCACCCTCGTCACCGGCTCGCTGTGGGGCAAGCCGATGTGGGGCACCTGGTGGACCTGGGATGCGCGCCTGACCTCGGAGCTGGTGCTGCTGTTCCTGTACCTGGGCGTGATCGGCCTGTACCACGCTTTTGAAGACCCGCGCCGCGGTGCACGGGCGGCCGCCTTCCTGGTACTGATCGGCGTGGTCAACCTGCCGATCGTGCACTACTCGGTGGTGTGGTGGAACACCTTGCATCAGGGCACCACGGTGCGCCTGTTCGGCCCGTCCAACATCTCCACTTCCATGCTGTGGCCGCTGCTGACCATGATGGTGGCGACCAAGCTGTACTTCGGTGCCAGCCTGCTGGGCCGGGCGCAAGCCGCGCTGCTGTCGCTGGAGCGCGGCAAGCAGTGGGTGCAGAAGCTCGCGGGAGCCAATCCGTGAACGCCTTTTTAGCCATGGGCGGTTATGCCGTCTACGTCTGGCCGGCCTTCGCCGTGTTCTTCATCGTGCTGCTGGCCGACTATCTGATTTCGGGCATTCGCAGCCGCCGGACCCTGCGCGAGATTCGCGCCAGGCAGAAACGTCAACACGCCCGTCGAGGTTCCTGATGCGCAGCAAACGCAAACGCCGCCTGATCCTGATCGTGCTGCTGCTGGCCGCGGCCGGCATCGCCACCAGCCTGATCGCCTGGGCCCTGAGCCGCAACATGAACTACCTGTTCACGCCCAGCCAGGTGGTCGCCGGCCAGGCCGCGCCCTACGCCACCTTCCGCCTTGGCGGCATGGTCAAGGCCGGCTCGATCAGGCGCGCCAAGGACTCGCTGCGCATCGACTTCACCGTGGTCGATGCCGACGATGCCATGCACGTCACCTACACCGGCATCGCCCCCGACCTGTTCCGCGACAACCAGTCCGTCATCGCCACCGGCCACATGCAGGGCAAGACCTTCGTCGCCACCGAACTTTTGGCCAAGCACGACGAAACCTACATGCCGCGCGAGCTGAAACAGGCGATGGAGAAGGCGCATGGCGCCGGCGAAGCCGGCGCCGGGAATCGGGAATCGGGAATCGAGAATCGTTAAAGGCAAAAGCATGAGGTTTTCGGCACAATGACTATGCATCGGAAGCCTCCTTTGTCATCCCGGAATCGCGAAGCGATATCCGGGATCCAGCGACTTTGTCGGCCAGCAGCCGCGTAGTAACGACACTGGATCCCCGCTTTCGCGGGAATGACCAAGTCGGGCGTGCAAATCAAGTTGCAGATGTTGTTCTCGGCGGTTCAAGCAATAGAAAAAGACGTGAGGTTGCAGACAGTGTTGACAATCGACTATTCGAAGAGCGGACAGTACTTGTTGCGCCGGAGTGACGGCGGAACCGCAAGGTTCAACACGATTCCCGATTCCCGATTCCCGATTCCCGGCCAAAGGCCATGACCCCCGAACTCGGCCAATTCGCCCTGATCCTTGCCCTGCTGCTGGCGCTGGCGCAGGGCGTGCTGCCGCTGCTGGGCGCCTGGCGCGGCAATGACCGGCTGATGGCGGTGGCGCGGCCGGCGGCGGCCGGTCAGGCGGTGTTCGTACTGCTGGCCTTCGGCATTCTGACCTGGGCCTTTTTGCAGTTCGATTTCTCGGTCGCCTACGTGGCGCAGAACTCGAACAGCGAGCTGCCGTGGTATTACCGCATCGCCGCGGTGTGGGGCGCGCACGAAGGTTCGCTGCTGCTGTGGATACTGATCCTCAACGCCTGGACGGTGGCGGTCGCAGCCTTCAGCCGCAAGCTGCCGGAGGTGTTCATGGCCCGCGTGCTGGGCGTGCTGGGCCTGGTCAGCGTCGGCTTCTTGCTGTTCATCATCTTCACTTCCAACCCGTTCGGGCGCATGCTGCCGGCGCCGCTGGATGGCGCCGATCTCAATCCGGTGCTGCAGGACCCGGGCATGACCTTCCATCCGCCGATCCTGTACATGGGCTATGTCGGCTTCTCGGTCGCCTTCGCCTTTGCGATCGCCGCCCTGCTGGAAGGCCGGCTGGACGAAAAATGGGTGCGCTGGGCACGACCCTGGACCAATGTTGCGTGGGGCTTTCTGACCCTGGGCATCGTGGCCGGCAGTGCCTGGGCCTACTACGAGCTGGGCTGGGGCGGCTGGTGGTTCTGGGATCCGGTCGAGAATGCCTCGTTCATGCCGTGGCTGGTCGGCGCGGCCCTGATCCACACCCAGGCCATCACCGAAAAACGCGGCGGCCTGCGCGCCTGGACCATCCTGCTGTCGATCTTCGCCTTCTCGCTGAGCCTGCTCGGCACTTTCCTGGTGCGCTCGGGCGTTTTGACCAGTGTGCACGCCTTCGCTTCCGACCCCAAACGCGGCGTGTTCATCCTGATCTATCTCGGCATCGTGATCGGCTTTTCGCTGGCGCTGTACGCGCTGCGCGCACCCAAGCTCAGCCAGGCCAAGCCGTTCTCGGTGTTCTCGCGCGAGACTGCAATCCTGATCGCCAATCTGCTGCTGACCACGGCCGCGGCCATGGTGCTGCTGGGCACGCTGTATCCGCTGTTCGGCGAGGCCTTCAACCTGGGCCGGATATCGGTCGGCCCGCCCTACTTCGGTTTCCTGTTCGTGCTGCTGATGGCACCGCTGGTGCTGGTGATGCCAACCGGGCCGTACCTGCGCTGGGGCCGGGGCGAGCCGCGCCAGATCGGCTGGCTGCTGGCGCGCTGCGCCGTCGCAGCCGTGATCATCACCGCATTGGTGGCCTGGCTGCAGACCGCGGCCATGGGCTGGCGCGGCTGGCTGGGTGGCATGGCCGCCGTGTACCTGCTTACCGGCGTGATTTCCTACGCCGTCAAGCGCTGGCGCGAGGCACCGGCCGGACGCCGCTATCCGGCTGAAATGGCCGGCATGCTGCTGGCCCACGCGGGTGTCGGCATCTTTATCGCCGGTGCCATGCTGACAACGGCCCTGAGTGTGCAGCGTGACGTGCGCATGGTGCCGGGCCAGGAGCAGACCGTAGGCGGCTACCAGTTCCGCTTCGACAAACTGGAGCACACGGAAGGCCCCAACTGGACCGCCGAGCAGGGCACCGTCAGCGTGCTCAAAAACGGCAGGACCGTGACCGTGCTGCATCCGCAAAAGCGCACCTACCCGCGTGGCCAGGTGCAGACCGAGGCTGCGATCCGGCCGGGCATTCTGGGTGACCTGTACGTGGCGCTGGGCGAGCCGCTGGATGATTCGGCGCCGGAAAAGACCGCCTGGTCGATGCGCATCTACGACAAGCCCTTCGTGCGCTGGATCTGGGCCGGCGGCATGCTGATGATGCTGGGCGGCTTCGTGGCTGCCGGCGATCGCCGCTTCCGCCATGTGCACGAGGCACGCCGGGCGCGGGTCTCAGCAGCGGCGGAAAGCCACGCATGAGCATGAATCGCCTGCTGCCCTTGATCGGTTTCGCATTGCTGATGGCCCTGTTCGGCTTTGGCATCTGGTGGAACACCTCGCACGTGTCCAACTACGTGCCCTCGCCGCTGATCAACAAGCCGGCACCGGCCTTCGATCTGCCGCGCCTGGACCAGCCATCGGTGAAGGTGACCAGGGCCGACCTGCTGGGCAAACCCTACCTGCTCAACGTGTTCGCGAGCTGGTGCTTTGCCTGCGGCGAGGAGCATCCGGTGCTGATGCGGGGCGCGCGCAATCTGGGCGTGCCCCTGATCGGCTACAACTACCGCGACCAGCCCGCCGACGCCAAGGCGTGGCTGGCACGCCACGGCGACCCGTACCACATGGTGATTGCCGATGTCAGCGGCCAGACCGCGATCGACTTCGGCATCTACGGCGCGCCGGAAACCTTCCTGATCGATGGCAAGGGTGTCATTCGCTACAAGCATATCGGTCCGCTGGACGACAAGGTGATCGAGCGCGAGCTGGAGCCTGCCATTCGCAAGCTCACCTCCGGAGAATCGTCATGACGAGGCGAGTGCGCTGGCTGCTGCCATTCATGCTGCTGCTGGTGATTGGCATCGCGCATGCGATCGAGCCGCTGCCGTTCAAGAACGACGCCCAGCGCGAGCGTTTCCAGAATCTGACCAGGCAGCTGCGCTGCATGGTGTGCCAGAACGAGGACCTGGCCGACTCGAATGCAGACCTTGCGCGCGATCTGCGCAAGCGCATCTTCGAGATGATGGAAAACGGCAAGAGCGACGCCGAAATCAAGCGCTACCTGGTGGATCGCTACTCCGAGTTCGTGCTGTACAAGCCACCGGTCAAGCCGGGCACCTGGCTGTTGTGGTTCGGACCGGCCCTGATCCTCATCCTCGGCGGCGCCGGTGCCGCGATCTGGCTGCGCCGCCGCGCCAGCAGCCATGCCACCGCGGTCACCGAGAAGACCGACGCCGACTGGGGAGAAAACTGGTAATGATGTGGTTTGCGATCCTTGCGGCGCTGATGGCCGGCGCCGCGCTGGCCTTTGTGCTGTGGCCGCTGCTGCGCCGCCGCGCCCGCGGCCTGCCGGTGGCGCTGGCCATCGTGCTTGCTTTTGCCCTGCCGATGACGGCGCTCGGTTTGTACGCGCTGGTCGGCACGCCCGCCGCACTGAATCCCGATGCGGTGAAATCGGCCGCACGCCCGCAGGTGGATCTGGCCGCGGCGGTGGAACAACTGCAGCAGCGGCTGGAAAAGAATCCGGATGACCTGGAAGGCTGGAGCCTGCTGGCGCGCGCGCGTCAGGCCATGGATCAGCCTGCCAAGGCCGTGCAAGCCTGGGAACGCGCCGTGCAACTGGCGCCCGACAATGCCGATGTGCTGGTGGCCAGCGCCGAAGCGCGTTCGCTCACGACCCGAGAGCACACCGTCGACGCCAGCTCGCGCGCACGGCTGGAACAGGCGCTCAAGATCGACCCCCGCCAGCAGCGCGGCCTGTGGCTGCTCGGCATCAGCGACTTCCAGCAGGGCCGGTATGCCGAGGCCGCCGCCACCTGGCAGCGTCTGCTGGCCCAGGTTGACGCCCAGGCCAACCCCAAGGTGGCCGAGGCCATCCGTCAGCAGATCCAGCGCGCGCGCCAGGCTGCGATGATGCCGCCTTCGGCGGACAGCGCCGCCAGCGAAGCGGCAGCGGCGGATAGAAACAAGGCCGCCAGCATCCACGTCCACGTCAGCCTCGCGCCCGATCTGGCCCGCCTGGCCGATCCGTCCGCCACCGTGTTCGTGTTCGCCCGCGCCGCCGACGGCCCACCCATGCCACTGGCGGTCAAGCGCCTGACCGCCGCCGAGCTGCCCGCCGACATCAGCCTCACCGACGCCATGGCCATGACCCCGCAACTGAAGCTGTCGATGTTCGACAAGGTCACCGTCAGTGCCCGCATCTCCGCATCAGGCCAGGCCGACCCGCAAGCCGGTGACCTCGAAGCCGCCAACAAGACGATCTCCGTCAAGGACAAACAGCCTGTCACCTTGACCATCGACCACCCTGTCGGCAAGTAGAATCGGGCCATGCCCGCGAGCGTTTCGCCGCAGAGCACCATTGCGGCGCGCATATGCTGCGGGTGACCGCACATGGCGCGCGCCAGCCATGGCAGCTTCTCGAACGCTCGCTGCCGTGACAGCCCGCACCTCGTGCATTTTTTTTGAATCGGCAGCTCGTTATAGTGATACGCCCCCTGCAGCAGTTACCCCATGTCCGACGCCCGTCAGTATTTCGACCTGCCATCGCCGTTTCCGATGAAGCGCGGCGGCAACTTGCGCGGGGCGCGGCTGGCCTACGAGACCTGGGGGGTGCTGAATGCGACGCGCGACAATGCGCTGCTGATATTGCCGGGGCTGTCGCCGAATGCGCACGCGGCAAGCAGCGCCGCCGATCCCGAAGACGGCTGGTGGGAGGGTATTGTCGGGCCGGGCAAGGCGATCGACACGCAGCGCTTTTTCGTCATCTGCGTCAACTCGCTGGGCAGTTGCAAGGGCTCGACCGGACCGGCCAGCATCAATCCGGAGACGGGTGAAGTCTACGCACTCGATTTTCCGGCCCTGACCCTGGAGGACGTGGCCGATTCGGCGCATTGCCTCATTCAGTCGCTTGGGATCGAACAACTGGCGGCTCTGGTCGGCTGCTCGATGGGTGGCATGGCCTCGCTGGCCTACCTGCTGCGCCATCCCGGCAGTGCACGCTCGCACCTCAGCATTTCGACGGCACCGCGGGCGCAGCCTTTCGCGATCGCCATCCGCTCCTTGCAGCGCGAGGCAATCCGGCTCGACCGCAACTGGAACAAGGGCCACTACGATACCGACCGCTATCCGGTCCACGGCATGGCCATTGCGCGCAAGCTGGGTGTCATCACCTACCGCTCGGCGATGGAATGGAATGGCCGCTTCGCCCGCATCCGGCTCGATTCGGAGGACCGCCCGGATGATCCCTTCGGCTTCGAGTTCCAGGTCGAGTCCTATCTCGAAGCCCATGCACGCAAGTTCATCGCCAGCTTCGATCCCAACTGCTACCTGTACCTGTCACGCGCCAGTGACTGGTTCGACGCGGGCGACTACGCCGGCGGCGACGTGGTCAAGGCCCTGGCTGGCATCCACATCGAGCACGCCCTGGTCATTGGGGTGGAATCGGACATCCTGTTTCCGCTGGAGCAACAGGAATTGATTGCCACCGGCCTCGATGCCGGCCAGGCCGAGGTCGAGTTCGTCGCCCTGCCCTCACCCCAGGGGCACGATGCGTTTCTGGTCGACATGGCGCGCTTTGGCCCGGCCATTGGTGGTTTCATGGCAAAACTGCCAGTAACGCCTGCACGGTAAAAAAGTCTGGTGGCCACCGAGCAATACCGCCCGGTCAACACCATTTCTGGCCATCCTGGGGCCGCCGCAGGCGGAACCCGCAACCCGAAACCCAGTCATCCCGGGGCCGCCGCAGGCGGAACCCGGGATCCATTTTCAGAAGGTTGCAAATGCCCAGGAGCCTAGCCCGCATTATTCACCAGCATGTCTACTGCGCCGGGCCCAGAGTACGCGCCCAAGTCCTGAGCCGCATGGCCTTTGCCGCTTCCACGACGCAAGCCGCTTTAGAGAAGCTCGGCAATGCTATGATGTGGGGATGCTGAATACACAGTTTCCCGGCAGCGCCAACCTGATCCAGACCCTCGACGATGCGGTGGCGTGTGGCAGCCTGCCGGCCATCACCGACAAGCTGCGCACCAGCCTGTGCCGCATGATGCGCAGCGGCGAAATTCGCTTGCCCGAGTGCGTGTTTGAAGCACGTCCCGATCACTACGCGCGGCGCGAGCTTTACCGCAGCGAACAGTTCGGCTATGCCGTGGTGGCGATGACCTGGGGCCCGGGTCAGGGCACGCCGATCCACGACCATTCCGGCATGTGGTGCGTCGAGGGCGTATGGCACGGCGAGCTGGAAATCTGCCAGTACGAAAAAATGGAACAGGCCCAGGACCGCTACCGCTTCCGGCCCGTGGGCACGATCCAGGCCGGCACCGGTTCGGCGGGCAGCCTGATCCCGCCGCACGAATACCACGCCATCTGCAATCCCAGCGATTCGGAAGTATGCGTCAGCCTGCACATCTATTCCGGGCCGATGACCGAATGCGCGGTGTTCAAGCCGCTCGAAGACGACTGGTACGAGCGCGACCAGCGCCAACTGAGTCTCGACCGCATCCACTGATTGCTGCATAATTGCCGACTTCGTGCCGAAGTGGCGGAATTGGTAGACGCAGCGGATTCAAAATCCGCCGCCGTGAAAAGCGTGTGGGTTCGAGTCCCACCTTCGGCACCATCTGCATTGTTCAGCCGTCGGCTGCCGGCGGCATTTTCCGCCGATCGCCTTGATGTCCGAACCCCGCCTGCTTGCCAATCTGATCAACGGCCGCCTTGAAGCGCCGCTTGACGGACGCTGGCTGGATGTTTTCGAGCCGGCCACGGGGCGTGTTCATGCACGCTGTGCGCGCAGCGGTGGCGGGGATGTTGCTGCCGCGTTTGCTGCCGCGCGCCAGGCTGCGCCGGGCTGGGCGGATCTTCCCGCGCCGCAGCGGGCCGCGCATCTGAACAGCTTGGCTGATGGCATCGAAGCCCGGCTCGAAGATTTTGCCCGCGCCGAATCGCTCGATACCGGAAAGCCCGTGTCGCTGGCGCTGCGGGTCGACATTCCCCGCGCGGTGGCCAATCTGCGCTTTTTTGCCGCGGCCATCCAGACCCGGGATGGCGAGTCGCATGCGATGGGCAGACAAGCCATCAACTACACCCTGCGTCAGCCGCTGGGCGTGGTAGCTTGCATCAGTCCCTGGAATCTGCCCCTGTATCTGTTGACCTGGAAGATCGCACCGGCGCTTGCGGCCGGCAATACCATCGTCGCCAAGCCCAGCGAGATCACGCCGCTGACCGCCTTCATGTTCGGCGAGTTGCTCATCGAAACCGGTATGCCCGCCGGTGTGCTCAATATCGTGCACGGCCTCGGTCCCGAGGTGGGTGAGGCACTGGTGACCCATCCGGGCATCAAGGCGGTGTCCTTCACCGGTTCCACACGCACCGGTGCCGCCATTGCCAGCGCCACGGCCACGCAGTTCAAGCCGCTGTCGCTGGAGATGGGCGGCAAGAACCCGGCGATCGTGTTTGCCGACGCCGAGCTGTCCGATGCCAACCTCGACACCATCGTGCGCTCGGGATTCGCCAATCAGGGCGAGATCTGCCTGTGCGGCTCGCGCCTGCTGGTGCAGCGCGAGATCTACGCATCATTCCGGGAGCGCTATCTGGCGAAGGTCAAGGCGCTGCGCGTCGGCGATCCGCAAGACGCCGACAGCGTTCTGGGCGCACTGGTCTCCGAAACCCACTTCAACAAGGTGATGGCTTGCATCGAGCGAGCCCGCGAGGAAGGCGGCACGATCCTGACCGGCGGCGATCGCGTGCAGCTTGCCGGGCGCTGCGCCGACGGCTGGTTCGTGGCGCCCACGGTGATCGAGGGCCTGGCGCCGGATTGCCGCACCAATCAGGAGGAAATCTTCGGTCCGGTGGTGACCATGATTCCGTTCGAGGACGAAGCCGAGGCCCTGACTATCGCCAACGGCACCGACTACGGCCTGGCCGCATCGCTGTGGACCACCGATCTCGGGCGCGCCCAGCGCATGGGCGCGAAGCTGGAATTCGGTATCGTGTGGATCAACTGCTGGATGCTGCGCGACCTGCGCACGCCCTTCGGTGGAATCAGGAACTCCGGCCTCGGCCGCGAAGGCGGCAACGAGGCACTGCGCTTTTTCACCGAACCGAAAAACATCTGCATCGCAGCCAACGGCTGACACCCACCCGCCCCGCAACGCCAGGGAGAATCCGTCGCATGAGTGAAATTCGCGAACTGTTCCGCCGCAACCACGACTGGGCCGAGCGCATCGAGAAGGAAGACCCGGGCTTTTTCTCCCGCCTGTCGCGGCAGCAGAATCCGGAATACCTGTGGATCGGCTGCTCCGACTCGCGCGTACCCGCGACCCAGATCACGGATCTCGATCCCGGCTCGATTTTCGTGCACCGAAACGTGTCCAACGTGATCGTGCATACCGACTTCAATGCCCTGTCGGCGGTGCAGTTCGCGGTTGATGCACTCAAGGTCAAGCACATCATGGTGGTGGGCCACTACGGCTGCGGTGGCGTCAAGGCGGCGCTGGAGGGTCAGCGCAACGGCCTGATCGACAACTGGCTCCGGCATGTGGGGGATGTGGCCAACATGCACCGCGAGTCGCTGGATGCGTCGCTGCCGTTTGCCACCCGCCACGCGCGCCTGTGCGAGCTCAACACCATCGAGCAGGCCATGAACATCTGCGCCACCAACATCGTGCGCGATGCCTGGGCACGCGGCCAGAGCCTGCGCGTGCATGCGTGGATCTACGGCCTGGAAGACGGCCATCTGCACGACCTGGGCCTGGACGTGGACAGCCTCGACGCGGCCGGAACGCGCTACGGCAAGGCGCTGCAGGCGCTGGCCGAACGCTGGCAATCGGAGCAGGTCGCATGAGCGACCCGGTTCGCACCGGCAATGCCCCGCGCCCGGTCGGTGCCTATCCGCATGCACGGCGCGTCGGCAGGCTGCTGTTTCTGTCCGGCGTCGGGCCGCGCCGGCCGCAAGACGATGCGGTTCCCGGCAACGTGCTGGACGCCGAGGGCCGGGTCGTCGGGCACGACATTGAAGCGCAGTGCCGCCAGGTGTTCGCCAATGTGCGCGCCGTGCTCGAAGCCAGCGGCGCACGCTGGCAGGACCTGGTCGATGTAACCGTATTCCTCACCGACATGCAGCGCGACTTCAAGACCTACAACCGGATCTACGCCGAATGCTTCGAAGGCGTCGACTGCTGCCGCACCACCGTCGGCATCGACTCCCTGCCGACACCGATCCATATCGAACTCAAGTGCATTGCCGCGCTGGACCTGTAGGAGCGCGCCATGCGCGCGATTTCGGCCGGTAAGCGGCAAGCGGTAAGCGGTGAGCAGTGAGCGGTGAGCAGTGAGCAGTGAGCAGTGAGCAGGAGAGGATCCGGCACTTGCTTTTCCGGCTTACGGCTCACCGCTCTCGGCTCACGGACCTTGCCTCGCGCGCATGGCGCGCT
>CBFGSA010000080.1:0-12556 GCA_965651365.1 uncultured Rhodanobacteraceae bacterium | reverse complement strand
TCGGATTAGCGGCTACGACCGCCGCTGACGCGTTCGTGTTGCTGCAGGTCGCGTGCGCTTGATACCGCCTCGAAACCGGCATCCTGCAGCAGAGTGCGGACGGCGCTGGCCTGGTTCCAGCCGTGCTCGAGCAGGAGCCAGCCATGATCGTGAAGATGTGCGCGCGCACCGGTGATGATGGTGCCAATGGCATCGAGGCCGTCGCTGCCGGAGGCCAGGGCCATGGCCGGTTCATGGCGCAGGTCGCCTTGTCCGAGGTGATGGTCTCCGACGGCAACATAGGGTGGGTTGCTGACGATCACATCGAATTTCCGGCCCGCCAGCGCTTGCCACCAGTCGCCGTGTGCAAAGTCCACATTGATCAGACCCAGACGATCGGCATTGGCACGCGCGACGACCAGCGCCGCTTCGCTGGCGTCAGTGGCGAGTACTTCGGCACGCGGCCGTTCGCTGGCGATGGCCAGCGCCACGGCGCCGCTGCCGGTGCCCAGGTCGGCCACGCTGCAGGGTCGGCCAACGGGCAGCCGTTCCAGTGCCAGCTCCACCAGCAGCTCGGTTTCCGGGCGCGGAATCAGCACTGCGGGCGTGACTTCGAGATCCATTTTCCAGAAGCCGCGGATGCCGGTGATGTAGGCCACCGGCTCGCCGCTGCGGCGGCGCTGGACCAGTGCATCGAAACGGGCGGCGTGGTCAGGATCGAGTGCATCGGTGGCATGAGCCATCAGCCAGGCGCGGTCGCGGCCGAGCACGTGGCACAGCAGCAGCTCGGCTTCGAAGCGGTCACCGAGCCGGTTGCGTGCCGCGGCCAGACTGGTGGTGATGTCACGTTTGGATTCGGGCATGGCTGGCTTGTCGAATTCGCTCTCGTATCGAGTCTGCAACATCGCTGCACAGGAATGGCAATTGCCTCGTCATCCTGGGCCGCCGCAGGCGACGCGGGGAGCGCCCATGGATGGGCGCGCTTTGAGGAGCGAGGAAACCCGGGATCCATTTTCATGATTCTCATTCTTGCAGAACACTTTCATTTGTAAAAAAGATCAAAATGGATCCCGGGTTCCTCGCTGCGCTCGGCCCCAGGATGACAGCGATGCGGCGAGTCAGGTGTCGGCGGCTTGTCCGGCATCGTTTGCAACTTCAGCCGCGCGACCGTAGACGTCTTCGAGGCGCTCGATGTCGTCTTCGCCGAAGTAGTCGCCGCATTGCACTTCGATCAGGTGGATGTCGGTGTCGGTGCGGTTTTCCAGCCGGTGCAGGGTATTCATGGGGATGTAGCAGGACTGGTTGCGCTCGAGCGTGTATTCCTGGTCGCCGATGCGCACGCTGGCGGCGCCGTCGACCACGGTCCAGTGTTCGCTGCGGCGCTGGTGGCGTTGCAGGGACAGGATGCCGCCGGGCTTGACGGTGAGCCGCTTGACCTTGCAGTCGTCGGCATCCTCAAGCACGGTGTAGCTGCCCCAGGGCCGGTGTGCCGTGCTGTGCACGCTGGCCGACGGGTGTTCGTCGCGGCGCAGTTGCTCGACCACCTGCTTGACCTGCTGCGCGTGTTCGCGGTCGCTGACCAGCACCGCGTCGCCGGCATCGACGATCACCACATTGTCGAGGCCGACCGCCGCCACCATGCGCTGCGCGCTGCCCTTGACGTAGCAGTTGCGGCTGTCCACCACCACGGCCTGACCCTCGATGCGGTTGCCTGCCTGATCGGTGCTCGGGCCGGCATCGATCTCGCTGAGCGCCTTCCACGAACCGATGTCGTTCCAGTCGAAGGCCGCCGGTACCACGGCCACATTGTCGGCCCGCTCCATCACCGCGTAATCGAGCGAGATGTCGGGCTGGGCGGCGAAGGTGTCGGCCTCGAACTCCAGCGCGCCCATGCTGTGGCGGGCACTGTCGTGGCAGGCGCGGGCCGCCTCCAGCACCTCGGGGCAATGCGCCGCGGCAGCCGCCAGCAGCACATCGGCACGGAAGCAGACCATGCCCGAGTTCCACAGATAGTCGCCGCTCGCCAGATACTTCTGCGCCGTGTCCAGGTCGGGCTTCTCGACGAAGGCCTCGACTTCAAAGCCGCCGGCATCCAGGGGCTCGCCCTTGCGGATGTAGCCAAAGCCGGTCTCGGCGCGATCGGGCACGATACCGAAGGTCACCAGCCGGCCCTGGGCGGCCAGTTTTTCGGCCCGTGCCACATCGTTGGCAAAGGCCGCCCGATCAGCGATCAGGTGATCGGAGGGCAACACCACCAGGGTAGCGTCGTCGCCGAAGCGCGCCTGGGCTTCGAGTGCGGCCAGCAGCACGGCCGGTGCCGTGTTGCGCCCCAGCGGTTCGAGCAGGAACGGCAATTCAACCGCGCTCGCCTGGGGATGCTTGAGGTACTCGTCGCGACTCAGGAAAAAGTGCTCGCGCGAGGTCACGGTCAGCACTGCCTCGACACCGACCAGACCCAGCGCCCGATCCAGGGTCTTGTACAGCAGCGACTGGCCGTCGGCCATGGTCATGAAGGGCTTGGGCCAGGCCTTGCGCGACACCGGCCACAGCCGGGTGCCGGCACCACCGGAAAGAATCACGGGAATCAGCATTGACTTGCAGGCTCCTTGCTGGCGACAGCGGCGAGATCCGTCAGCACCAGATCAAGCCCCCGGGACCACGGCGGCAGTGCCACGCCGAAGGTTTCACGCAGCCGACTGGTATCCAGCACCGACCACGACGGCCGCGCCGCGCGGGTGGGGAAATCGGCGCCGGCAATCGACTCGATCGGCACCGCACGCGGCAGCAAGCCGGCGGCGTGCGCCCGCTCGATGATGGCGCTGGCAAATTCATGCCAGCTGCAATGACCCGCACAGGCCAGATGATAGGTACCGGCACGCGACTGCTGCGCGTCGCCGGGCAGATCAAGCCAGCGCGCCAACACCGCAGCGGTAGCTGCAGCGATCAGCGCCGCGGGCGTCGGGCAGCCAATCTGGTCGGACACTACCTTGAGTACATCGCGCTGGCGTGCCAGGCGCAGCATGGTCAACAGGAAATTATGGCCGCGCGCGGCGTACACCCAGGCGGTACGGAAGACCAGGTGGCGACAGCCCGAATCCAGCAGCGCCTGCTCGCCGGCGAGCTTGCTGCGACCGTAGGCGCCAAGCGGATCGGTGGCATCGTCTTCGCGCCACGGCTGGTTGCCGTCGCCAGCAAAGATGTAGTCGGTCGAGTAGTGCACCACCGCTGCATCGCGCTGCGCGGCCCAGGCGCCGATTTCGCCGACGGCCTCGGCATTGATGCGCGTGGCCAGTTGCGGCTCGTCCTCGGCGCGGTCCACGGCCGTGTAGGCGGCCGCGTTGACCACCAGATCCGGCTGGGTGGTGTCCAGCACCCGCTTGAGCGCGGCCGCGTCGCCCAGATCCACCGCCTCGCAGGCACAACTTGTTCGGCGCCCATCGCGCGTGGCGCACACCAGATCGCCCAGCGGCGGCAGCACCCGGGCCAACTCGAAGCCGACCTGGCCGTTGGCGCCCAGAAGAAGAATGCGTTTCATCCGCCCATGATAGCGTGCCGGTCGAGACACCGGAATCAACTGCCAAGCCCCGGCAGTTCAGCGCTTGGGCTGCAGCAGGGTGCCGGTGCAGTTGGGTGCGCCGCAACGGCAGGCCCAGATCTTCTTCTTTGCCGCCGTGTGTGGCTCGTCGAGGGTGATGCCGTAGTTGTAGGTCAGCTCCTCGCCCGGTTTGATGTCGCGGATGGCCTCGATCATCACCTTGTCCTCGCGCGGATCCTCATCGGCGTCCTCGTGGATCACGGCTTCGCAGTTGGGATCGCAACTGTGGTTGATCCAGCGCGCGGTGCTGCCCCCGACATTGGCATCAATGATGTAATGCTCGTTGAGTGTGAACAGGAAGGTGTGGCCATTGTCGGGTGCATCGCCATAGATGCGGTCGGCCTGCACATGGGTCAGGATGCGGCCGGTGTATTCCAGGATGGTCTCGCCCTTGCCGATTTTCTTCAGGGCGAACACGCCGTTGCCGTGGATGGGCGAGCGGCGGGCAACAAAACGTCTGGGCATGATGCATTCTTTGCGTGGAAAGGGTGGCATCATGCCTGCTCGGGCGCGCAATGCAAGCGTGTGATGTTCCGGCACGCAGGCAATGACTTGCGATCCCTGCCTGGCGTGACCCGCGACACCGGACCATCATCGCGCTAATCTGGTGGACGGAAACCTGCTTGCCGGAGAATTCGAAATGAAGTGCATACGCCTGCTTGCCTGTCTGACCTTGCTTTTGCTGGCCGCGTGCGGGGGCCAGGTCCGGCACGTGTTTCCGCCGGCCGTCACCATCCAGCAACTCAGCACACCGCCGGATGCGGCATGGACTGTCACCGTGCGTTTGCATAACCAGAGCTACGATGCCAACGTGCGCTTTGACCACATCCGGCTCACCCTGAAGCTGGCTGATGTCGAGGCTGGCGAGCTCGACCAGGCGATTGCACTGGATGTGGCGGAACGCAGCTCGGATGTTACCGAAGTGCAATTCACGCCCAGCCAGTCCGCGCGCGACAAGTTGGCCAGCGGACAGCCGCAGCTTCGCTACAGCATCACCGGCTCGGTCACGATCAGCGATGAAGGCAAGGACCCGAGCGACTTTGACGTCGACCATTCCGGCTGGCTGTCGCCCGTGCCGGGCATCGCCAACATGTACCGCTGACACGAGGCTTCCATGGCTGAATACCACGCCCCCATCGACGACTTCGGCTTTGTTCTGCATCAGGTGCTCGACACCGACGCCCTGTTCGAAACCTTGCCCGGCTGCGCCGAGTTCACGCCCGACCTGGTCGATGCGGTACTGGAGGAAGCAGCACGATTGAGCAACACGGTGCTGGCACCGCTGAACAAGGTCGGGGACCACGAGCAATGTCACTTTGATCCTGGCAGCGGAGCGGTCACCTCTCCGCCAGGCTTCGTTGAAGCCTACAAGGCCTGGGTCAATGGCGGCTGGAGCGGGCTCAACGCGCCAACAGAATTCGGTGGCCAGGGCGTACCGGAAGTGATCGGCGCCGCGGTCAAGGAAATGGTCGACGCCGCCAACCTGGCCTGGGGCACCTATCCGCTGCTCTCGCACGGAGCCACCGAAGCCTTGCGCCAACACGGCGAGGAATGGCAGCGCGAGGCTTTCCTGAGACCCATCGTCGAGGGCCGCTGGACCGGCACCATGTGCCTGACCGAGCCACACTGCGGTACCGACCTGGGCCTTTTGCGGACCCGCGCCGAGCCGGCCGACGACGGCAGCTACCGCATCAGCGGCGACAAGATATTCATCACCGCCGGCGAGCACGACATGGCCGAAAACATCGTGCACCTGGTACTGGCCCGCCTGCCCGATGCGCCACCCGGCAGCAAGGGCATTTCACTGTTCGTGGTACCCAGGTTCAAGGTTGCCCGCGACGGTACGATGGGCGAACGCAATGGCGTTACCTGCACTGCGATCGAACACAAGATGGGCCTGAAGGGCTCGGCCACCTGCGCCATGCACTTCGAACAGGCCGAAGGCTGGCTGGTGGGTCAGCCGAACAAGGGTCTGGCCGGCATGTTCACGATGATGAACTCGGCCCGGCTTGCGGTCGGTATCCAGGGCCTGGGCATGATCGAACGTGGCTACCAGGCCAGCCTGGCCTACGCCCGCGAGCGGCTGCAGATGCGCTCGGTGTCGGGTGCGAAATTTCCCGACCGGCCGGCTGACCCGCTGATTGTGCACGGCGATATCCGGCGCATGCTGCTGACGCAGAAGGCGTTTGCCGAAGGCGGTCGGGTGCTGGCCCTGCACGCCGCCAGCCTGATCGACATCGAACACCGCAGCGATGACGCCGACGCACGCAGCGCAGCCGAAGCCGAGTTGTCGTTTCTGATTCCCATCGTCAAGGGCCTGCTGACCGAGGCCGCCGTCGAGTGCACCTGCGATGCCGTGCAGATATTCGGCGGCCACGGCTACATCGGCGAAAACGAGGTCGAACAGTTCGCCCGCGATGCACGCATCACCACCATCTACGAAGGCACCACCCAGATCCAGGCGCTGGACCTTCTGGGGCGCAAGGTGCTGCAGCTCAAGGGCGAGGGTCTGAAACTCTTTCTGCAGCGCATCTCCGACTTCTGTCAGCAGCACAGCAAGGACAAGGCGCTGGCCGAGTTCGTCGCACCGCTGGCTTCGGTGACGCACGAGTGGAGCGAGCTGACCCAGGAGCTGGCGCAGAAAATTGCCGCCAACCCTGAGGAGCTTGCTGCCGCGGCCTGGGACTACCTGTTCTATTCCGGCTACATCGCCCTGGCCTGGGGCTGGGCGCGCAGCGTGGCTGCCGCCGACGCCGGGGACGATGACAGGCGCAAACAGACCAAGCGTGATTGCGCCCGCTTCTACTTCAGCCGTATCCTGCCGCGCACCCGCGCCCACGCGATGGCCATCCGCGCCGGCGCCGACAGCCTGATGGCCATGCCGGATGGCAACTTCGACTAAGATTGCCGCAGGCCACCTGCCTGAGCAGCCCTTGATCAGTGATTTTTCAATTGCAAGCGGTAAAAAGTGAGCGGTAAGCGGAAAAAGCGGGAAACATTCCGCTCACGAGTCAATGTTCTCCGCTCACGGCTTACCGCTCACCGCCCACCGTCCCAGAACAACGCCACGCACCGCACCAACGCCCAGCAGGAAAAATCTTCCGTGAACGTCGAACAATTCCACCTGCGCCAGGCCGAGGCCGAGGACGAGCAATTCGTGATGGCGCTGGCCGAACGATTTGTCGGTTTCGAGCTTCCGGCCTGGCGCAAGCGCAACGAATGCCTGGTCGGCATCCGCGACGATCTGCTGAGGAACCTGGACGATCCGCCACCCACCTCGTGGCTGTACGTGGCTGAAGACGAAGCTGGCGAACGGGTAGGCTACCTGCATCTGCAGAAGCTCAGGGATTTTTTCACCGGCCGCCTGAAGTGCCACATTTCCGACCTCGCCACCACACCGGACGCGGAAGGCCGCGGCGTCGGTCGCACCATGCTGCGTTTCAGCGAAGACTGGGCGCGCGAACACAAGTGCGCCCTGATCACCCTGGGCGTTTTCCCCGGCAACCAGCGCGCGCTCGCGTTCTACCGCGCCAGCGGATTCGACACTGATCTGTTGCTGATGGCCAAGCCTGTCAAGGACGCCAGACGGCCATGACCGCGGCCAGCACGATCAGCAACACGCCAACCAGCCCCGACTGCCAACGCTCGATTCCGGCCACACGCAAGCTGGACATGCCGTGCCAGGCCAACGTGGTCAATACCAGCATGCAGGAGATTGTCGCCACCGCCAGCACCGCGGTGAGCAGGCCGAATCCGGCCCAGCCCGCCGATACGCCGGTGAGGTAGACCGGCACAAAGGCCTCACAGGGCGAGAACAGCAGCATGGTCACCAGAATGGTCGTCGCGGCCCGATCGCTGCGCGCTTCGACGATGCCTCGCTCCGACGGGTTGCCGTGCACATGTGCACCGCCGGCAAGCTGGCGGTAGACGAAGTACAGCCCCACCAGCAGCAACAATGCGGCCACCACCCAAGGAAACACGCCGGACAGCCAGTTGCCGAGCCGCAAGCCAAGCAACATCGCCAGCGCACCCAGCACAGCCGTCACCAGCACATGCCCCACGCCACCGGCCGCATTGATTGTCAGGGTGCGCGCCAGCGACCAGCCGCGCGCGCGACCGGTCAATGCGTACGGCAGCCAGTGCACCGGAATCAGGGTGTGCACCAGCGCAATCCCGAATCCCGATGCCAAGGTCGTCAACAGGAGGCCCTGGCCCATGGTTTGATTCCAAGCGAATGTTACATTGTAACTTCTTCATGACCCTCCGCGCCATCGCCCTGCTGCCCACGATTTGCCCTCATACGGAGGGCATGAAACACTGACCCGCTTTGGGCGCACGCCCGCAGCTGCAAAAAAGTGGGGTCACATGGCAACTGGTGTCTGGATCAGTCTGGGTCTTTATTTCGCGTTGATGCTTGCGATTGGCTACTACGCCTACCGCAACTCGACCTCGTCGTCGGAGGAATACATCCTCGGTGGACGACAACTGCATCCCGCGGTCGCTGCCTTGTCCGCCGGCGCCTCGGACATGAGTGGTTGGCTGCTGCTGGGCCTCCCCGGTGCATTGTTTGTCAGCGGTCTGGTTTCGGCCTGGATCGGCATCGGCCTGACCCTGGGTGCGCTGGTCAACTGGATCATTGTGGCGCCGCGCCTGCGCGAGCAGACCGAACGCTATGACAACAGTCTGACCATTCCCGAATTTCTGTCCAACCGTTTTCCCAGCCGAGCGATGGCGCTGCGCGTGGTTTCGGCGGTGATCGTGGTGGTGTTTTTCTCCGTCTACACCGCCTCGGGCCTGGTGGCCGGCGGCAAACTGGCCGAAAGCGCCTTCAGCAGCGTGTTCCAGTTCGGCTCCATGAGCGACTACTCCGTGGGCGTGACACTGACCCTGACCGTGGTTCTGATCTACACCGTGATCGGCGGTTTTCTGGCCGTCAGCCTGACCGATTTCTGTCAGGGCGTGATCATGATGCTGGCCCTGATCATCATGCCCGTGGTGGTGCTCTTCGGTGCGGGTGGCGGCGGGCTTGCGCAAGCTTCGGACACACTGAACGCGGTCGATCCGACTTTCCTTTCCTGGTTCAGCGGGCTGTCGGTGGTGGGGTTTATTTCCGCCATCGCCTGGGGACTGGGCTATTTCGGGCAACCGCACATCATCGTGCGCTTCATGGCCGTGCGCTCGATCCGCGAAGTAGCCACCGCGCGCAACATCGGCATGTCCTGGATGGTGGTGTCCGTGATCGGCGCGATCAGTCTGGGCATCTTCGGGCGTGCCTACGCGGTGCGCAACGGGATCGAGGTGGCCGACCCGGAGACGATCTTCATCATCCTGGCCGACCTGCTGTTCCATCCGCTGGTCACCGGCTTCCTGTTTGCGGCCCTGCTGGCGGCCGTGATGAGCACGATTTCCAGCCAGCTGCTGGTCGCCTCATCTTCGCTGACCGAGGATTTCTACCGGCTGTTCCTGCGCAAGGAGGCCAGCGAAAAGGAGATCGTGCTGGTCGGCCGCATCAGCGTGCTGCTGGTCGGCATCGTGGCCGTCATCATCGCCTGGGACCCGAACTCCAAGGTGCTGGGACTGGTCAGTCATGCCTGGGCCGGCTTCGGCGCAGCATTCGGCCCCCTGATTCTGTTGGCGCTGATCTGGCGCGGCATGTCCGGCAGCGGTGCAGTGGCCGGCCTGGTGGTCGGCGCGGCGACCGTGATTGCCTGGATTGCGCTGGGCTGGGATCAGAGCTTCCTGGGTGGTCCGGGCGTGTATGAAATCATCCCCGGCTTTGCAGCGGCCTGGATCGCGATCTATGTGGTCAGCCACATCACGGCCAGCAGCGGCGAATACCGGCCGCTGCCAGCCGAATAGACCACGGGGCCAGCATCAATCGACAGCCTCGACCTTGTGCGGCAGCACCATGGCTGCCAGCTTGGGCTCGGTCTGGATTGCGCTGACTTCGTCGGCCACGATGTTGGCCGCCTCGGTCAACTGCACGTCCTCGCGATTCTTGGCCGCCTTCTCCTTGGCCAGCTCGCTCTTGAGGCTGCGCTCATCGGCCTGCAGTCCGTCGTCCGGACGCAGGCTGCTGGCTGCCACTACCGGAGCCGATGAACTGGCACCGACTGCCGGTACGGAGCTCGCCGCGGCGGTCGAGCCGGCGCTGGCCGGCGCTTCGTCTGGCCGGTACTTGGCAACAAGGGCCTTGCGCTTGGCCTCGTAGTCATCGCGCTCCTTGCGCCGTTCGGCCAGGTTCAGCGACACCCTGGTGCGCTCGCGCATCTGCTGCGCCAGGGCCAGCTCGGCGACCAGCAACTGCCATTCCGGATCCTTGGCGATACGGGCCTTGTGCTGGGAGTCCAGACGCTCGAGCAGCGCCCTGGCATCGGCATCAGGACTGTAGTGAGCTGGTGAAATCGAGCTCCAGTCCATCGCATTCTTGTAGCTGGACTCGCCGAAATCCTTCTTGTCGATGCCGGTCGGGAAGGCAATATCCGGCGTCACGCCGCGCAGCTGGGTCGAGCCGCCGTCGATGCGGAAGAACTGTGCAATGGTCATCTTCAGCTCACCGAACTTGGCCTTGTCGTCGTGCGCCACCCGATCCAGATTGACCAGATTCTGCACCGTGCCCTTGCCGAAGGTGTCCGAGCCGATGACCAGACCACGGCCGTAATCCTGGATGGCCGCGGTGAAGATTTCCGAGGCGGAGGCTGAGCCGCGGTTGACCAGAACGGCCAGCGGCCCCGACCAGACCATGCCCGGCTTGTCGTCGCTTTCCTCGCTGACCTTGCCGCGCCAGTTGCGAACCTGCACCACCGGCCCCTTGTTGATGAACAAGCCGGTCATCTCGGTCGCCTCGGTCAGCGAACCGCCACCGTTGTTGCGCAGGTCCATGATGATGCCGTCGACCTTGTCCTTTTTCAGCTCGCCAATCAGCCTGGCGACATCCTGCGAGGCGCTGCGCGCGCTGGCGTCGCCTTGCTGGCGACCGGCAAAATCGCGATAGAAGGACGGCAGATCGATCACGCCGATGCGCCGCTCGACGCCGCCGTCGTCAACCTTGATGATCGACTTCTTGGCCGCCTGCTCGACAATCGAGACCTTCTTGCGCACCAGTTCCACAGTCTTGTGTACGCCGTCGAGACCGGTTTCGGCCGGCAGGATCTCCAGGCGCACCACGGTGTTCTTCTTGCCGCGAATCTTGTCCACCACATCATCCAGACGCCAGCCAATGACATCCTGCACCTGGCCGTCCTTGCCCTGCGCCACGCCGATGATGCGGTCGCCTGGGTGGATCTGGTCGGACTTGGCGGCCGGGCCGCCGGGCACGACTTCTCGCACCTGGGTGTAGTCGTCACGCATCTCCAAAACGGCGCCGATTCCCTCCAGCGACAACTTCATGGCGATGTCGAAGTTCTCCGCGGCGCGCGGGCCAAGGTAGCTGGTGTGCGGGTCGGTGGAGCTGGCGTAGGCATTCATGAAGGTCTGGTAGACGTCTTCACTCTCGATCTGCTGGATGCGCTTGAGGTAACCGGCATAGCGCTTGTCGAGCAGCTTGCGGATAGCCTCGTCCTTCTTGCCTGCAAGGCTCAGGCGCAGCCAATCGTTCTTGACCCGCTTGCGCCACAGATCATTGAGTGCGGCGTCGTCAGCGGCCCAGCCAGCCTTGCTGCGGTCAAGCTCGTAGCTTTCCTTCTTGTTGAAATCGAAGCCTTTCTTGAGCAGACCGCGGGCATAGGCGATGCGCTCGGCCATGCGCTGGCGATAGCGGTTGAACATGGCGAACGGCGCGTCCAGCTTGCCATCCCAGATGTCGTCATCGAGGGTGTCCTTCCACTTCTCGAATTGGTCGATGTCCTTGCGCGTGAAAAACATCTTCTGGCTGTCCAGGCTGTCCAGATAGGCGTGCATGATCTTGCGCGACATCGCATCGTCCAGCGGCACGGCCTGGTAGTGATAGCGCGTCATCAAATTGGCCACCAGGGTCGCCGAATCGGCATCGCCGGGGGTCGGTTTCAGCGGCGTCATGGCCGACCCGGCCGACCCGGCGGCAGTGGTCGTGGCTACGGCGGGCGTGGCGACCACGCTCAGCACCAGCGCAATGACAAAAAACAGACGGTTCATGCAATCAACCTCGGTTGTGGGTTACTGACAGCGTCACGCAGCGACGCCAAAACGGCAGTGTTGCCTGGCCCGGCAGTGCCGGCGTAGTGCGCACGCATGCCGAAACAGCGTGCGATGGCACCGACCAACCGTGCCTGAACAGCCGGCAAGTCCAGCCCGGCCGTCGAGTCTATCACCTGGGTGACGCGCAAGTCCGCGAATCCACACGGATTGATGCGCTGAAACGGTTCCAGATCCATGGCCACATTGAGCGCCAGGCCATGGAAGGTACAGCCGTGACGCACGCGCACGCCCAGGGCGCCGATCTTGGCGCCGTCGACATACACGCCCGGCGCGCCCTCGCGCCGGTCGGCCGCGATGCCGCATTCGGCCAGGGCGTCGATCATCGATTGCTCCACGAGATGGACGTACTGGCGCACGCCCAGTCCAAGGCGCCGCAGGTCGAACAAGGGATAGGCCACAATCTGGCCCGGGCCGTGGTAGGTCACCTGGCCACCGCGGTCACAGGCCACGACCGGAATGTCGCCCGGCGCCAGCAGGTGTTCGCGGCGGCCGGCTTGCCCGAGCGTGAACACCGGGTCGTGCTCCAGCAGCCACAACTCGTCAGTCGTGTCTGCCGTGCGCGCCGAGGTGAAATCACTCATCGCCCGCCAAACCGGCGTGTAGGCCTGGCGACCCAGATCGCGGACGATGAGAGGGCGCGTTTGCCTGGCACTGTTGGCTTTCGTGTTGTGCATGGTCCTGTTGCCGGGGTCTGGCTGTGGATTGTGGCTTGCGGTGGTGCGCTTCGCTGCGCGCAGGATGCCGCTGAGGAACGAAGCGCACCGCAGCGTGAAGGCTTCGATGGTGCGCTTCACTTCGTTCAGCAGC
>CBFGSA010000079.1:0-12605 GCA_965651365.1 uncultured Rhodanobacteraceae bacterium | reverse complement strand
AGGCGACTTTTGGTCTTCGGGGGACGTCATGGCGATGTCTCCGGATAATGGGCAGCTCCACTGTCGCCGCTGCGTGGAATCCCGTCAAGCGACGAAAGTCATTTTTAAGCAAGCGCCCGGATTGCCCGACCCGGTCACTCGCCGGCGACGGTCATCGACTCGAGCAGGATCGAACCGGTGAGGATCGACGAGCGCGGGTCGACATCGGCGCCCACGGCAACCAGTCTGGTGAACATGTCCTTGAGATTGGCGGCGATGGTCACGCCTTCCACCGGATAGGCGACGGCGCCGTTTTCCACCCAGAAGCCCGCAGCACCGCGCGAGTAGTCACCGGTGACGGTCGACACGCCATGCCCCATCAGTTCGGTCACCACGAGGCCCGTGCCCATGCGCTGCAGCATCGCATCAAAACCGTCGTCGCCATGCCCGACCACGACATTGTGCGCACCACCGGCATTGCCGGTCGTGGCAAGTCCGAGCTTGCGGGCCGAGTAACTTCCCAGCAGATAGCGCTGCAGCACACCGCCGGTCACCAGCGGTGACTCCGCGGTGGCCACGCCCTCGGCGTCGAAACAACTTGATGCCTGGCCACGCGGCAGACGCGGCTGCTCGGTGATGTCCAGCCAGGGCGGCAGAATCTGCTGACCGGCCTGGTCCAGCAGAAAGCTTGCCCGGCGATACAAGGCACCGCCGCTGATGGCCGCCAGCAGATGACCGATCAGGCCGCGCGCCATCTCGGGCGAGAACAGGACCGGACACTTGCGCGTGCCGAGACTGCGGGCACCGAGGCGCGCCACGGCGCGCTCGCCGGCCTTGCGACCCAGCGCGTCGGCATCCATCAGTTCCTCGGCCGAGCGGCGAGTGTCGTACCAGTAATCACGTTGCATGCCCTTGGCATCACGCGCGATCAGCGAGCAGGAGATGGAATGCCGCGTGCCGCGGCGAGAACCGATGAAACCGTGCGAGTTGGCGTAAAGCGACAGGCCCTGGCCGCTCTCGACACTGGCGCCTTCGCTGTTCTCCACACCCTCGACCGCCAGACCGGCGGCCTCGATCTGCCGACCCAGATCGATGGCGGCGTCGACATCCAGCGCCCACGGATGCCACAGGTCCAGATCCGGAAACTCGGTGGCCATGCGCCCGGCATCGGCCAGGCCATTGCAATCGTCTTCCTCGGTATGCCTGGCGATGGCGCAGGCCTGATCCAGCGTCGCGGTGACCGAGGCGGTACTGAAGTCGGCACTGGAGGCGCTGCCCTTGCGATTGCCGAAATACACGGTCAGATCGAGGCTGCGGTCGCGGTGGTGCTCGACCGTCTCGACTTCACCCTTGCGCACCTGCACGCTCAGGCCACTGCCGGTGCCGACCGCCACCTCGGCCTGGCTGGCACCCGCGGCGCGGGCTCGCGCCAGCAAATCGGTCGCCAGCGTTTCCAGTGCCCGGCTCTCGGCAAGCGCAGAATCCGGTTGTGCAATTTCAAGCGTCATTTTGTGTCACCATTCGCTGTCATGATGGATGATTCGGAAACAACAGTCGACACCGATGAGCGGCCCAGCCGCAGCGAGCGCAAGCGCGAAGCGCATGCTGTGCGTGATCTGGCGGCCGGCATGGTGACGCTGAGCCCGGCGCAACTGGACAGGATCGATCTGCCGGACGGAATCCGTGCGGAGATCGACCGCGTTCGCGGCATCAGCGCACATGTTGCGCGCAAGCGCGAACTGGGATTCCTGGCCAAGCTGATGCGGCGCTGCGACGAGTCGGAGCTGGATGCCGCGCGTGCCGCCCTCGGGGCCAATCGCGAGCAGCAGTTGCGCGAAGCCGCGGGCCAGCGCCGCATCGAGACGCTGCGCGAAGCCCTGATCGAGCACGACGACGCACTGACCGCGTTGCTGGAGCAGCACCCCGGGCTTGACCGACAGCACCTGCGCAGCCTGATCCGTCAGGCACGCAGCGAGCGCACGCGGGACAAGCCGCCGCGGGCTGCGCGACAGCTTTTTCGCATGTTGCGAGACCTGTAGGCGCGGCCCATGGCCGCGATGGGGCGTTTGCGGCAAATTCTTCGCACGCATGGCGCGCTCCTGCATCGCGATTCATCGGCAGGCTCACGAGGCTGTGCCACCCACGGTCAACGCATCGACCTTGAGCGTGGGCTGACCCACACCCACGGGCACGCTCTGGCCGTCCTTGCCGCACACGCCGACGCCTTCATCCAGCGCCAGGTCGTTGCCGATCATGGATACCCGGGTCAGCACCTCGGGACCGGAGCCGATCAGGGTCGCGCCCTTGACCGGCCGGGTCACCTTGCCGTTTTCGATCAGGTAGGCCTCGGAGGCGGAAAACACGAACTTGCCGTTGGTGATGTCGACCTGGCCACCGCCGAAGTTGACCGCGTACAGGCCGCGCTCGACCGAGGCGATGATTTCCGCCGGGTCGCGCGTGCCGGCGCGCATGTAGGTGTTGGTCATGCGCGGCATCGGCAGGTGCGCGAAGGATTCGCGACGACCGTTGCCGGTCGCTTGCATGCCCATCAGCCGGGCATTGAGCTTGTCCTGCATGTAGCCGACCAGAATGCCGTCCTCGATCAGGGTGTTGCAGCGGGTCGGATTGCCCTCGTCATCGACCGAAAGCGAGCCCCGGCGGCCTTGCAGCGTGCCGTCATCGACCACGGTGACGCCGGGCGCAGCCACGCGCTCGCCGATGCGGCCGCTGAAAGCCGAGCTGCCCTTGCGGTTGAAGTCGCCTTCCAAACCGTGGCCGACCGCCTCGTGCAGCAGCACGCCGGGCCAGCCCGGACCGAGCACCACGGGCATGGTTCCGGCCGGGGCATCGACCGCTTCCAGGTTCAGCAGCGCCTGACGCACGGCCTCGCGCGCCCAGGCCTCGCCGCGACCCGAGTCCAGCAGCTCGACATAGCCGTAGCGCCCGCCGCCACCGGACTGACCGGCCTCGCGGCGGCCGTTTTCCTCGGCAATGACCTGCACGCCCAGGCGCACCAGCGGCCGCACGTCAGCGGCCAGTGTGCCGTCGGAGGCGGCCACCAGCACGGTGTCGGTGGTGGCGGCCAGGCTGACGATCACCTGCTTGACGCGCGGATCGACGGCGCGGGCCACGGCGTCGATCTCGCGCATCACCCTGACCTTGGCCGCGCTGTCCAGGGTTTCCACCGGATCAATGGCCGGATACAGCGCGCGCTGGCCCCGCACCGACAGCGCCTGGTCACTGCCGCGACCACTGCGTGCAATGGCGCGCGCGGCGCTGGCCGCATCAACAAGTTGCGGCAGCAGGATTTCGTCGGAATAGGCGAAGCCTGTCTTCTCGCCAGCCACGGCGCGCACGCCCACGCCCTGCTCGATCGAATGGTTGCCGTTCTTGACGATGCCGTCTTCCAGTACCCAGGACTCGCTGCGCGAATGCTGGAAATACAAGTCGGCCAGGTCCACGCCAGGCCCGGCCAGATGCGAAAACACGTTCTCAAGTTCGCGAGTGGACAGGCCACCGGGCTGCAGCAGGCGTTCACTGGCCAGCGCCAGTGCGGTATCGGAATCGGTCATGAGCAACAGCTTTGGGGGATCAGAATGCAAACGTGGGGGCGACTTGGTCACGATCAAGCCGACATCTGTAATTGTGTGCGGATAAAGTGAAGCGACTGGAGACGCAAAGGCCAATGTTCGGTGTGGGTGGAATTAATCCTGCGATTGTGGGCGCGTTGCGCCCTTCGCTCAGGATGACGGCAAATGGATACATCGCCAGCCCAATCTAACCGTCTGTCGGCGTCGATGTGGCGGGGGTGGGCGTCGGGTCGACCGATGAAGGCATCGCGGTACTGGATGACCGTGCAGGCGATGGTGCCACCGGTACGACAGGGGCCGCCGCTTCGCGCGAAAGGCGCTCGATGTCGGGCTTGTCCCAGCTTCCGGTGACCTTGTAGCGGACCTCGCCGGCGCGGTTGATGCCCTTGCCCAGCAGGCCCTGCATGGCCAGGCCGGCTGCCACCCCGATCGGTCCGCCAGCAATGGCACCGACTACGGGCAGGGCCACGCCCAGGTGCGGTGTCACCACGATCAACTGGTCATAGTCGTGCTGGCGCACACCGGTGCGGCCGGTGATGCGGATGTCAGCCGAGGGTCCCAGCATTTCCAGATTATCGGTCCAGGCGTTGCCGTTTTCGAAGCGGAACTTGCCGTCAATGCTGTTGAAGCTGTATCCGGACTGAAAAATGTCGCCAAAATCCAGGCTCAGGCGGCGCGGCAGCTCGCGGATCGAGAACAGTCCGAACAAACGGCCCATGCCCGGCTCGACCTCGAGAATGCGGCCATCGGCTGCGTGCACCTTGAGCGTGCCATCAAGCTCGGCCAGACTGAAGTCGGTCGGCGCGCCCGGCCAGCGGCCGTCGACATGCACCAGGGTGGTGCCACCAGCGACCAGCTTGCCGTAGCCGAAGGCGCCGAGCATTCGGCCCATGTCTTCGGCGCTGATGTCCATCGAAAAGTCGCTGTGATTGTCCGCAGCAGTGCCTAGCCAGCGGCCTCGTGCGCCGATCTTGAGATCCGGCGATTGTGCCTCGAATTGTTCGATCTGCATGCCATTGGCAACGGGAACACTTTCCACGCGCACATCGCCAAGCCGGGCATCACCCAGGCGCATGTCCTTGATCCATACATGCAAGGGCGGGATGACAGCGGGCGCAATGCTGCTTTCGGATTCGGTGTCATTCTGGCCGCCGTCTGTCTCTGGCCAGTACAGGCGATCCATGCGCACGGTTATGCCGCTGCGTCCATGATCGTTCAGCGGCACGCTCACCTGGCCGGCAAGTGCCTTGCCATCCAGCGCGACAGAGACCTTGTTGTCGTCATTCGAGACCTTCAAACCAAGCGGTCCCAGCCGGTGCCCGGAAATGACCGCCTGGCCGGTATCCAGTTGCAGCGAAACAGGTGCTGGCAGATCAGAACCACCGGCACTGCCTGGCGCGGCTGCGGCAAACAGTTGTCCAAGCCAGCCACTGATATCCAGTTCAGGGGCTGTGCCCCGTATCTGGATGCCGCGCGGCGGCGCGACTTCCGCCCTGCCGCCGAAAGCCACGGAAGCCGCCAGCGGTTGATCGGCTGATGCCAACCGCACATTGGCGGTGGCCAGCTGACCCAGGCGGACGGCGAGATGTGCGCCGTCCAGCGGAAGACCCAGATCAAGATGCAAATGTTGCGATTTTTCGGGCGGCTTGTTGAGTGGCGCCGGCAGGTTCAGCGCCATGCCCTGCAAGTCCGAATCCAGGCTCAAGCGCTGCTCGACGCGCC
The DNA here is from genome assembly GCA_965651365.1 of uncultured Rhodanobacteraceae bacterium. GTDB lineage: Bacteria > Pseudomonadota > Gammaproteobacteria > Xanthomonadales > Rhodanobacteraceae > DASSBG01. Next base: position 7,314 of record CBFGSA010000079.1, on the reverse strand, counting down.
CGCTTTCGGGGTCGGTGCGCAGACTCAGACCCACATCAATGGCACTTTGGCCCTGCGCCAAAGTATCCAGCCAGCGCAGACTGGGGTATTGCTGAACGAGGCTGGGTACATCAAACCGCCCATGCATCGATGCCTCGACCGTGGCATCGGGCTGGTGGGTGGCGTCACCAATCCGCGCCTGCAATTGAACCGGCACCCCGTTGTAGTGGCCAGACAACTGGCGGGTCTGGATGCTGTCGGTGCCAAACTGCAACGGCCCATCCAGGTGCTGCAGATCCAATGACCAATCCGGCACTTTGAACATCGCATCGGAAAGTTTGACTTGTCCGTCGAGCCGAGGCATCGCACCGGGGTCGTCGTGCAGCGGCAGGTTCAGTTTCACCGTGTAACGCGCGCCACCCGTCACCTGCATCGCCGCCAGCGCTTCGTGGTGCTCCTGACCGATCGGTGTCTTGCGCAGCCACGCCAGCAGGCGTCCGGCCTGACCGCTGCCCTGAATGCCGAGCTTCAATTCGGCGTGGTCAAAATGGGCAATCTCGGCGCTTGCGGAGCGTACCTTGTTGCCCAGCGAACTGCCGGCATCGGTCTTGACGTGCATGGCCAGGTTGACGAATGCCGCACGCCCGTTGAGCGATTCCGCAACCGGCCAGCGCGGATCGTAATCCAGTACCGCGTCATGAAAGTCCGCCACTGCCTCGAACCGGCCACGGTTGGCCGGAAATGGCCAGTCGCCCAGATTGCCCCGGAACAGTGCGCGCCCCGTCACCGAACCTGACACCAGGCCCCGATCCAGCCATTCGACTGCTGTGGGTGGCATGACATCGACCGGCCAAAACCGTTTTGCCGCCACCACCCGGGCCTCCAGCACGCGGGCGCCCAGATCGAGCGTCGGCAGGGCTTGGCCAGGCGCGTGGCGCAGCCCACCGCGCAGAGCGAGCGCATAGTCATCGGCCTTGAGTTGCATGTCGTCGGTAGCCAGACGCCAGCCGCTGGCGTCCGGCCAGAAGCTCCAGTGCCCGCTGATCCGGCTGAAGTCAAACGGCTTGCGGAATACCCCAGGCAAGTCTGCAGTCAGTGGCTGGGGCGGGATTGCGATGCTCACGGCCTCGCCATCGCCGCGTACCCGCGCGTCCAGATGATCGATGCCCGGAAGTCCTGCGGCTGCCTTCCAGCCGAGCCCGTGTACTTGCGCTTGCAGACTGAAGTGTTTGGCGTCGCGCCAGTCCAGTTGCAGCGAATCAAGCCTGCCCCAGGGCCGCAATTGGGTGAACGCAGGTACACCACCCTGGCCATCCTCGGGCCACAGCGCCAACCACGGCGCCAGCGTCTGCACATCAAGTTCGCCCGCACGTACAGCCAATGCGCCGGAATCGTGGCGCTCGACATCAAACCAGCCGCCGTCCTGCCCCTTGTCATGCGCGCTGTTCTGCCAGCGTGCCCGCCATCCGTGCGCATCCATTCGCGCCTTCAGTTGTCCATGCCACCGTGGAAGATCGAGTGTCGGCCGGCCATCGCGTGCCAGCACCAGCCCGGCCAGGTCCACATCGGCCGCAACCCGACTCAAGCGCCCTGCCTGCCACCCCAGCCACACACGCAAGGCACCGCTGCCGCCGCGCACTTGCGTGCCACCCTGGCCGATGACGCTGTCCCAGGCGGCAAGGTCGACATGGGTGCCGCTCATGTAAGCCCGGCCAGCGGACTGCAGTGGATCGATCTCGGCCGAGAACTCGATGCTGCCGTCGCTGCCCGGCTGCCGAATGCTGCCGCCCAGATGCAAGCGGTCGTTGCGGGTCAGGACGCGCAAAGCCGGCACCTGCAAGGTCAGGTTGCGCTGCTTGCGTTGATCACGGACCACCAGATCAAGCTGCCGCAGCAGCAACCCAACCGGCAGATCAGCCAGCTGGTCGACGCGACCTGATTCAGGCGAATTGCCCAGTTCAACGCCCGAGAGATGCCAACTGCTATCGGTCGCAATGGCCAGATGTGCGACCGCGCCGTCGATCCGCAGTTCCAGCCAGCGCCGGTCGCGCTTGATCCAGGCGCCAAAGTCGACCTTGAGCTCGGCCTCGGGCAGGCGCAATGCATCGTTCCCGCGTCCAATGCGCAAGCCCGACACGGACAGCAGCGGTCCAGAGCCTTGCCAGTGACCTTGCACCGCACGCACGGAAACGGGCTGGTGCAGGCGTTCGGACAACAGTGCCGCCACGCCATCCGGGTAATCGGCCAGCAGTGGCAGCAGCAACTGGCCCAGCGCCATGGCGACCGCAAGCACGATGATCACGGTGGCAACGATGCCGGCGAGCCAACGCCGTGCACGCCGCGATCCGCTACGCCAGCGTCTCATCGCGCGCATGGCGCGCTCCTAAAGCAGAACGACATCGAACTGCTCTTGCTGGTACTGCTCCTCCGATTGCAGTGCGATGGGCTTGCCAACAGTCGCTTCAAGGTCCGCCAGGGCCATGGAGTCTTCGTCCACGATCCAGTTCACCACCGCCGGATGGGCCAGCACCAGCAGGCGCTCGGCTTCGAACTGGCGCACCGCGCGCGTGATCTCGCGGTAGATTTCGTAGCCGACCGTTTCGGCCGACTTGTGGTAGCCGCGCCCGGCACAGGTCGGGCACGACTCGCACAACTGCCGCGCCAGGGACTCGGTGGTGCGCTTGCGCGTCATCTGCACCAGACCCAGATCGCTCATCGGATACACGCTGGTCTTGACGTGGTCCTGGGCCAGCGCCTTGTCCAGGGTTCGCAGCACCTGACGCTTGTGCTCGTCATCGTGCATGTCGATGAAGTCGATGATGATGATGCCGCCCAGGTTACGCAAGCGGAGTTGCCGCGCCACCGCCTGCGCTGCCTCCAGATTGGTGCGGAATACGGTCTCTTCGAGGTTGCGGCGGCTGACGTAGCTGCCGCTGTTGACATCAATGGTGCTCATCGACTCGGTGGTTTCGACCACCAGCGAGCCACCCGATTTCAGGGGCACTTGGCGATCCAGCGCCCGCTGCAGCTCGTCTTCGACTCCGTAGAGGTCGAAAATCGGGCGCTCGCCATCGTACAACTCGATGCGGCCGGCCAGTTCCGGCATGAAGCGCTCGGCAAAGCGCCGCATCGCATCCATGCTGGGCGCGTCATCGACACGCACCCGCGCCACATGCTCGCGCAGCAGATCGCGCAGCACGCGCAAGGCCAGGCTCGGCTCCTCGTACACGCATTCGCCGACCGCGGCCTGGCGAATGTTCTTTTTCAGGTGTTTCCAGAGCTTGTCCAGAAAGCGCACATCCTCACCCAGGGTCTCGGCATTCTGGCCCTCGCCGTTGGTGCGCACGATGTAGCCGTGTGCATTTTCCGGGTCCAGCTCGCTCAGGATGCCGCGCAGGCGATCGCGCTCGGCCACGTCGGTGATACGCGCCGAGATCCCATGCACATGGTGCTCCGGCAGCAGCACAAGGTAACGCGAGGGCAGTGACAAACTGGTGGTGATGCGCGCACCCTTGGTGCCGATCGGATCCTTGATCACCTGCACCACGATCTGCTGACCTTCATGCAGCAGGCGGTTGATGGGGCGGGTCTCGACGCTCGGCTCGGCTGCATCGCCGTCTTCACCCAGAGTGCGTGACAGGTCGCCGGCGTGCAAAAACGCGGATCGTTCCAGACCAATGTCGACGAAGGCCGCCTGCATGCCCGGCAGCACACGTGTCACCCGGCCCTTGTAGATGTTGCCCACCTGGCCGCGACGCGAGGCACGCTCGACCATGACTTCCTGCGCAGCGCCGTTTTCGACCACAGCAACGCGGCTTTCTCTGGGCGTCACGTTGAACAGGATTTCGTCGCTCACCACAATTCCAGTTTCATGCGCGGTGCTGGCCACTGCGGCGCAGCAATTTGGCAGTCTCGTACAAGGGCAGGCCCATCACTCCGGAGTAGCTGCCCTCCAGATGGGTGACGAATGCGGCCGCCCGCCCCTGAATAGCATACCCGCCGGCCTTGCCGTGCGGCTCACCGCTGTCGACGTAGGCCTCGATCTGCTGCGACGACAAGTCCGCCACCGTGACTCTGGAGATACAAGTGGCCTGCTGCTCGCGCTCATGATCCAGCAAGCAGAGGCTTGAGATCACCTCGTGGGTGCGCCCAGCCAGGCGGCCCAACATGGCGGCAGCATCGGCGTCGTCCGCCGGTTTGCCGAAAACTTTACCATCGAGCACCACTTCGGTGTCGGCGCCCAGAACCTGGACTTCGCCACGGGTCGCAAACCGGGCCAGACCGGCCCTGGCCTTGTCGCGCGCAACCCGCTCCACGTACTGCCTGGGGCTCTCGCCGGGGGCGCGCTGCTCGGGCACATCCACCGCCAGGACTTCAAAATCGACGCAAATCTGCTGCAGCAATTCGCGGCGCCGTGGCGAGCGCGAGGCAAGAACGAGGCGAAATCTCCGCACCCGGCAGACTCAGGCCACCTGCTGGTGATGCCCCAGCAGGCTGAGCAGTGATGCCAGGCGGTCGCGCATGTGGCGGCGGTCAACAATCATGTCCAGTGCGCCATGATCGAGCAGGAATTCCGAGCGCTGGAAGCCTTCGGGCAGGATTTCGCGCACGGTCTGTTCGATCACGCGTGGCCCGGCAAACCCGATCTGCGCCTTCGGCTCACCGATAATGATATCGCCCAGCATCGCGAAGCTGGCCGACACGCCACCGGTGGTGGGATGGGTCAGCACCGAGATATAGGGCACGCCAGCCTCGCGCATTCTCCCCAGCGCCGCCGAGGTCTTGGCCATCTGCATCAGCGAAAACAGGCCTTCCTGCATGCGTGCACCGCCGGAGGCATTGAAGCAGACCAGGGCGCTGTGCCGCTTGAGTGCGCGCTCGGCTGCGCGGGTGAATTTTTCGCCCACCACCGAGCCCATCGAACCGCCCATGAAGCGGAAATCGAAAGACACCATTTCCAGCGCCTGCTCCTTCAAGGTGCCGGACATCGCGATCATGGCATCTTTTTCACCGGTCTTCTTCTGCGCCGCCGTGATGCGGTCGCGGTATTTCTTCGAGTCCTTGAATTTCAGCGGATCGACCGGCGCCAGCGTCGCGTCATGCTCCTCGGCGCTGCCCTCATCCAGCATGGCCAGCAGACGCACGCGGGCTGCAATCGCATGATGATGACCGCACTTGGGACATACCATCAGATTGCGCTCCAGCTCGGGCTGGTACAGCATCGCGCCGCACATCTGGCATTTTTCCCACACGCCTTCGGGCACCTTGCCCTTGCCGGGCGCCTGCTGCCCGTCTTGTGTGCGCGCCTTGGGCGCCATCAGTTTTTGCAACCAGTTCATTCGCTATCTGCCTCGAATCAGTCCGATTTCCCCTGCCGGGCGTCCAGTGCTGCCCGGATCGGTCGCAGAAACTCCCTTGCCCGCGTCACAATCGCATCGGCGTCGCCCGCACCAGCCAGCCGCTCGACCAGAGCGCTGCCAATAACCACTCCATCGGCAAAGTCGGCAATTGCCACGGCGCTTTCGGCATCCCGAACGCCGAAACCGACGGCAACCGGGACCCCGACCATCTGACGGATTCCGGCCACGCGCTCGGCAATCTGCGAAGTCGACAGCCTTGCCGCACCGGTAATGCCGGCGAAAGAGACATAGTACAGGAAGCCCTGCGCCCGATCGCACATCAGCTTGAGCCGGGGTGCGCTGGTGGTCGGCGCCGCCAGCAGGATCTGGTCCAGGCCGGCATCGCGCAGGGGCTGGCTGACGGCCATTTCCTCGACCGGGCAATCCACCAACAGAACGCCGTCCACACCAGCCGCCACGGCGTCGCGGGCGAACGCCTGCCAGCCATGCACTTCGACGGGATTGAGATAGCCCATCAGCACGATCGGGGTATCGTCATCGCTGCGGCGAAATTCGCGCGCCCAGGAAAACACGTCCGCCAAAGCGACGCCGCGCTTGAGCGCCCGCTCGTTGGCGTGCTGGATCACCGGGCCATCGGCCATCGGATCGGAGAACGGCATGCCCAACTCGATCAGGTCCGCACCGCCCTCGACCAGCGCATGCAGCAGTTCCGGCACCGCGTCGGGCAGCGGATCACCGGCGGTCACAAACGGAATCAGGGCCGTGCGGCCGGCGGCCTTGAGTGCGGCGAAGCGGGAGGCGATGCGGGTCATGATGCGGCCGGGAATCGGGAATGGGGAATCGGGAATCGGAAGGGCCGGAAACCGGGAATCGGGAATCGGGAATCGGCAAAGCGGTTCCGTGCTTCCTTCGACCACCCCGCAAGGTATCCAAGCACCCATGCTTTTGCTTTTGCTTTTACCATTCCCGATTCCCTATTCCCTATTCCCGATTCCCGGCAGTATTCACAATTCCGCCCCTTCCCGCGCCGCAATCGTATGCACATCCTTGTCGCCGCGGCCGGACAGGTTGCACAGGACCAGGGCGTCGCTGGGCAGCTCGCGGGCCAGCTTGATGGCCTGGGCGATGGCGTGGCTGGATTCGAGCGCGGCCAGGATGCCTTCGGTGCGTGCGATGCGGTGGAAGGCCTGCATTGCTTCCTCGTCGCTGACACCGACATATTCGGCGCGGCCGGTGTCTTTCAGGAAGGCGTGCTCGGGGCCGACGCCCGGATAGTCCAGGCCGGCGGAAATCGAATGGGTTTCGCGGATCTGACCGGCGTCGTCGCACAGCACGTAGGTGCGGTTGCCATGCAGAATGCCGGGTCTGCCAGCGGCCAGCGAGGCGGCATGGCGAAGCGTGTCCAGACCGTCGCCGGCCGCTTCGGCGCCGACCAGGCGCACGTCGCGGTCGTTGAGAAAGGCGTGGAAAATGCCGATGGCGTTGGAGCCGCCACCAACACAGGCGGTGATGGCATCGGGCAGGCGGCCGTACTCGGCCAGCATCTGTTCGCGCGCTTCGCGCCCGACCACGGCATTGAACTCGCGCACCATTTCCGGATACGGGTGCGGGCCGGCCACGGTACCGATGATGTAGAAGGTGTCGTCGACGTTGGTGACCCAGTCGCGCAGCGCCTCGTTGAGCGCATCCTTGAGGGTTTTCGAGCCGGAGGACACCGGCACCACCTTCGCACCCAGAAGCTGCATGCGGTAGACGTTGATCTTCTGCCGCTCGATGTCCACTTCGCCCATGTAGACCACGCAGTCCAGGCCCAGACGGGCACAGACCGTTGCCGTGGCCACGCCGTGCTGGCCGGCGCCGGTTTCGGCGATCACGCGCGGCTTGCACATGTGCCGAGCCAACAGGGCCTGACCCACGGTATTGTTGATCTTGTGCGCGCCGGTGTGGTTGAGGTCCTCGCGCTTGAGCAGGATCT
>CBFGSA010000078.1:0-12892 GCA_965651365.1 uncultured Rhodanobacteraceae bacterium | reverse complement strand
TCCAGCGGCCGCGAACGCACGGCCATGGAAGGCCGGGCCGGCGTCCGGCACCATGGATGGTGATGTCGAACAACATCACGTATCGGGAAGTTGGCGCGCCCGACAGGATTCGAACCTGTGACCCTCGGCTTCGGAGGCCGATACTCTATCCAGCTGAGCTACGAGCGCGGGAAGGTGATTTTCGCATGAATGGGCACGATGAAACAGTCTTGGGTGGTGGCGTGGTCCGGCGCAGGACTCTTCGCGTGCGGGGTGGTCGCCGGACGGAGCACGATGATGCCTTGGCTGCCGAGGTGCCGGTGGCGATGGCTGTGGCGGGTCGGACTCGGGCGGTGATGCTGGCGACGCCGTGTGATTTGGAGGATTTTGCGCTGGGTTTCTGTCTGAGCGAGGGCATTGCGTCGGCGGCCCGCGACGTCCGTGCCGTCTCGGTGCGCGAGCATTTTGAGGGGATTGAACTGGATCTGGATCTGTCGGCACCGGCAGCCGCGCGTTTCGCGAGGCGTGTGCAGTCGCTGGAAGGGCGCAGTGGTTGCGGATTGTGCGGTGCGGCCAGCCTGGAGCAGGTGGTGCGGGTGCCGCCGCCGGTCGAGAGCGAGGCTCGGCTGGAAACTGTGGCCATTGCCGCCGCGCTGGACGGTCTGCAGTCGCGACAGCCGATCAACGCCGCCTGTGGCGCAACACACGCGGCGGCCTGGTGTGCGCTTGATGGCAGTGTGTCATGCGTGCGCGAGGATGTGGGGCGGCACAATGCGCTGGACAAGCTGATCGGCGCCTTGCATCGGGACGCTGCTGATCTGTCGGCAGGTTTTCTGTTGCTGACCAGTCGCGCCAGCTACGAGATGGTGATGAAGGCGGCTACCGTCGGTATCGGCATCGTCGCGGCGATTTCTGCGCCGACAGCGTTGGCGGTGGTGCTGGCCGAACAGGCCGGCGTCACCCTGGTCGGCTTTGCACGGGGAGAGGGCTGCGTGATTTACAGCCACCCGCAACGACTGCCTGGCCGCGCGGGTGTAGACTGAGCGGTGCTCTTTCACGGAACCCCTGATCGTGTTCGACACCGTATTCCTGTCACGCGTCCAGTTCGGCTTTGTGATGTCGTTCCACATCCTGTTCCCGGCCTTCACCATCGGTCTGGCGAGCTGGCTGGTGTTTCTGGAAGCCTTGTGGCTGCGCAAGCGCACGCAGATGCTGCGCGATCTGTATTTTTTCTGGATGAAGGTGTTTGCCGGCTCCTTCGGGCTGGGCGTGGTGTCGGGTATCGTCATGAGCTTCCAGTTCGGCACCAACTGGGCCGGCCTGTCCACGGTGGCCGGCAACGTCCTGGGGCCGCTGCTCAATTACGAGGTGATGACCGCCTTCTTTCTGGAGGCGACCTTTCTGGGCGTGATGCTGTTCGGCTGGAATCGCGTCAGTCACCGCACGCATTTCCTGGCCACCTGCATGGTGGCGCTGGGGACGCTGATTTCGAGTTTCTGGATTCTTTCCGCCAACAGCTGGATGCAGACACCGACCGGCTATGCCGTCGTTGACGGCACGATCCACGCGACCGACTGGTGGGCGGCGATTTTCAATCCCTCCTTCCCGACACGTCTGGTACACATGGTTCTGGCAGCCTTTCTCAGCACCTCGCTGGTTGTCGGTGGCGTGTCGGCAGCCTATGTGCTGAAGGGAAGGTGGCCGGAAAAGGCGCGCTTCATGTTGCGCTGCGCGTTGATCTTCACCGCCATCGTGATCCCGATCCAGATTTTTGTCGGGGACCTGTCGGGACTGGTGGTGCGCGAGTACCAGCCGGCCAAGCTGGCGGCCATCGAGGCGCGCTGGACCACCGAGCGCAGCGTGCCGTTGACGCTGTTCGCGTGGCCGGACGAAGACAACGAAAGGAACGACCACGCCGTCGACGTGCCGCATCTGGGCAGCCTGGTCCTCACCCACAGCTGGGATGGCGAGGTCAAGGGGCTGAAAGACTTTCCGCGCGCGGACCGGCCGCCCGTGGTCGAGCCGTTCTTTGCCTTTCGCATCATGGTCGGCCTCGGGTTTCTGATGCTGGCCCTGGCCGTGATCGGTCTGTTGCTGATGTGGCGGCGCAAGCTGTTCGACAGACGCTGGTATCTGTGTTGCTGGATTGCCATGATGCCAGCCGGCTTCATTGCTCTTCTGACCGGCTGGTACGCGGCCGAGATCGGTCGCCAGCCGTGGGTGGTGTACGGCGTGTTGCGCACCGCCGATGCGGCCAGTCCGGTGGCGGCGTTCAGTGTGTTGACCTCGTTGATTGTGTACTTTGTGGCGTACATGATCCTGTTCGGTTTCGGCAGCTGGTATCTGCTGAAAGTTCTGCGTGCCGGACCCGGCGAGGCGCCCGAGCGCTTTGGACCGTCGATGAGCGGATCGCGACCGCTGTCGACCCTGGGCGAGGAAGGGGAGGATTCAGCATGACGCTGGCGACTGTCCTGCCCGTGGTGTGGTTTTTCATCATCGGCTTTGCCGTGATGATGTACGTGCTGCTGGACGGCTTCGTGCTCGGCATCGGCATTCTGGCGCCGTTTGCCGACGACGAGACGCAGCAGGAACTGATGATGAACACGGCCGCGCCGATCTGGGACGGCAACGAAACCTGGCTGGTGATGGGCGGGGCGGGACTCATGGCTGCGTTCCCGAAAGCCTACGCGGTGATCCTGTCCAGCCTGTACCTGCCGATCCTTGCCATGCTGATCGCGCTGATTTTTCGTGGCGTGGCTTTTGAATTCCGCTTCCGCGCCACGCGCTCGCGCCGCATCTGGGCGCTGGCATTTCATCTGGGCTCGGTGATTGCCGCCTTTTCGCAGGGCCTGATGCTGGGCGCCATCGTCGAGGGCATGCCGCTGGAGGACGGCAAGTACCTCAGCGGCGCATTTGCCTGGTTCAGCCCGTTTTCGGTGATGACCGGGATGGCCCTGATATTCGGCTATGGCCTGCTGGGCTCGACCTGGCTGGCGCTGAAGACCGAAGGCCGCCCGCAGCGCATTGCCCGTGACCTGACCCGGCCGCTGATGCTGGCCGTGATCGCCTTCATGGTGATGGTCAGCGCCTGGCTGCCGTTTCTTGACTCCCGCATCATGGCGCGCTGGTTCGCCGGTCCGGCATTCCTGTGGCTGATGCCACTGCCGATCCTCACCGTGATCGTGGCCGTGGCTCTGTGGCGTTCGGTGCTGGCGGATCGCGAGGTGGCACCGTTTGTCCTGTCGCTGGTGTTCTTTGCCCTGGGCTTCCTCGGCCTGGTGATCGGCATGTGGCCGGATCTGGTGCCACCGTCGATGAGCCTGTGGGATGCCGCCTCGCCTCCGTCGAGCCAGGGCTTTGTGCTGGTTGGCGCGGCCATCATGATCCCCGTGGTGCTGTTCTACACCGCCTTTTCCTACCGCGTGTTTCGCGGCAAGGTGCGTGCGGGTGAGGGTTATCACTAATCCCGCTCCTGCGGCATCATGCCGACTCGGCCGGGTTTGGCGGAGGGTGCTTGTCGTTGCGCGCTATTGTGCAGCCGTGACCCGCACCGGCACCGACTTGAAGGCGGGGACCTTGCTGGGGCCGTCGAAGCGGTCGAGGCTGATCAGGGCGTTGCTTTCGGGGTAGTACATGGCGGCCGAACCGGCGGGCAGTTCGCGCACCACGACGGTCAGCTCGCGCTGGTGATCCGGATCGACGGCTGAAGTGACGGTCACTCTCTGGCCTGGCGTCAGGCCGCGCGCGTGCAGGTCGGAGGGGGCCATGAACAGCACGTCGCGGCGGCCGAACACGCCGCGGTAGCGGTCGTCGTCGGAGTAGATGGTGGTGTTGAACTGTTCGTGGCTGCGCACCGTGGTCAGGTTCAGCACGTCGCCCTGGTCGGCGAAGTCGTCTTCGGCCAGGCCACTGGCGACCAGGAACTCGGCCTTGCCGCTGGCGGTCATCCATTGGCGCTGGCGCGCCGGGTTGGCGAGGTAGAAGTCGCCCTGTTCGCGCAGGCGTGCATTGAAGTCGCGGAACAGGTCCGGCAGCACCGCGGCGATCGCATCGCGGATGCGGTCGTAGTCGGTGATCAGGCCATCCCAGTCGATGCCGCCGCCATCGGCCAGCGCGGCCTTGGCCAGGCCGGCGACGATGGCGCACTCGGAGCGCAGTTCGGCCGAGGCCGGTTCGCGCACGCCGCCCGAGGAGCGGATCGTGCACATGGAATCTTCCGCCGTGACCCGCTGCACGCCGCCGGCCTGGCGGTCGATTTCGCTGCGCCCCAGGCAGGGCAGGATGAACGAGGCCTTGCCGTGCGCCAGATGCGTGCGGTTGAGCTTGGTGGCGATGTGCACGGTCAGATCCAGCCCGCGCAGTGCTGCAAACGTGGCCTCGGGATCGGGTGCGGCCACGGCCAGGTTGCCGCCCAGGCAGATCAGGGCCCTGGCCTCGCCACGGGCCATCGCCGGCAGCGCATCGAGCACGGTGTGGCCCGGCTTGCGCGGCGGTTCGAAGTCGAAGTGCGCGCCGAGTCGGTCCAGAAACTCGGCCGACGGAGCGTGGTTGATGCCCACGGTGCGGTCGCCCTGCACGTTGGAGTGGCCGCGCAGCGGCGACATGCCGGCGCCGGGCTTGCCGATGTTGCCGCGCATCAGCAACAGGTTGGCGATCTGCTGCACGTTGGCCGAGCCGTGCACCTGCTGGGTGATGCCCATGCCGTAGCAGATGATGACGCGCTCGGCCCTGGCGTAGATGTCGGCGGCGGCCTCAAGATCGCTGCGCGACAATCCGGACACCCGTTCGATGTCCTCCCACGCCGTGGCCTCGATGTCGGCCTTGAGCGCCTCGAAGCCGCGGGTGTGCTGGGTGATGAAGGCATGATCCAGGGTCTTGCCGCCGCTGGCGGCATCCATCGCCAGCAGTGCCTTCATCAGGCCCTTGAGCATGGCCACGTCGCCGCCGACCCGAACCTGGTAGTAGTGGTCGGCCAGCCGCGTCGAGCCCAGCGTGGCCATCTGCTTCGGGCTTTGCGGATTGGCAAAGCGCTCCAGTCCGCGCTCGCGCATCGGATTGAAGGCCACGATGCGGCAGCCGCGGCGTGCGGCTGCACTCAGCGTGCCCAGCATGCGCGGGTGGTTGGTGCCGGGATTGTGGCCGATGCAGAAGATCGCATCGCAGTGCTCGAAGTCTTCCAGAATCACCGTGGCCTTGCCCACGCCCAGCGATTTGGGCATTGCGGCGCTGGTCGGTTCGTGGCACATGTTGGAGCAGTCGGGGAAGTTGTTGGTTCCGAAGCGGCGGCCGAACAACTGGTACAGGAAGGCTGCCTCGTTGGAAGCGCGGCCGGAGGTGTACAGCTCAAGCTGGTCGGGATGGTCCAGTGCGTGCAGGGCCTGGCCGATGCGGGCGAATGCGTGGCCCCAGGTGGTTGGCAGGTAACGGTCGCTGGCTGCGTTGTACGCCAGTGGCTGGCTCAGCCGTCCGGCGTCCTCCAGGTCGTGATCGGACCATTGCCACAGCTCGCTGACCGTGTGCGCGGCGAAGAAATCGCCATCGGCGCGTCGTTCGGTTGCTTCCCATGCCACGGCCTTGGCGCCGTTCTCGCAAAACTCGAACTTGCCCGGCGGGTGTGCGTCGGGCCAGGCGCAGCTCATGCAGTCGAAGCCATCGGGCTGGTTGAGCTTGCGCAGGGTCTGGCCGCCTTCGAGCAGGATGCCCTGGCGGTTCAGTGCCCGGCCGGTGGCGCGCAATGATCCCCAGCCGCCGGCAGGCCAGTGATAGGGCTTCACACCCTTGACGCCCGTGTTGCTGTCACCTTCGGACATGACGATGCTCCGCGTGAGACTGCCCCATCCTACACCCGGATTGGCGCGCCGGTACTGCCGGTGCGGATCAGAAACGTGGCAAACGCGCAAGACGCGTAGAATGGTGGCATGGATACGCGTGACACTTTCGGGCGGCCGCTGCGCGATTTGCGGATTTCGGTGACCGACCGCTGCAACTTCCGTTGTGTGTATTGCATGCCCAAGGCCTTGTTCGGTGCCAGCCATGCTTTTCTGCCGCGGGCCAGCCTGCTCAGTTTCGAGGAGATTGCGCGTCTGGCGAGCGTGTTCGCGCGCCTGGGCGTGAACAAGCTGCGCCTGACCGGCGGCGAGCCGCTGGTACGGCACGGTCTGGAGGACCTGGTGGCGCAGTTGGCGGCGATCCCCGGCCTGGACGATATTTGCCTGACCACCAACGGTTCACTGCTCAGCGCGGACAAGGCGCGGCAGTTGGCCGAGGCCGGTCTGGGCCGCATTACCGTCAGTCTGGATGCGCTCGACGACGAAACCTTCCAGGCCGTCAACGACGTGGGCTTTCCGGTATCGCGTGTTCTGGCGGGCATCGAAAATGCCGCGGCCGCGGGCCTGCAGCCGGTCAAGGTCAACATGGTGGTCAAGCGCGATCTCAACGATCACGCGATCGAGGCCATGGCGGAACATTTTCGCGGCAGCGGTCACATCCTGCGCTTCATCGAATTCATGGACGTGGGCAACGCCAATGGCTGGCGTCTGGACTCGGTGGTGACGGCGCGCGAAATCCTTGAGCGGATCGACCGGCGCTGGCCGATCGAACCGCTGGATGCACGCTATCCGGGTGAGGTGGCGCGCCGCTGGCGCTATCGCGACGGCGGCGGCGAAATCGGCGTGATCACCTCCATTTCGCAGCCATTTTGCGCTTCCTGCACGCGCGCGCGGCTGTCGGCCGAGGGCCGGCTGTACACCTGCCTGTTCGCCCGCGACGGGTTCGATCTGCGCGAGCGCCTGCGCGCGGGCGTCACCGACGAGGCACTGGCCAGTGACCTGAGCCGCATCTGGGCCGGACGCAGCGACCGCTATTCGGAAGTCCGCAGCCAGGCGACGCCGAAACTCGGGCGCAAGAAGGTTGAGATGTCCTATATCGGAGGTTGATGCGGTGAACGGCAGTCGATTCACAACCCGGTGTCCGTGATGAACCAGGGTGGCATTTCACGCGAACCGTTGCGCCGCGAGGTGGACGAGCTGCCGCCGGCCGAAGCACTGGCGCGCCAGCGGGGCGGGGCCTTGCTGCTGGATGTGCGTGAGGAAGTCGAGCGCAATCTGGGCACGCCGCTGGGGGCGCGGGGCTTGTCGCGGGGACTGCTTGAGCTGCAGATTGCCGAAGTGGAGCCGGATCGCACGCGCGAAATTCTGCTGTTGTGCAGTCGCGGTGCACGCTCGCTTCTGGCGGGCCAGACCCTCAGGGCCATGGGCTATTCCAATGTGTGTTCGGTTGCCGGCGGTTTCGTGCGCTGGAAGAGCGAGCACTTGCCCGTGGCCATGGCCGAGGACGTGGATGCCGATGTCCTGGAACGCTATGCGCGCCAGCTCAAGCTGCCCGAGGTGGGGCCAGAGGGGCAGGCCCGGCTGGCAGCGGCGCATGTGGTCATTCTGGGTGCGGGTGGCCTGGGTGCGCCTGCTGCGCTGTATCTGGCCGGGGCCGGCGTCGGCCAACTGACCCTGATCGACCACGATCGGGTGGAGCGCTCCAACCTGCACCGGCAGATCCTTCACGCCGATGCGCGCGTGGGCATGTTGAAGACCGAGTCGGCGCGCATGAGCCTGGCAGCGCTTAATCCGCGGGTGCAAGTGGATATCCGCAGCGAACGCCTGTGCGCGGCCAATGTCGAGGGGTTGCTGGCCGGCGCCGACATCATCGTTGACGGCGCCGACAATTTTCCAGCCCGCTATCTGCTGTCGGCAGCCAGCCGCAGGCTCGGCCTGCCGCTGGTGTATGGCGCGCTGGAGCGCTTCAGTGGTCAGGTCAGCGTGTTCGATCCGCGCCGCGAGGACTCGCCCTGCTACCGCTGCCTGTTTCCCGAACCGCCGGCAGCCGCGGATGCGCCCAATTGCAGCGAAGCGGGCGTGCTGGGCGTTCTGCCGGGCATGATCGGCCTGCTGCAGGCGACCGAGACGCTGAAGTTGATCCTCGGCCTCGGCACGCCGCTCATCGGGCGCCTGCTCCGTTTCGACGCTCTGGCGATGCGCTTCGGCGAATTGCGCCTGCCCCGCAATCCGCACTGCCCGGGCTGCGGCCCGCAGGTGCGCTTCGAGGGCTATGCGGACATTGAAGCGGCTTGCGGCGGATAAGACGCCTTGACATCCCGGCTGCGGTTTGACGAGGCCGAATCGCTGCAGTACGCGTTCAATCCCGGCGTTGCGTGGCCTCGGCGGCGGCCATGATTTCCGGCAGGTCCGTTTCTTCGGCCATTGCCGGAAAGCGCTTGCGGTCGATGCGGCGGATGGCGAAGTGCATCCACAGCAGGTTGATGCCGCCGATGGCGAACAGCAGCATGAAGCAGCTTGTCCAGATGCCGGTCAGGTCGTTGCCGAGGCCGAAGGCGATGGGCAGGAAGAAGCCGCCCAGGCCGCCGATCATGCCCACCATGCCGCCCACCGCGCCGACATGGCCGGGATAGTAGGTCGGGATGTGCTTGAACACCGCGGCCATGCCCAGTGACATCACGAAGCCGAGCGCGAACAGCACGATCACGCGCTCGGTCAGGCTGGGCGCGATGGTGAAGCTGATCGGGCCATGGATGCCGTCAACCACATACTGGGTATCGGGGTAGGACAGCAGGAACAGGCACACGATCGACACGCCGAAAGCCACGTACATGATCGCGCGCGCACCGAAACGGTCGGACAGGACGCCGCCGATGGCGCGAAACACCGCGGCCGGCACCGCGAAGCTGGCAGTGAGGATGCCGGCCACCTGGATATCCACGCCGCTCGAGCCCATGTAGTAGCGCGGCAGCCACGAGGTCAGGGCGACGAAACCGCCAAAGACCAGAAAGTAGTAGAGCGAAAACCGCCACACCTGCAGATTGCGCAGCGGCTCAAGACGCTCACCGAGGGTCGCGTGGGCGATGCCGGCTGCGCGCCGGTTGCTGGAGACCGGGTCGGACTGGGCACTGAACCAGAAGATCAGCGCCATCGCCAGCATCAGGAAACCGTAGACCACGGCGACCTCGCGCCAGTTCATGAATACGAGCAGTTGCGGCGCCGCGAAACTGGTCGCAGCGGCGCCCAGATTGCCCATGCCGAACAGGCCCAGCGCTGTGCCCTGACGCTCTTTCGGATACCACGCCGACACGTACACAACGCCGACCGCGAAGGTGCCGCCGGCCAGGCCCAGGCCCAGGCCGACCACCAGCAGCATGGCGTAGGAATGGACCAGCGGCAGCACGAAGGTGCAGGCCGCGACCACCAGCATCACCAGGGTGAACACCCGCCGCCCGCCGTACATCTCCGCCCAGATCCCCAGAATCAGGCGGCTCAGCGAGCCGGTCAGGATCGGCGTCGCCACCAGCAGACCGAAGGCCGAGTCGGAGAAGCCGAGCTCGGCCTTCAGCTCGACGCCGATGATCGAGTAAATGACCCAGACCGCAAAACACACGCCAAAGGCCACGGTGCTCAGCCACAAGGCGCGTGATCGCTGTCCGGCGGTGACGGGTGAATTGTTCATGGGTGTCTTGTCTCTGTGCGGGGATGGCGGGGGAAGTCTGTCCTGCCGATAGACTGTTGCTTGTCATCCTGGACAGCGCGCAGCGGTGATCCGGGATCCAATTTGATTTTTTCGGGAGTTCTCATCCAGGAGTAAATCGCCACTGCCTGAAAATGGATATATTCGCGCCATCCCGGCGCTCACCCTGCGGGCCATCAGCTGCGCCGCTGTTCACTTTCGGCCTCCTGCCTTCAGCGTCCGGGCTCCGCCTACGGCGGCCCCAGGATGACGAAAATGTCCGTCTCACGCTCAAACAGGTGCCCTTCAGGGCGCCAGTTCATCTGTCATTCCCGATGCCGCGTGACGGCGATCTGGAAACCACCGGCAGCCAAAGCCCTCATGCATGCGGTGGCTTCTTCGATTCATGTCTATTGCAGCAGCGGCGAGGCGGCGGCGTCGAGTTCGACGCCTTCGATGTCGGCTTCGGCGGCGAGTACGCGCACGTATTGCGACAGGGCGCGTGCTTCGCTGCGCTGGCGCAATTCGGCGGCGATCTCCTCGCGCACAAGGTCGAACGGCAGTTGTTCCCCCTTGATGCGCCGGTCGACGCGGATGATGTGGAAGCCGTGGCGCGTCTTGACCAGCTTCGGCAGTACGCCGACGGTTTCGTCTTCGAACAGGGCCTTCTCGAATTCGGCTACGGTTTCACCGCGCTGCAGTTGGCCCAGGTTGCCGCCATGCTCGCCGGAGGGGCAGTTGGAGTGCTTGCGCGCGCGGTCCTCGAACACGTCCGGGTTGGCGCGCAGTTCGTGCAGCACGGCGTCGGCGAAGTTGCGGATGGCCGGCATGGATGCGCCCGGCGTGACCTGGAACAGGATGTGGTGGGCGCAGACCAGGTCGCCACTGCGGAAGCGCTGCAGGTTGGCCTCGTACCAGCGTTGGCACTCGGCTTCGCTGGCTTCGGGTACGCTGACTTCCTCGGCAAGGGTGCGCTCGATGGCGCGGCTGGTTTCGTCGTCGCCGGCATCCTTGTCGAGAAAACCCAGCTCGCAGGCGCGCTGGCGCAGCAGCTCGCGCACGGCCGCCAGTTCCGGCGTCGGCCAGTCCGCCGCATCAACCGCCGTGTTGTTGATCTTGATCCCCATCAGCTTGCCGAACCGCCGCGCTTGCGTACCAGTTGGTAAGGCCGTACCAGGTAGGCCAGCGAGCCGACGCCGCTCCAGATGTGCACCATGCGCGTGAACGGCGAGACCAGGAAGATGGTGAAGCCGAGCAGGATGTGGAGCTGGTAGACCCAGGGCGTACCCTGCAGGATTTCGGCGTTGCCGCCGCGGAACAGCACCACGCCCTGCACGTAGGCCACCAGACGCTCGAACATGGCACCGTCCATGTGCTGCGCCGACAGCGGCACCGTGGCCACGCCCAGTGCCAGCTGCAACCACAGCATCACGATGATGGTGATGTCCCACTTGCGGCTGTTGCCGCGCACGCGCCGGTAGGCCAGGCGGCGATGGATCAGCACCGAGGCGCCGATCAGGGCGATCAGGCCGGCAAGACCACCGACCACCATTGCAATCAATTGGTGGAAGGTCGGGCTCATCAGCGCCATCACCAGTGGTTCGGGCATCAGGAATCCGACAAAGTGGCCCAGGATCACCACCAGCACGCCGTAGTGGAACAGGTTGGAGCCGAGCTTGAGCTGGCCCTTGTGCAAGACTTGCGAGGAATCGCTCTTCCACGAGTACGGCTCGCGGTCAAAGCGTACCAGGCTGCCCAGCAGCAGGATCGCCAGGCAGATATAGGGATAGATGCCGAACAGGAAGAAGTTGAGTTGGCTGGGCAGGGTCATCGTGGCATCTCCTGGATTTGTTCGGAGGTGATGGCGGGGTTGGGTTCGGGCGGCGCGAAGGCGGGCTTTTCTTCCCAGGTCTTGTCGAGGTCGTCGGGCGGCGGCACCGGCGCCGAGGCATCCAGGCCTTTTTCACCGCCCAGCTCCAGCAGCGCCGCCATCACGCTGGCGTAGCGGCTGTCCTTTTTCAGCAGAGTGTTGCCGAGCTGGCGCAGGATGTGCGCGATTTCGCCGATGGTGTCGCGCACTTCGGCCAGGTCACGGCAGCTCAGGTATTCCAGCAGCAGCGGCAGATGGTCGGGCAGCTCGTCGGCCACCGGTTCCATGCCGGCATCAAGGTAGCGCTGACGCAATTCCAGCATCGCCGGCCCGCGCTGGCGTCCGTCGCCGTGCACGTGCTCGAACAGGTTGAGCGAGGTGTGTCGGCCCCGATCGAACAGGTCGACGTAGCGGCCTTCGGCATCCAGTGGATCGCTGCGTGCGATGCCGTCGGCCAGCGCCACGAGTTGCTGGCGGCGCTGCACCTCAAGCACATCGGCCTGTTTGATGGCCTCGGTGATTTCCGGCAGCGCCGCACGCAGTTGCGCATCCGGATAGGCCAGCAGGCCCGACAGTGCGCGCAGCAGCAGAGCCGGATTCTTGCGATTGCGCCTCATGGAGCTACTCCGCGTCGTCCAGTTCGCGGATCGGAATCACCTTGCGCCGGCCCATCTTGCCGCCGAACAGTCCGGCCTTGGCGTCGATGCCGTCGCAGCCGTTGCCGAAGGTGAAACCGCAGCCGCCGCGCAGCTGGTAGGCGTTCTCGGCCTCCTCGCGGTGCGCGGTGGGAATCACGAAGCGGTCCTCGTAATTGGCGATCGCCAGGTAACGGTGCATGTCCTCGGCGGTGTCGATGTCGAGGCCGACGCTGGACAGCAGCTCGGGGTCCGGCTCGTTGCCGAGCTGCATGCCGCGGAACCAGGCCCGCATCGCCATCATGCGTTCCAGCGCGCTGACAACCGGCGGCTCGTTGCCGGCGGTCAGCAGGTTGGCCAGATAGCGCACCGGGATGCGCAGGGAGCTGACATCCGGCAGGCCGTTGCTCGAACTCTCGATGTTGCCGGAGTTGGCGTGCGAGGAGATCGGCGACAGTGGCGGCACGTACCACACCATCGGCAACGTGCGGTATTCGGGATGCAGCGGGAAGGCAATTTTCCAGTCCACCGCCATCTTGTAGGTCGGTGATTTTTGCGCTGCCTCAATCCAGGCTTCGGGAATGCCGTCGGCGCGGGCCTGGCGCTGGACTTCCGGATCGGACGGATCGAGGAAGATGTCGAGCTGGGCCTGGTACAGGTCGTGCGGGTTCTCGGTCGCCGCCGCTTCCTCGATGCCGTCGGCGTCGTACAGCATGACGCCCAGGTAGCGGATGCGCCCGACGCAGGTTTCCGAGCACACCGTCGGCAGGCCGGCCTCGATGCGCGGGTAGCAGAAGGTGCATTTCTCGGCCTTGCCGCTGACCCAGTTGTAGTAGATCTTCTTGTACGGGCAGCCCGACACGCACATGCGCCAGCCGCGGCACTTGTCCTGGTCGATCAG
>CBFGSA010000077.1:0-13046 GCA_965651365.1 uncultured Rhodanobacteraceae bacterium | reverse complement strand
CGTCTGTCCGACGCCTTGTCGGCCGGCTTGGCGCCGGACGGCGGTCTTTATGTGCCCGAGACCCTGCCCCGGTTTGCGGTTTCCGATTTCGACGGCGCAGACAATCTGCCAAAGGTGGCCGCGCGGCTGCTGGCGCCGTTTTTTGCCGGCGATCCGCTGGCCACCGAACTCGCTTCAATCTGCAGCGACGCGCTGGACTTGCCAACCCCGCCGCAGCCGCTCGCCGATGGCCACAGCTTCGTGCTGGAACTGGTTCACGGCCCGACCGCCGCGTTCAAGGACTTCGGCGCACGCTTCCTGGCCGCGGCAATGGCGCGGCTGTCGAATGCGCAAAGCCGCACCCGCACCGTGCTGGTCGCCACTTCCGGTGACACGGGTGCGGCGGTGGCGGCAGCGTTTCACCAAAAGCCCGGTTTCCGTGTCGTGATCGTGTATCCGGACGGCAAGGTCTCGCCGCGCCAGGCGCATCAGCTTGGCTGCTTCGGTGACAACGTGCAGGCCTTTCGCGTTGCCGGCCGCTTCGACGATTGCCAGAAGCTGGTCAAGCAGGCACTGGGCGATCCGGCGCTGGCAGCGACCCGTTTGACCTCGGCCAACAGCATCAGCCTCGGCCGACTGCTGCCGCAGATGAGCTATTACGCCCTGGCCAGCTTGCGCCATTGGCGCAGCACAGGGCGAGCGCTCGGCTTCATCGTGCCGACCGGCAACCTGGGCAACGCATTGGCGTGCCTCGTGGCGCGTGACTGCGGTTTGCCAATCGGCCCGATCATTCTCGCCAACAACGCCAACCGCGGACTGGCCGACTTCTTTGCTGGTGCCGACTACGCGCCGCGCGAAAGTCTGGCCACCCTGGCCAATGCGATGGACGTGGGCGCGCCGAGCAATTTCGAGCGCCTGCGCTGGTGGTATCCGGAGGCATCGACGCTGCGCCGGCAGCTCACGGCCGACTGGGTCGATGATGCCGAAATCCGCGACACCATCCAGCGCTGGTCAAACACACACGGTGTCACCCTGTGCCCGCACACGGCCTGCGCCGCACGCGTGCTGGAGCGCCGCCGCGCGGCCGGCGATCGCAGCGACTACGCGATCGCCGCCACCGCGCACCCGGCCAAGTTCGACAGCGTGGTCGAACCGCTGGTCGGCCATTCCGTGCCGGTACCGCCCGCCTTGCAAGCCCTGCTCGAACGCCCGGCCCACGCCGATCCGCTGCCCGCCGACTACGCCGTCTTCCGACAAACCTTGCGGCAGCTTGCGTAGCGCAATTCTCGGCCGCGGCGAGATTCGGCCACTGGTCAGAACTCCCCGTCGTCCTGGGGCCGCCGCAGGCGGAACCCGGGACCCATTTTGCTTTTGCCGTGACCCCCGGACCGATGCGCCATGGCGGAGAAGTTGAAAATGGATCCCGGGTTCTGCGCTGCGCGCAGCCCCAGGATGACGAAGTATGTGGCAGCGCCGTGGCAGGGTGGGCACGCTGCGCTTTGCCCACCCTGCGGCCTGCGGTCAGTCGAACAAGTCCTCCTGCGCGGCGGCGTGCAGGTCGGCGTCGATGAAGCCGGCCAGGCCAACGCCGACCAGGCGGTAGCGGGTGGTGGCGGGGCACTCGACACGCTGGCGCAGGGCACAGGCGATGTCGGCCAGCTCGCGTTCGGTACGCGGTGACTGGGCCGGGGTCAGGCTGCGGGTCAGAATCCGGAAGCCGGCGGTCTTCAGCTTCAGGACCACGGTGCGCGCCACGCGTGGATGCTCTTCGTCGTGCTTGCGCTGATACGCGCTCCAGGTCTTGCGCGCCAGTTCGCGAATGGCGGGCTCCAGCGAGTCCAGCGGCAGGTCTTCCGCGAAGGTATCCTCGGAGGAAATCTGCTGCACCAGGCGCTCGTTGCTCACCGGCCGCTCGTCAATGCCGCGCGCAAGCTGGTGCAGGCGCAAGCCCCAGCGGCCAAAGCGCTGCTGCAGCTCGGCACGGTCGATACCGCGCAACTCGCCCACCGTGCGCACGCCCAGTTCGCCCAGCCGGCGCTGCATCACCTTGCCGACGCCCGGAATCTTCTTCACCTCCAGCGGCAGCAGAAAGGCTTCGACATCGCACGGGCGCACCACGAACTGGCCGTTCGGCTTGTTCCAGTCCGAGGCGACCTTGGCCAGAAACTTGTTCGGTGCAATCCCGGCCGAAGCGGTCAGGCCGGTTTCTTCCAGAATGGCAGCACGAATCCGGGTCGCGCACTCGGTGGCTGAAGCAAGGCCCGTCTTCATCTGGGTCACGTCCAGATAGGCCTCGTCCAGCGACAGCGGCTCCACCCGGTCGGTATGCCGTGCAAAGATCGCATGAATCTGGCGCGACACCGCCTTGTAACGCGCAAAATCCGGCGCCACGAACACCGCCTGCGGACACAACCGTTCGGCGCGCACGGCCGGCATCGCCGAGTGGATGCCGAAGGGGCGTGCCTCGTAGCTGGCCGCGCACACCACCGAGCGCGCGCCGCGCCAGGCCACCACCACCGGCCGCCCGCGCAGTGAAGGATCGTCACGCTGCTCGACCGAGGCGTAGAACGCGTCCATGTCGACGTGGATGATCTTGCGTGGGGCACTCACGGCTCTGCCTTGGCTTCAGCGCCAGAACGGAATGAGGTAGGTGTCCGGATCGTCGGGGTGGCCTTCGCGCCGCGCTGCCTTGATGCGCAGTTCGTGGCGACCCGGAGTCAGCCCGCGCACATCGATCATGGCCTGCAACGCCGGCCGGTGGGTGCGTGGATCACTGGCGGCAAAATACTTGGCCCCGGCCAGCGCATTGCCGTCCAGCGTGAACGGATGCAGTTGTGCCAGGCACTGCAGCAGCATGCGTGAACGGGCATTTTCATCGGACTGTTTTGCAGGCTTGGTGCAGGTCTTGAGCATGCCAGCCGCATCGCGCGCCGGACGATAGGGCACGACCAGCTTCAGGTAGGCATCGGTGACCACCACGCTCTGCACGTAGGGCACGGCCGGGTCGCGAACCGGGTCGCGCTGGTCGTCATAATGAGCCTGATCCAGCACCAGCCCCCGGGGCATGCCTTGCGCGGGAAACAGATCATAGCTGCCGAAGGCGCGTGGGTGGCGCTGTGCAACGGTGTTGACCATTGCGGTCACGACGGCAACCAGAACCAGCCCGGTGACGAGCATGGTGACGCGCCTTTGGCCCCCGTGACTGGACAACAGCAGCATTGCGTGTGATTGCCGCCCCACATGCAGCCTGGTGTAGCAGCGGAATACGGCCGACAGCATGCGCCGCGCGCGCCCGTCCACTGCCATTTGATTGCCCCAGCGGTGATCAATGATCTGGGCCAGAACAAGGGGGCCATGATCACGGCGAACACCGCAAGAAACATCATCGCCGGGTCGATCGGCAGACCCAGCGCCAGTGCCAGGCTGATCGAGACTCCGCAGACCAGCGCCGCCACCAGGCCCAGCAGCAGCATCATGCTGGCCAGCGACACGCCAACCGCAAACAGGATCGACGCCTGATTGTCCGCCCGTTCGACGGCATCGGCGCTGGTGCCGCTCTGTACTTGTTCGACGCTGCGGCGAAGCGGGCCCATGCGCAGCCGATCCCAGCGAATGCCGGTCGGGTACACCGATTGCATGCCCACCAGAGCGATCCAGCGCGCACGCAACAGCAGATGCAAGAAGAACGTGACGGCCAGGATGATGGCAGCGGACGTGAGATACATGTGCACAATCGACAGTGCCGAGCGCCACTCGGCAGCAAATCGCGGAACCAGCAGGAAATATTGCGTATCCAGCCATCCGGGCAACTGCAGCATGGCGAATACCGCCACGCCCGAGATCAGCAGCTCGACTTCCCAGGTGGGGGTTGTGTGCCGCGGCAAGTTGTCTGTCGCGTGCACAGCATCTTCCGGCTTGTCACCCATGGCCCGTTCCCGATCATTGCCTGTGCGAATGGTAGCGCCCCAGGTGCCTGGACGGCACTTGCGCCCGTACCCTGCAAACAGGCCACGTGCAGCCAGCCGCACGGCCTACTTTGCAGCAGAAAATCCCTGTATTATTCCGGGCTTGGCTCGCGCAAGGACTGAATCATGATCGGATGGATTGTTGCTGCGGCAGTATTCCTGCTGGCCGCCATTGTGATCTGGAGGCTGCGATCGCAGCTTGATGACCAAAGCGGACAAACCGAAGAGCTGCGTACCGCCTGGCATCAGTCGCAGGAAGAACTGGAGCAGCAGCGCTCGAATGCGGCGCTGGGGCGGATGCTGGGTGATCTGGCCCCCAGCCTGGTGCAGGAGGCCACCGTTCCCGCGGCGCCGCCCGAAAAGCTGGTGCAGACCATCGTCGATTATCGGCGCCGTATCCACGACTACGATTCGGCCGTGCAGTACTGCCTGCAGCCGGTGGAGCTGATGCCCGGTGCCGACGAGGAGGATCTGGACAAGCTGCTGGAGCACGTCACGGGCGCGCGCAAGCGCCTGTTCGAGGCGCGCGCCGCCCTGATCGAGGACGACATGCTGCAGCGCCTGCCGGAAGTGGTGCAGCAGGCGGTCGGCCAGGACCCCGCGGATGATCTGGTCGGCGCCCTGGCCACGGTCGCCACGGCCGGACGCGGCGAACACGCCATCGAACTCGGCGAGGTGCTGGACAGCGCCCTGCTGCTGACCCGGGCACGCAATGCGCAAGGTCCGGAGTTGAAAACCGAGCTGGCCGAGCTGCCGGTCCTGCCGCCCTGGCCGTGGCTGGCGCCAAGCCTGGTCAACCTGCTGCAATTGGGCATGCGCGGCTCCGCCCGCGACACGCCCGCGCAGTTCGGCGCGCGCTTTGTGCAGCAAAGCATCCTGATCCGGTTTCGCGGCCTGCGCGCGGATGACGATGCCGGGGAGCAAGAGGCCGTGGAAGCGGCCCTGTTCGATTTGCAGCAGCGCCTGGACGAGCACGGCCTGAGTCTGGCTTTGGGTGGTGATGACAAGCGCATGCACGAGTTCACCTTGCATATTCCGCTGCCGGCCGGAGAACCGGTTCAGCCCTGATGCCTGAACCCTGGCTGGTTCTTGGTGCCAGTGGGCAGGTCGGCAGCCGCGTTCTGGCGCGTTGCGAAAGTGCTGGACAATCCGTGCTGGCGCTGAGTCGCGCGCCGCGCAAGCACCCCACCACCCCGACTCGGCGCTGGCTGGGCGCACGCCTGCCCGATGCGATTCCGCCGTTGCCTCCGGTGGGCGCCGTGCTCAGCCTGGGTCCGCTGGATCTGTTCGCCGAATGGCTGGATCAGTGGCAACCGGCGGCAGGTGCGCCACACATTGTTGCGCTCAGTTCCATGAGTGTGGTCAGCAAGTCTGATTCGGCCCATGCCGGTGAACGTGCGCTGGCATCGCGCATGCTCAACGCCGAGCAAACCCTGCGCGCACGTTGCGACACGCTGGGGCTGCCTTGGACCATCCTGCGGCCAACGATGCTGTGGGGCGGTGGCCGCGACCGGACTCTGAGCAGCACGGCGCAGTTCGCCATGCGCTGGCGCTGCATGCCGATGCCGGCTGCCCGCGGCCTGCGCCAGCCAATGCACATTGATGACCTGGCCGACGGCGTCATTGCAACGCTGCATCGCAACGCCGCACGCGGCCAACTCATGCCGTGCGGTGGCGGCCAGCGTCTGGCCATTGCCGAGATGGTGCAACGCTTGCGGTCGAGCCTGCCCCGCCAGGTCATCGCCGTTCCGGTGCCTGCACTGGCGCTGCGGGCTTGCAGCCGCGCCGCCCGGTTCAGCCGAGCCGCCGCGGCAATCGCGCGGCTGAACTGTGATCTGGTGGCCGACAATGCCAAGTTCGAGGCCCTGCTCGATGTCCACCCGCGTGGATTCGCCCCCCAGCCTCAGGACTGGAACACCGTGCATCAGTGATCCGCATTGCTGCGCCGCAGCAGCGATTCGGTTCGCAATCCGTGGCACAATGCATTGCAAACATCCGTTTGAACTGCCTAAGATAGCGGGCACACCCTGACAGGTTCGCGCCAGACCAGGCACCCAAGCGCGCCCTTGCGCACAAGGAATCCCACATCATGCAACTTCGCAATCTATTCGCACTGATCGCCCTGAGTCTGCTGCTGGCCGCCTGCAGCAGCGGCGGTTCGTCCAGTGTCGGCAGCAACCCGCCGTCACCACCGGCCATCGTGGCCAATTTCGATCCCGCCCAGCAGGTGATCCCGTTTCCCAACAACCTGTTGTTTTCCGGCAGCACGGATCTGACCCTCAACATACCGGTCGCCAATGAGACCGACACCAGTGACCCGCAGGTGGCACTCAATGCGCTGGACGGTTTCAGCACGGTGGCGCCGTGGAGCACGAGTTTTTCCGCGGCCCCGGATCCGGACTCGATCAAGGCCGGCGAAAACGTGCATGTCTACGAGGTCACGCTGGACCAGCCCGGCGGCAAGGTCACCGGCATCACCCGTGAACTCGAATCACCGGCCGACTACGTAGTGGCCATGGCGCCGTCCGATGCCGACGGCAAGACCCTGGCCATCGTGCCCACCAAACCGCTGAAACCGATGACCAGCTACATGGCCGTGCTGACCAATGGCATCACCGACGCGAACGGTGCCGCAAGCACCGCCTCGCTGACCTACACCCTGGCCAAGGGGGCCGCGCCGCTGTGCGTCAACGGCAAGTCGACCAATGAATCACTGACCGACGACCAGGCCTGCGCGCTGGAGCAGGTGCGGCAGATGGTCAATGCCCAGGAAGCGGCCGCAGCCGGCGAAGGCGTATCGCGCCCCGACATCGTGCTGTCCTGGGTCGCCACCACCCAGAGCACCCATGCCGTGCTGCAGGCCGTGGCCAACAAGATCGAGGCCGGCCCCGCCGCCACCACGGTGCTCGCGCCAACCATGAAGACGCTGGGCGACGTGGGTCTGGGCCTGGCACCGATTGCCGACATCTACATCGGCTACATCAAGCTGCCTTACTACCTGGGCGTGCCCAGCCAGGACGATCCGACCGCGCCGCTGACCGACTTCTGGCACGCGGCGCCTGGCGACTACCAGGGTCCGGCCGCCAGCTTCGGGCTCGACCCCACCTCGACCAATGTCACCGCCTACAACCCGTTCCCGGTCGCCGATCAGACGGTCGGCGCCCCGCTGCTGGTGACCATTCCCAACGCCGCCAGCGGCAAGGCCCGCCCGGCCACGGGCTGGCCCGTGGTGATCTTCCAGCACGGCATTACCCGCAACCGCACCGACATGCTGGCCGTGGCCCAGACCTTTGCCTCGCAAGGCTACGCCGTCATCGCGATGGACCTGCCGCTGCACGGCCTCGATCCGTCCAATCCGTTCTACATTGGCGCCACGCCCTTCGCGGCTGCCGCCCAGGAACGCACCTTCAACCTGGACGTGATGAACAACGACACTGGCGCTCCCGGGCCGGATGGCAAGGTGGACTCCTCCGGTTCGCATTTCATCAACCTGCAGAGCCTGCTGACCTCGCGCGACAACCTGCGTGAAGGCGTGGCCGATCTGGTCGAGCTGGAACATGCCATCGGCAGCATGACGGTCGGCGGCACGACCCTGTTCGACCCCAGTCAGATCAGCTACACCGGCCAGTCGCTGGGCTCGATCGTCGGCACCGTGTTCATGGCCGTGGACGGCAATGTGCATACGGCACTGCTGAACGTGCCAGGCGGCGGCATCGCCCGCATGCTGGACGCCTCGGTGTCGATCGGTCCACAAATCCATGCCGGACTGGCCGCTGCCGGTGTCGAGCAGGACACCCCGGCCTATGACCAGTTCATGCTGGCGGCGCAGACCGTGATCGATTCGGCCGATCCGATCAACTTCGCCGCCTTCACCACCGGCAAGAACCTGCTGCTGCAGGAAGTGGTCGGCAGCGACAGTTCGCCGTCCGATCAGGTGATTCCCAACAGCGTGCCCGGGGCACCACTGTCAGGTACCGAGCCATTGATCTCGGCACTTGGCTTGACCGCCATCGATGGCAGCACCCAGGCGGCCAGTGTCCGCGCCGCCACGCGCTTCACCAGCGGCGTGCACGGTTCGCTGCTCAGCCCGGCCGCCGATGCCGCGGTAACGGCCGAGATGCAAGGCGAAATGGCCAGCCTGATCATCAGCGGTGGGCAGGCCGTGCAGGTGGCCAACCCGGCGGTGCTCAAGCCGGTCGAGTAGCACCCGCCAAACCCGGAACGGCAAGGGCCGCTGCCTCCGGGCAGCGGCCTTTTTTGTCTGCCGAAACGGTGTGCTTCCATGGCGCTGCCCAGATTGTTGCCTGAAAGGGGCATAATCGATGATCCCGCAAACCGGAAATGCCATGAACTCGAATCAATCCGGCGCGTGCCTGGCGTGTGTGGGAATCGGCATGACCCTGGGCTCGCATATCGCACCGCTGGCCCGCAGTCACATCGAACAGTCCGACATCGTGTTCGTCGCCGCATCAGACGGCGTGATCGAGCAGTGGGTCCAGGGCATGCACGCCGACGTGCGCAGCCTGCAATCCTTGTACGGTGAAGGGCGTTCGCGCATGCAGACCTACGCGGCCATGGTCGGGCGCCTGCTGCATGAGGTGCGGCGGGGGAACCGTGTGTGTGCGGCCTTTTACGGCCACCCGGGCGTTTTTGCCTGGCCGGCACATCGCGCTGTCGAGCTGGCGCGAGCCGAGGGCTTCGAGACGCACATGATTCCCGGCATCTCCGCGGCCGATTGCCTGTACGCCGATCTCGGCATCGATCCGGGACTTTTCGGCTGCCAGCATTTCGAGGCCAGCCAGATCATGCTGTATCGGCGGCACATCGACACCAGTGCGTATCTGGTGCTCTGGCAGGCCGGCGTGGCCGGCGACCGCTCACTGAAACGGCTGGCAACGCCCGCGCCCTATCGCCAGTTGCTGGTCGATGTGCTGGCCCGGGATTACCCGCTCGATCATCCCGTCATCATCTACCGCGCGGTCACGCTTCCGATCCATCCACCACGCATCGAGACCGTCAGCCTGGGCGACTTGCCGCGCGCCGACATCGATATGCAGGACACGCTGGTTCTGAAGCCGGCCCAGGCCATGCAGGAAAATTGTGATATGCGCGACGTTCTTGATCAGCTTGACGCGCGCATACTGGAGGTGGCGGAACGCGTGAAAGACAAGCCAGCTTGATGGCGGCCCTGTCCCGTACACGGCACATGCGCTCCGCTGTCCGGTTGCACCTGTAGGGTGTTGCCTCTGACAATTCATCCCAAGAGGAGAGCATCATGTCAAATCTCGTCGACTTTCTTGAAACCATCGGTTCCGATGCCACCCTGCGTCACGCTGCGCCGGCGCACCTGCACGGCGCCATGCAGGCTGCCAACATCGACGGTGCCGCGCAGTGGGCCGTGATGCGCGGCGACTGCCACCGCGTTCAACAGATCCTTGCCGCGCGCGAACACATGGTTTGCCTGATAATGGCACCACAGGCCCACGCCGAGGCCAGCGTGGAAGCAGCACAGGATCTGGCCCAAGCAGGCTGACACGCGCAAGGTATTCATGAATCGATTGATCAGGCAATGCAGCAACACACCCTACCGATGCACAAGCCTGATGGGTGTGTTGCTGTTTTTGCTGTGCTGTCCGTCGATGCAGGTGAGCGCCACGCAGGCCGACCAGCTCAGCCCCTCATGGCAGTTGCGCCGCGCGGACCAGATCAAGACTTCCAACCATGCGCAATTCGTGCCGATGCTCGATTCGCTGGCCTCGCGCGCGGAAACGCTTCCCGACAGCGCGCGCTGGTATCTGCGCTACCTGCAAGCCTGGGAAGAATCCTATGCCGGCCACTACACCCGTGCGACCACCCAGCTGAACCTGATCGTCCGGGACTGCCCGATCCGCGAGCTGCGCTTTCGCGCCCGCGTCACCCTGATGAACATCGACGCCGTGTCGCTGCAGTACGACCGCGCCTTCCAGCGCCTGGTAAAGCTGTCATCGGAAGTGGACACCATCGACAACCGCGAAGCGCTGATCCAGTACTACTCCACAACGGCGATCCTGTACAACAAAGTCGGCGAGTACGGTTTGGCCAGTGCAGCTGCCAATCACCTGATGACTCCCGGGAATCCTGCCAACGCGCAGTGCAAGGGCCGCTATTTCGCGTTGCTGGCCAGATACCACGACGGGCAATTGAACAGCACAGACAGCGCGATCCAGAAGGCGCAACAAACCTGTACCGATTCCGGTGAAGGCCTGCTGACCAACTCATTGCGGATTCTGGTGGCCAAGCTGGAACTGGCCAATGGCTCGCCTGCTGCGGCCGTGGCCACCTTGTCGCCGCATTTCAGCAGCGTGTTGCAAACCGGCTATGCCGAGCTGATCATGGACTATTCGGCCGAGATGGCACAAGCCTACATGCAGGCGGGCAAACCCGAACAGGCGGCAAAATACGCCCGCCGGGTCGTCGACACGGCCGGCACACAGGAATTCAGCGAGAGCCTGGCCAGCGCCTGCAAGACGCTGTACCTGATCAGCAAGGCGCGCGGCGACACGGACGCTGCCCTGTCCTGGTATGAACGCTACGCCGAGGCCGACAAGGGCTACCTCAACGAGGTCAGTGCAAAATCGCTGGCCTACCAGCAGGTCAAGCAGCGCGTTGCGGCCAGCCATGCGCAAGCCGAGGCCGCGCGCAAGCAAAATCGCATTTTGCAACTGCAGCAGTCGCTGTCGCAAAAGGTTGCCGAAACCCGCGGTTTGTATGCGGTGCTGCTGTTGCTGCTGCTGCTTGCACTGAGCACATGGATCTGGCGCCTGCTGCGGGCGCAACGGCAACTGCGCACCCTGGCCGAGCACGACAGCCTGACCGGGATTTTCAACCGCCAGCATTTCGTCAACGCGGCCCAGGCCCTGCTACGCAACGCCCGTCGCGAGAGCCACGAGTTGAGCCTGATTTTGCTCGACCTGGACCACTTCAAACTGGTCAATGACACCCATGGGCATGCCGCTGGCGACGCCGTACTGAAACGGACCGTGCTGGCCTGCCAGCGACAAATCCGTCCATCCGACCTGTTCGGGCGCCTGGGCGGCGAGGAGTTCGGCATCATGCTGCCGGATTGCGGGCTGACTGCCGCCACCGGACATGCCGAGCGCATTCGCAGCGCGATTGCGTCCCTGTCCAGCGCCAGCCATGACACGCCCAGGGTGACGGCCAGCGTCGGCGTGGCCTCGACGGCCAAGGCGGGTTATGACTTGCGGCAGCTCATGATCCACGCCGACGATGCCCTGTACCGGGCCAAGCGCAATGGTCGCAACCAGGTCGCCGTTTCCGATGGCGGCATTTCCATGGTGCGCACGGACTTCTCCGAATCAGCCTGATCCGGCCCGCGACGTCAGGTTTCAGTGATCACCCGCAGAGCCTCGGCATACTTGTCGGCCGTGGCCTCGATCACCGGGCGCGGCAGAATGGGTCCGGGTGGCCGCCTGTCCCAGGTCAGCGTGTCCAGGTAGTCGCGCACGTACTGTTTGTCGTAACTGGGCGGACTGATCCCGGTGGCGTACTGCGAGGCCGGCCAGAAGCGTGACGAATCCGGCGTCAGCATTTCATCCATAACGTACAACTTGCCGTCGGCGTCGGTGCCGAACTCGAACTTGGTATCGGCAATGATGATGCCGCGCTGGCGGGCGTAGGCCGCGGCAAACCGGTACAGGCCCAGGCTGGCTTCGCGCACCTTTTCCGCCAGCTCGCGACCGACCCGCCCGATCATCTTCTCGAAGGAAATGTTCTCGTCGTGCGACCCGGCTGCAGCCTTGGTCGAGGGTGTGAACAGCGGTTCGGGCAATTGTGCAGCCTGCGGCAGGCCCGGCGGCAGGGGAATGCCGCAGACACTGCCCTGGCGCTGGTATTCGCGCCAGCCTGAACCGATCAGGTAGCCGCGCACGATGGCCTCCACCGGCAGCGGCTGCAAATGCCGCACCACAACACTGCGATGCCGGTACAAATCCATGTCGGCGCCCGTTGGCAGCACATCATCGAGCGGCACATCGAGCAAATGATTGGGCACCAGGTGGGCGGTGCGCGCGAACCAGAAATTCGACAGCCGCGTAAGGATCTCGCCTTTGCCCGGAATCGGGTCGGGCAACACCACGTCGTAGGCCGACAGACGATCGGTGGCGACGATCAGCAGACGATCGCCGGGCAGGGCAAAAACGTCGCGCACCTTGCCGCGGTGAAACGGCGCAAGCTGCGGCAGGCTGGCCTGGCTGAGTGAAGTGGGCACCGCGTCGCTTCCCGACTGGAAACGCGCATTGTAGCCGAGGATTCCCGCTACCCGGACGCACGACCCATCTCCTCCAGTCCAGGTCGTTGCAAACATGAAGGTTCCCGGCTCGACACGCTACACTGTGCCACTTTGCTCCCGAACGAACCCGCCATGATCCGTGCTTCCAGCCGAACCGAGTCGCCATGAAATACATCGGTACCCTGATTGGCGCCGTGCTCGGGCTGATCGTGTTCCACAACTTTTTCGCCCTGCTGCTGGGCGCGCTGGCCGGCTACGGCTTCGACGCCAACCGCCATCAGCGCACGCGTCAGCGCAAGGTTGCCGACCGCGGCTTTGTCGAGCCGCTGTTCGCCCTGCTGGGTGCGGTGGCGAAATCCGACGGGCGCGTGTCGGAGAACGAAATTGCGGTGGCCGAGCGCATGATGCAGCGCCTCAATCTCGACAGCGCGTGGCGCCAGCGTGCCATCGCGGCCTTCAACCAGGGCAAGCAGACCGGCTTTGACATGGACGCCGCAGTTGCGCGCTTGCGCAAGTGGACCAGCGGCTACCGGGATCTGGCCTGGCCCATGCTGGATGTGCTGGTCGACACGGTACTGGCCGAGGGCACGCCGAGCCCGAACAAGCTGCAGCTGCTCAAGCAGGTGGCGCAGGCCCTGGGCATCAGCGAGCTGGAGCTGATGGCCATGCTGGCCATGAAGGGCGCCGCGGCAGCGCGCCCGGGTGCCGGCGGCTGGCAACCTGGCGCCGGCCAGCAGCGCGGCGCACCACGGCCCGATGCCTTCTCCGATCCCTACGCCGTGCTCGGACTGACCCGCCAGGCCGACAACGCCACC
>CBFGSA010000076.1:0-13523 GCA_965651365.1 uncultured Rhodanobacteraceae bacterium | reverse complement strand
GGCAACAGCGCAGCCGCGTCCTCATGCTTGCCGCGGCGCAGCAGCAGGCTGGCCAGTTGCTCGCGCATCGTGAGGTTTTCCAGCGAATCGGGCCTGGTCCTGGCCTCGACAATGGCATAGGCCTGGTGCAGATTGGCCTCGGCCTTGTCCAGCAGACCGGCATCGGCCTGTTCCCCGGCCAGGTTGCGACGGTAGCTGGCCGCGGCCACCGAATCGGCACCATAGCGCTGGATCGCCAGTTTCAGGGCCAGCTCGAACAGCGGCCCGGCCTCGCTGAAATTGCCTTGCTCGGCCAGGATATTGGCCAGATTGTTGGTGGTGGCCGGTTGCGGCTGGCCGTAGGACTTCTTCTCGATGGCGACAGCGCGGCGCAACAGTGCCTCGGCACGCTTGAGATGACCGGCGCGCCGCTGCATGCCGCCCAAGGTGCTGAGGATGCCTGTGGTGCGGGTATCATCCGGACCATACTGTGTCACAGCGGCTTCAAGCGCCCGTTCGCCTTCGGTGATGGCCGCATCAAGCCGGACCGTGCGATACAGGGCCAGACTGCGCTCGATATGGATCTTGGGCACCAGATCGGGCGCGCCCCCTTCACCTTGCGCCTGCTGTTCAGCCAGATCCAGCGTGTCGAGCGCCTGTTGCCATTGGCCTGCGGCCGAATAGCTGGAACCGAGCTCGTACAAAATGCTGGCGCGCATGTTGGCCGAGACACCGCGACTGTGGGCCAGTGCATTGGCCTGCGACAGTGCGGTGATTGCCGCGTTCATGTCGGCCAGCTCGTATTCGGCCCGTCCCAATGCCAGCAGCAGCTCGATCCGGCGCGGATCGTCGGCCGCGGCATGTACCTGATCAAGCTCGGCTGCGGCGCGCTGCAGCAGGCGTCGCGAACGATCGGCCAGCCCCAGCTTGCGATATACCCGCCCGATGGCGATCAGCAGATCAATCCGAGCGCGCGGCTGGTCGGCCAGCATGCGGTCCAGGTCGGAACTTGCCTTGTCGGCCAGATCGCGTTGGGTCATAACACCGCTGTTGCCGGCCAGTGGCTGGGCTGCGTCGAACACACCGAGCAGAAAGTCCTGTACTGCGGTCGAGCGTGTCAGCTCGATGCGCGCGCGCCGGGCCTGCACGATGCTTGCGGCAAGTGCGGCGCACAAGGCCAGCATGGCCACCGTGCCCAGCCCCACTCCCCAGGCATGACGCCGCACGAACTTTCGCGCCCGATAGCTTGTGCCGGCATGGCGGGCGTCAACGGGCTCGTCCTTGAGGCAATGTTCGATATCATCAGCCAGCGCCTCGGCCGAGGGGTAGCGCTGTGCGGGGTGTGGCGCCAGTGCCCTGGCGACGATTGCGTCGACATCGCCGCGCAGCAGAACGCGATGCGATCGCGCGTCTACTGCAGACGACGGATATGGGCCGCAAACGTCATCCTGGCGAGTCGGATCGGGCTGCGGCGGCCTGGCATCCGTGAGCAGTTCAAAGGCAATCACGCCCAGCGCGTAGATGTCTGCGGCCGTGCCGACCCGTTCGCCGCGCAACTGCTCGGGCGCGGCATAGGCCGGCGTGGCTGCGGCCAGCAGCGTCAGTGGCCCGCTTGCGGCGTCCCCTGCATCGAGCAGCTTGGCGATGCCGAAGTCGAGCAGGTGTGGCCGGCCCCTGTCATCAACCAGAATATTGCCGGGCTTGAGATCTCTGTGCACCACGAGACGCGTATGCGCATGGTGCACGGCGCGGGCGATCCGGGCCAGCAAGCCAAGGCGAGACCGGATCGATGCATCATGCTGCCGGCACCAGGCATCCAGTGGCTGGCCCTCGACATACTCCATCGCGTACCACGGCGTGCCGTTGTCGCGCACGCCACCATCGAGCAGGCGTGCAATGTCCGGGTGATCCAGATCAGCCAGAATCTGCCGTTCGCGGCGCAATTGTTCGCGCGCCAGATCGCTGTCCGGCACACCGTCAATCAGTTTGATGGCCACTTCCAGGCGGTACTGGCCATCATCGCGCGCGGCCAGCCAGACCTGGCCCATGCCGCCCTGGCCCAACGCCCGCTCGAGCCGCCATGAACCAACCCGGTCACCAATGCCTGCAACGGGTTTTGCTGCCGGTGCTGCCTCTGCGTTTGATGCCAGATCCAGACTCAGTGGTGCGTCCAGCAAATCGATCCCGCGCGTATCCGCCTCCAGCGCTGCGCGCAGTCGATTGGCCAATGCGGGCTCTTCGGCGTCGAGCTCATCCAGTCGCGCAGCACGCTCATCCGGGCCGCTGTCGAGCAGGCCATCCAGTTCCTGCGACAATCTTTGCCAGAATTGCGCGTTCATGGCCGCCTCTCATCCTTCGGCGTCGCCGACGAGCAATGCCGCCAGCATGGCGCGCGCCTTGCGCCAGTCGCGTTTGACGGTGCGCTCGGAAATACCCAGCACAAGGCTGCATTCGGCCACTTTCAGGCCACCGAACACCTGCAGCTCGGTAACCCGGGCCAGGCGCGGATCGACTTCGTGCAAGCGATCAAGAGCCTGGTCCAGAGCCAGCACCTGTTCCGGTCGCGCGCTCTGATCCGCATGTCCTTCATGCCATTCAATGCGCGTGAATTGGCCACCCCGTTTGTTGGTCAGTTGACGCCGCGCCTGATCGACAAGGATCGAACGCATCACGCGGCTGCAGTAGGCCAAAAAATGGGCGCGATCCTCGAAGCTGACCTGTTTCTGTGCCGCCAGACGAAGAAAAGCCTCGTGCACCAGCGCCGTGGTGCACAAAGTCTGCTGGCGGCCGGCGCTGCCTTGCAACTGCCGGTGCGCCAGCGCATGCAGCTCGCGGTAGATGTGTGGCAAGAGCTGCTGGCGCGCGTCCGCATCGCCTTCACTGGCTGCGTGCAAAAGCTGGGTAATCTCGATCGCGGCGTTCATGGCAGGTACGAGCAGGGGCCCCAACACTTTAGCGCAGATCGGTGTCAGTGAAGCTGGTGAATCTGAACGTGTCGATGCACTGCCGCGCTTGCCGCAACAGTTCCGCTCGCGGCCATGGGCCACCCCTACAATGCGCGGGCTTCGAGCGCGGCAACCGCGGGCAAGGTCTTGCCTTCCAGAAATTCCAGAAAGGCGCCGCCACCGGTGGAGATGCAGTCGATGCCGCCGGCCACGCCATATTTGTCGATGGCGGCCAGGGTGTCGCCGCCGCCGGCAATGGAAAAAGCGCCGGAACTGGCGATGGCCCGCGCCAGTGCCCCGGTGCCGGAACCAAAGGCGTCAAATTCGAAAACGCCGACCGGGCCGTTCCAGAGCACCGTGCCGGATTCGGCGATGCGATCGGCGTACAGCTTGGCGGTTTCCGGACCGATATCGAGAATCATCTCGTCGTCGCCAACCTGGCCAACGGCCTTGATACTGGGCCTGGCGCTGGCAGAAAACCGGGTCGCGGTCATCACGTCGACCGGAATGGGGATCTCCGCACCGCGCTGTTTGGCCTGATCGAGGATGCCCCGCGCGGTGTCAACCAGGTCCGGCTCGTACAGGGAATTGCCCACCACATGGCCGACGGCGGCGATAAAGGTGTTGGCGATACCGCCGCCTACGATCAACTGGTCGACCCGCTCGATCAGTGTCTCCAGCAATTTCAGCTTGGTCGAGACCTTGGACCCGCCGACGATTGCCAGCAGTGGGCGCGCCGGATTTTCCAGCGCGCGCCCCAGGGCATCGAGCTCTGCTGCCAGCAGCGGTCCGGCGACGGCTTCGGGTGCATGCCGGATCACGCCATGGGTTGAGGCCTGGGCCCGGTGGGCGGTGCCAAAAGCATCCATTACAAATACATCACACAGTGAGGCGTAGCGCTTGGCTAGCGCGGTGTCGTCGGCTTTCTCACCCACGTTCATGCGGCAGTTTTCCAACACCACCAGCTCGCCTGGCGCGACTTCGACGCCGCCGAGGTAGTCCCGTTCCAGCCGCGCCGGACCATCGAGCTTTTCGCCCAGCCACTCGACCACCGGCGCAAGCGACAGGCTCGGATCAAACTGTCCTTCCTCCGGCCGACCCAGATGCGACATCACCAGCACGCCCGCGCCGGCATCGAGTGCTTTGCGGAGCGTGGGCAGGCTGGCTTCGAGTCGCTGGGTCGACGTGATCCTGCCTTCGTCAAGCGGCACGTTGAGGTCCTGGCGGATGAGCACGCGCTTGCCGCGCAAGTCGAGGTCGGTCATGCGTTTGAAGCTCATGCGTTCGCCTTGAAATGGGAGGTGGCCAGGGAATCGGGTGGTCCATTGTCCGGTGCATTTGGCAGGGGCGCAAATGCTTGTGCAACAATGATCGCCTGATTTCCACTCGAGTGGGGGAAGCGGCCGTGGACGATGGATTGATCCTTTACACCTACTGGCGCTCCAGCGCCGCCTATCGGGTACGAATTGCGCTCAACTTGCTGGGGCTCGCATACGAAACCCGGCCCGTGCATCTGGTGCACGATGGTGGGCAGCAGCACACCGCCGACTATGCGTCCGTGAATCCCCAGGAGCTGGTTCCGACCCTGGTCGATGGGCGACGCGTATACACCCAGTCGCTGGCGATCATGGAATATCTGGACGAGCGCTATGCGCATCAGACCCGGCTGTTGCCAACCGAGCCACGCGAGCGGGCGCGGGCGAGGGCATTGGCCCAGATCATCGCCTGTGACATCCACCCGATCGGCAACCTGCGCGTGCTGCAGTATCTGGGCCGCGAACTGGATGCGGACGAGGAGGCGCGCCGACAATGGTCACGGCATTGGATCGAGCTGGGATTCCGGGCTCTGGAAGCCGCGCTCGTCGATCATCCGGAAACGGGCACCTTCTGTCAGGGCGAGAGCCCCGGGCTGGCTGATGCCTGTCTGGTGCCGCAGGTCTACAACGCCCATCGCTGGGGTGTGGACATGGGCGCCTTCCCGGCCATCGCCCGCATCAACGAGCGCTGCCTGGCGCTGAAAGCCTTCCAGCGCGCCAGCCCGGAGCAGCAGCCGGACGCACCGCAAGCGGCGTGAACGGTGAGCAGTGAGCGGTTCAGTATGAAGTATTTCCGCTCACGGCTTACCGCTTCCGGCTTTCAGTTCGCAGCCCTTCTTTGCGCGCTCAAACCGCGCTTGCGAACATCAGGCCTGGGTCACGGTCTGCTCGATGGCGCCGAAGATGCTGTGGCCGTTCTCGTCGGTGATCTCGATGCGGACGCGGTCGCCGAATTTCAGGAACGGTGTCTTGGGCTCGCCATCGCGCAGCTTTTCCACCGTGCGCTGCTCGGCCAGGCACGAAGCGCCCTTGCTGGTGTCCTGGTTGGCGATGGTTCCCGAACCGACGATCGTGCCGGCACTCAGCGGCCGCGTTCTGGCGGCATGCGCCACCAACTGGCCGAAGTTGAACTGCATGTCGACACCGCATTCGGCTTCACCAAACCACTTGCCGTTGAGCCAGGTGCGCATGGGCAGGTGCAGCTTGCTGTCCTGCCAGGCATTGCCCAATTCATCGGGCGTCACCAGCACCGGTGACAGGGCTGATCGCGGCTTGGACTGCAGGAAGCCGAAGCCCTTGGCCAGCTCGGCCGGGATCAGGCCGCGCAGGGACACGTCGTTGACCAGGCCGACAAGCTGGATGTGTGAGGCGGCCTGTTCCGGCGTTGCCGCCATCGGCACATCATCGGTGACCACGACGACTTCTGCCTCAAGGTCGATGCCGTAGTCTTCGCTGCCGACCGGGATATCGTCGCGAGGGCCGAGAAAGCTGGCTGCGGTAGCCTGGTACATCAGCGGATCGGTGTAAAACGTCTCGGGCACCTCGGCGCCGCGCGCCTTGCGCACGCGCTCGACGTGCGGCAGATACGCGCTGCCGTCCAGAAACTCCCAGGTGCGCGGCAGCGGCGCGGCCAGCGCCGTCATGCCGACCTCGAATGCGCCATGTGCCCTGCCGGCATTGATCTCCTCGTAGAGCGCGTTCAGGCGCGGCGCGGTATCGGACCAGCGCTCCAGCGCCTCGCGCAGACTCGGTGCGATGTCCCCGGCCTTGACGGCCTTTTTCAAGTCACGGCTGACGACGATCAGGGTGCCGTCGCGACCGCCTTCCTTCAGTGATCCAAGTTTCATGTCTTTTCCTGTGCTTGCGTGGGAATGAGATCGGCCACGTCGTCGTGCAGCGCGGCCAGGCCGCGATCCAGCGTCGCCAGACGCCCGCCATGTTTGCGCGCCAGCGCGGCCAGGTAGGCATTGGTAACCTGTCGGTGCCCGATCACGCCATCCAGTTGCACTTCGCTGTAGCCCAGGCTTTCGGGCCAGAAGTGATGACGTTTGTCCGCGGCCAGCTTGTTCAGTTCGCGGCGTGCATGTGCCACGCCGTCACGGCCATGGATGCGCACGATCCAGCGCACCAGCGCACCTTCGACAATCGGGCAGGTTGCAAAGCCGCCATCCAGGCGTACAAACCAGTTGCGCACCACCCGATGATGAACGTGTTCGCCATCAAACAGGGCGATCAACATATTGCTATCGAGCAAATGGACCAAAGCGATCCAGCTCCTCGTCTTCCATGGCCTTCACATCTCCAAGCGTGATCGGCCGCCCTGAATGAAAGACAGCCAGCCCGGTTTCAGGATCCACGTCGTAGGCGGGTGGCGCATCTTCCACTCCGGACGGCGTTTTCAGCCCGCGCAGCGCCAACTCAACCACCAGCTTGCTGAGGCTGGTGCCCTGCTCGCGCGCCAGACTGGTAAACAGGGTGTGCTCGCGTTCGGGAATGTCGATGGTGGTGCGCATGGCAGGGGACTGATGACAGAAGACAGGGGACAGACGCAGTAGTCTGAATACAGAAATCAGATGACTGCAGGAGCGGAAGTACGACTCTCCCTTGGTTTGCATCATGATGCATTGATGCGGTGATGTCAAGTTGATCCTGTAAACTGGTGTTTTAAGCCTTGCCAACACTGGTAATAGTCTTTCTGCAGCCAGTCGGCATCCAGCGCCTGCCGCGTGGGTACGATCACGGCCCGGGTTTCGAACATGAAGGCCATGGTGTCGGTGACCTGCTGCGGCTTTTGGGTGTCGCTGGCCGAGGCCTTCTCGAAGCTGACCGCGTCGGGGCCGTGGCCGGTCATCGAGTTGTGCAGCGAGGCGCCGCCGGGCACGAAGCCCGCGCCGTCCGCGCCGGCCTCCTTGGCGTCGTACTCGCCGTGGATCAGGCCCATGAATTCACTGGCGATATTGCGGTGGAACCACGGTGGCCGGAAGGTGTCTTCGGCCACCAGCCAGCGCGGCGGGAAGATGGCGAAATCCATGTTGGCCGTGCCCGGCGTGTCGCTGGCCGAGGTGAGCACGGTGAAGATGCACGGATCCGGGTGGTCGTAGCTGATCGAGCCGATGGTGTTGAAATGGCGCAGATCGTATTTGTACGGCGCGTAGTTGCCGTGCCAGGCGACCACGTCCAGCGGGCTGTGACCGATTTCGGCAATCCACAAGCGACCCTGAAACTTGCCGATCAATTCAAACTCGCCTTCCAGATCTTCGTAGGCCGCCACCGGCGTCAGGAAGTCGCGCGCATTGGCCAGGCCGTTGGAGCCGATCGGCCCCAATTCCGGCAGGCGCAGGATGGCACCGAAGTTCTCGCACACATAGCCGCGAGCCGAGCCATCGGGCAGGTCGACGCGAAAGCGTACGCCGCGCGGGATCACCGCGATTTCCTGCGGTTCGACATCGATCACGCCAAGTTCGGTGGCGATATGCAGTCGCCCGGCCTGGGGCACGATCAGCATTTCGGCGTCGGCGTTGTAGAAATAGCGCGCTTCCATGTCGCGGTTGGCGCTGTACAGGTGGATACCGATGCCCTGCTGGCTGGCCGCTCTGCCATTGCCGGCGATGGTCCACAGACCTTCAATGAAGCTTGTCTTGCGCGCCGCTTCCGGCATCGGCGACCAGCGCAGCTGGTTGGGCGTCGCCACACCCTCGCTGAAGCGGTTGTGAAACGTCGAATGTGACAGCTCCTCGAACGGCTGGTGCACCGCTGCGGGGCGGATGCGGTACAGCCAGCTGCGCCGGTTTTCCGCACGCGGCGCGGTAAATGCCGTGCCCGAGAACTGCTCGGCATACAAACCGTGCGCCACCTTCTGCGGCGAATTGCGATGGGCCGGCAAGCTGCCTGGCAGCGCCTCGGTGGCGAACTCGTTGCCGAAACCACTCATGTACTGGTGCTGTTGCTCGCTCATCTCATGCTCCTGCCTGCCAAAAGCGCAATTTGTCGGTGAAACGGAAACGCCACCGCGCGGCCATTGTCTGTCGCGCCGCGCGGGTCTAGTATCGGTGCGGTCTCAGCCGTCAGGGGACAACCATCATATTCACGAATTGAGGGTTGATCATGACTGAAGAACGCAGCGCCATCGTGCGCGAATTGAGCACTCCGCTGGCCGCCGGCAAAGGCTGGATGAAGCTGCTGGGTGTGGTTTTCATCATCCAGGGCGTGCTCACGGCCATTACCATCATCGGCATCATCATCGCCTGGCTGCCAATCTGGATCGGCGTGCTGCTGCTGCAGTCGGCCGGTGCCATCGAGCAGGCCCAGGCCAGCGGTGACGAAGTGCAGTTCCGCCGTTCCATGGACAAATTGCGCACCTATTTCGTGATCCTGGGCATCCTGATCCTGATCAGCATCGTGCTGATGGTGCTGGGCCTGTTCTCCGGCGCCATGCTGGGCAGCTTCATGTCGCACAGCATGGGCCAGTTCTGACAAGTACCTCACGGATTCGCCTGATGAAGCCCCTCTCCCGCCGGGAGAGAGGAAGCTGATCACAGCACGCCGCGGCGGATCTGGTCGCGCTCGATGGATTCGAACAGGGCCTGGAAGTTGCCCTCGCCGAAGCCTTCGTTGCCCTTGCGCTGGATGATCTCGAAGAAGATCGGGCCGATCACGTTTTCGGTGAAGATCTGCAGCAGCAGCTTGCTTTTGGTCTCGTTGTCGGCATCGATCAGGATCTTGTTCTTCGCCAGCCGCGGCACGTCCTCGCCATGGTTGGGCACGCGCTGGTCGATTACCTCGAAATAGGTGTCGGGCGTGTCCAGGAAACTGACGCCAGCCGCGCGCATCTGCTCCACCGTCTCGTAGATGTTGTCGGTGAAACAGGCAATGTGCTGGATGCCCTCGCCGTGGTAGGCGTCCAGGTACTCGTTGATCTGCGACTTGGGATCGTTCGACTCGTTGAGCGGAATGCGCACGATGCCGTCCGGCGCGGTCATGGCCTTGGACACCAGGCCGGTCTTGGCGCCCTTGATGTCGAAGTACTTGATTTCGCGGAAATTGAACAGCTTTTCGTAGTATTCCGACCATTTGGCCATGTTGCCAAAGTGCAGGTTGTGGGTCAGATGGTCGATGAAGGTCAGGCCGAACCCGGCCGGGTTCTGATCCGCGCCTTCGATCGGCGCGTAGTCGCCATCATAGACGCTGCCTTTGTCGCCATAGCGGTCCACCAGGTACAACATGCAGTCGCCGATGCCCTTGATCACCGGCGCATCGACCGCCCTGCTGGCCGGCTTGTGGTCGATCTTCTCGCCACCATTACCCAGCACATGCTGCAGCACCTCGCCGGCCGGCTTGTCAAAACGGATGGCAAAGCCGCAGGCACAGGGGCCGTGCTTGGCCGCGAAATCGGCGGCAAAGGAATCGGGCTCCTCGTTGACCAGGAAATTGACCCGGTTCTGGCGATACACGGTGATCGGACGCTGCTTGTGCTTGAGTACCGCCGTGAAGCCCATGCGCTTGAACAACGCGTGGAGTTCCGCGGCCTGCTCGCCGGGCGCGGCGAACTCGACAAACTCGAAGCCGTTGATCCCCATGGGATTTTCGAAGGTGGTGACTTCCATGCCGAGATTGGGCTGGGCGTTCATGGCAATACTCCCGAGATTCAAGTGGCAGCAGCCCGCAACTGGCGTGACAGCGCGGCTGCCGATATAGTTACATATGAAACCAATTGCCTAGAATAGCACATGAGCGCCAATCATTTGCCACTGGAGCTGGAGCGATTTCTGCCCTACCGGCTGTCGATCCTGTCCAACCAGGTCAGCCAGGCGATCGCCAACGAATACCAGGACCGCTTCAGCCTGTCGATGACAGAATGGCGCGTGATGGCGGTACTGGCGCGCTTCGAGCCTCTGTCTGCGCGCGAAGTGGCCGAACACACGGCCATGGACAAGGTCGCCGTCAGTCGCGCCCTGGCCAAGCTGGTGGAAGCCGGCCGCGTCGACCGCGAACGCCACAGCGCGGACCGCCGCCGCTCGGTATTGCACCTGAGCGAGGAAGGCTGGCGCATTCACGACGCCGTGGCGCCACTGGCGCGCCAGCACGAAAAAGAACTGCTGGCCGAACTGGAGCCGACCGAAATCCGGACCCTGACCCGGATACTGGACAAGCTGTCACCTGTGTAGAGCCGGGAATGGGGAATCGGGAATCGCAGAAGCAAGAGCAAAAAGCGTTTCTGCGGTGCGTCTCTGGTTCGCCGGGCGCTCACCTGTCGCGGCTTTTGACCATTCCCGAATCCCGATTCCCGATTCCCGGGTGGCACGCGCAGCGGGCCACCCAAAATTGACTCCCCGCTGAATCGATGTTAACTGTGGGCGCCGTTTCTGGCCAACGGCAAACCCATGACCACAACCGGCATCCCCGAAACCGCGCCTGTCGACGCAGCGAAGATGAAGCATCCGCGCGGCCTGTACACCTTGTTCTTCACCGAAATGTGGGAACGGCTGAGCTACTACGGCATGCGCGGCATTCTGGTGCTGGCCATGGTCGATGCCATCGCCAACGACGGCCTGGGCTTGAGCGACGAGAGTGCAACTGCCATCTACGGCCTGTACACCGCGGGCGTCTATCTGCTGGCGCTGGCCGGCGGCTGGATCGCCGATCACTTGATGGGCGCGCGCCGCACCGTCTGGTGGGGCGGCTGCATCATCGCGCTGGGTCATTTCACCATGGCCATTCCGGGCAGCCACTTCACCTTCTACCTCGGCATGCTGTTCATCGTGCTCGGCACCGGTCTGCTCAAGCCCAACATCAGTGCCATGGTCGGCGAGCTGTACCCGGAGGGCGGTGCGCGCCGAGACGCCGGCTTTTCGATCTACTACATGGGCATCAACCTGGGTG
Organism: uncultured Rhodanobacteraceae bacterium; assembly: GCA_965651365.1. Taxonomy (GTDB): domain Bacteria; phylum Pseudomonadota; class Gammaproteobacteria; order Xanthomonadales; family Rhodanobacteraceae; genus DASSBG01. The sequence continues at coordinate 2,404 of CBFGSA010000076.1, read as the reverse complement.
CCTTCATCGCTCCGTTTATCTGCGGCACCCTGGGCGAGAAGGTCGGCTGGCATTGGGGCTTCGGCGCCGCCGGCGTGGGCATGGTGATCGGCCTGATCCAGTACCGCCTGACCCAGCACCATCTGGGTGACATCGGCCTGATGCCGCCGGTCAGCGAGCGCAGTGCCGAAGTGTTGCGCAGCGTGCGCCGCAACTGGACGCTGCTGGTTGCGGCACTGGTGATCCTGGCCATCGTCGTGACCGGCATTGCGCTGGGCATGATTCCGTTCAATCCGGTGCTGGCCGCCACGGGCACCGCGTACATCATCGTCGGTCTGGCTGCGTTGTTCTTTGCCAGCGTGTACGCCTTCGGCAAGCTGGACAAGGATGAAAAGCTGCATGTGGGCGGCATCATCGTGTTCTTCGTCGCCGCCGCCATCTTCTGGGCCGGCTTCGAGCAGGCCGGGTCCAGCTTCAACCTGTTCGCCGACCGCTACACCGATCGCACCTTCTTCGGCTGGGAAATGCCTGCGAGCTGGTTCCAGAGCATCAACTCGATCTTCATCATCCTGCTGGCGCCGGCCTTCGGCGCCATGTGGCTGCGCCTGGCCGCGAAGAATCTCAATCCCTCACTGCCGCTGAAACTGGCATTGGGCCTGGTCCAGATGGGCCTGGGCTTCCTGGTGATGTATTTCGCCGCCAAGCTGGTGCTGGCCGGAAACCAGGTGCTGCCGACCTGGCTGGTGCTGACCTACCTGCTGCACACCACCGGCGAGCTGTGCCTGAGTCCGATCGGCATGTCGGCGGTGACCAAACTGGCGCCCAAACGCTTCAGTGGCCAGATGATGGGCACCTGGTTCATGGGCGCGGCCCTGGGCAACCTCATCGCGGGCCTGGTGGCTGGCGAGTTCACCGGCCAGAACGTGGCCGAAATGCCCGAGAACTTCATGAAGGCCGTGATCATGGGCGTCGGCGCCGGGCTGCTGATGATCATCTTCATCAAGCCGCTGAAGAAGCTGATGGGCAAGGCGGCCTGAGAACCGGGGTGAGCCGGACCGAACTCCCAGCGGCAGTTCGCAGCCGGCGAACGACCGGCCAGGGATGGCGGGCCGACGACACCCACCAAGAAAGCTTGCTTGCCAATAATCTGAAATCCGCGGATCGCAGAGTGCTGTCGAGCGTAACGGTGCTAACCACCTGAAGCTCCGCGCTGCGGTGCGCTTCCCTTCGTGCAGAGTGCCCACCGCATGAAACTCCACGGCTCGGTGCGCTTCACTTCGTGCATCATCCCTCCGCGGAGCGGCAATACGTATCATCGAGAAAGTGCCATTAATTACCCCTCCCCAACTCCGTCCGAACCTCCAGCAGCTCGGGGAAGAAGGTCAGCTCCAGCGCCTTTTTGAGGAAGCCGACGCCGGAGGAGCCGCCGGTGCCCTTGCGCTGGCCGATGATGCGCTCGACGGCCTTCATGTGGCGGAAACGCCAGAGCTGAAAGCTCTCCTCGATGTCGACCAGGGTCTCGCACAGGTGGTATTCGGGCCAGAAGTCCTGCGGGTTGGCGTAAACACGCACAAACACGGGCACCAGTTCGGCCTGGCGCTGCCAGCCCTGGCTGACATCGCGCTCAAGGATCGACGCCGGCACGGCATGACCACGGCGGGCCATCCAGGCCAGCACCTCGTCGTACAGGCCCGGTGATTGCAGTATTCCGCGCAGCGCAGCCTGTCCTTGCGGGTCTTGCGAAAAGACACCCAGCATGTCGGCATTCTTGTTGCCAAGCAAAAACTCGACGCTGCGGTACTGCACCGACTGGAAGCCCGAGGCTGGCCCGAGCTGATCGCGGAACTTCAGGTATTCGGCCGGCGTCATGGTCTCCAGCACGCCCCACTGCTCGAACAACTGCTGCTGGATGCGCTTGACCCGGGCCAGCACCTTGAGACACGGATCGGCCCTGTCCTGGCGCAACCAGCCGATTGCGGCGCCCAGCTCGTGCACCATCAGCTTCAACCACAACTCGGCCACCTGATGCTGGATGATGAACAGCATTTCGTCGTGGTAGGGGGGATCGGACTTCAGCTCCTGCGCCGACAGCAGCCGATCCAGATGCAAATAGCCGCCGTAGCTGAGATTCTTGTCCACATCGCGCCGGATTTCGTCTTCCAGCTCGCGCTGGTTGGTGTCGGACATGTCGGCCAGCTCCGCATGGGTTCAGGGGAAGCGCGCAATCGTATCAGGAAGCGGTGCCGCATCGCTTGATCTGTGCGGATGCCAGTCCGCGCGAGCCATGCGATAATGTGCTGCTGTCCCACACGCCCGAGCGTGGGCTGCAGCCCCTGACAGCGGGCCGCCGCGGGCCAAATCCCGCGCCATTCATTCAATCCCGGGAGGAACTCGTGTCCGTCGCCGCCAAGTTTGAAATCGAATA
>CBFGSA010000075.1:0-13535 GCA_965651365.1 uncultured Rhodanobacteraceae bacterium | reverse complement strand
ACCAGGATCACCTCGCGCCCGGCCGCATGGGCCGAAGAAATGAACTGCGCCAGGCCCAGTACGTGCCGTGTGCTCAGGCCGCCATCATTGGCCGCCAGCAAACTGCTGCCAACCTTCAACACCGCCCGGTTCCAGGACGGTACCTTCTGTTCGTCAAATGGCTTGGGTTGCATGGTGAAGCGGGAGTGGGAAGTGGGGAGTGGGGAGTGGGCTTACCGGTCGTTGTTGCGGCATTGTTCCTTCTTGGACTTGATCAGGCCATTGAGTTTGAGAAGGACCGATTCCATCGCGTCTTTGAGCTCGTCGGAGTAATCAATCTGCCCCAGGTCGTGACCAAGCCAGAGCTGGGTATCGAGTTCCATCAGTGAACCGCGCGCGATCTGCAGGAAACGCGCGTACTCCAGTAGACTGCCTCGCGCGGCACCTTCAGCAATGTTGGACGGAATGCTGATGGCCGCCCGCCGGATCTGGCTTTGCAGACCAAAACGCTCCGGAATCGGCATGCGCTCGGTCGTCAGGTAGATTTGCTTGACCAGCCGCATGACTTCCTGCCAAACATGCAATCGGTAGTGTCCCGGCTTCAATGCCATGTGCTTTCCTACTCCCGACTCCCAACTCCCGCTCTCAGTACCGATAATGCTCCGGCTTGTACGGGCCGTCCACCGGCACACCGATATAGTCGGCCTGTTCCTGGCTGAGCCGGGTCAGCTTGACGCCAATCTGGGCCAGGTGCAGGCGGGCCACTTCCTCGTCCAGCTTCTTGGGCAGGCGGTAGACCTTGTTCTCGTAGCTGTCGCGGTTGGCCCACAGGTCAATCTGCGCCAGCGTCTGGTTGGAGAAGCTGTTCGACATCACGAAGGCCGGGTGACCGTGGGCGCAGCCCAGGTTCACCAGGCGGCCCTGCGCCAGCAGGTAGATGCTGTTGCCATTGGCGAAAGTGTAGCGGTCGACCTGCGGCTTGATGTTCTCGTGCTTGACGTCATCGGCCTGGTGCAGCTTCTCGACCTGGATCTCGTTGTCGAAGTGGCCGATGTTGCACACCAGCGCGTTGTCCTTCATCTTGCTCATGTGTTCCAGCGTGATGATGTCGCGGTTGCCGGTGGTGGTGACGTAGATGTCGGCCTCGCCCAGAGTGTCCTCGACCGTGGTCACCTCGAAACCTTCCATCGCTGCCTGCAGGGCGTTGATCGGGTCGATTTCGGTGACGATGACGCGCGCGCCGAAGCCCTTCAGCGAATGCGCGCAGCCCTTGCCTACATCGCCATAGCCGCAGACCACGGCGACTTTGCCGGCCACCATCAGGTCGGTGGCGCGCTTGATGCCGTCGGCCAGCGATTCGCGGCAGCCGTACAGGTTGTCGAACTTGCTCTTGGTGACCGAGTCGTTGACGTTGATTGCGGGGACCAGCAGCTTGCCGGCCTCGGCCAGCTGATACAGGCGGTGCACGCCGGTGGTGGTTTCCTCGGACACACCCTTCCAGCCTTCGGCGGCCTTTTTCCAGAATCCTGGACGCTGGTCGCGGGTTTTCTTCAGCAGGTTCTTGATCACCTGCTCCTCGGTGCTCTCGCCCGGCTGGTCGACCCAGTCCGAGCCGTTTTCCATGTCCACGCCCTTGTGGATCAGCAAGGTCGCATCACCGCCGTCATCGACGATCAGCTCCGGGCCTCGCATGTCGCCGTGCGTGAGCATGTCCAGGGTGCACTGCCAGTACTCCTCCAGTGTTTCGCCCTTCCAGGCAAACACCGGCACGCCGGAGGCGGCAATGGCTGCGGCGCAGTCGTCCTGGGTGGAGAAAATGTTGCACGAGGCCCAACGCACACTGGCGCCCAGCGCGGTCAGGGTCTCGATCAGCACCGCCGTTTCCTTGGTCATGTGCAGCGAGCCCGACAACCGCACGCCTTTCAGCGGCTTTTGCGGCGCATATTTTTCGCGGATCGACATCAGGCCGGGCATTTCCTGCTCGGCCATGCGAATGCGTTTGCGGCCGACCTCGGCCAGGTTGATATCGCGGACCTTGTAGTCCTGCGTGGTGTCGTTGGGTACGGCGTTCATATTGCGCTCTCCGGATTGATGATGTGGAAGAATTATCAATCGGGCGCCGTTGCATTGATCATCACCGAGCCTGACTGTGCTGAACAATTGCACAGTTGCAACGCCCCTCGGCGGTTAGTCGGTCATTATATTGCGAAATCCGGATCAAAGGATGAATGGCCCGCGACTTCGTCTCATGGCTGCGCTGCGCTTGTCCACCCGGCGCCAGACCTTGCATAAGCCGCAGGGTGGACAAGCGGACTCGCGAGCGCATCCACCATAAGGCGGCAGGCCACGCAATGCCGCAATACTGGCCTATTCCCCGATATCCTCGTTCCACAATTCGGGCCTGGCCGCGATGAAATCGTGCATCAGCGCGATGCAGGTGTCGTTCTGCAGCACTTCGACCTCCACACCACGCGAGCGCAGCAGCGCTTCCTCGCCCATGAAGGTCCGGTTTTCGCCCACGATGACTTTCGGAATGCCGTACAGGAGGATGGCGCCGCTGCACATCGGGCAGGGCGACAGGGTGGTGTAGAGCGTGCACTGGCGATAGACGCGGGCCGGCTGCCGTCCGGCATTCTCGAAGGCATCCATCTCGCCATGCAACACGGTTGAGCCCTGCTGCACGCGGCGGTTGTGGCCGCGGCCGATGATGCGCCCGTCATGCACGATCACCGAGCCGATCGGAATGCCGCCCTCGGCAAGCCCCTGGCGTGCTTCCTCGATTGCGCTTTGCAGAAATGAATCCATGTTGCTGTGTCCCGGAATACTCGACGCAGTGACTTTAGCACGCGCGGCACGCGGTTCCTGGGTGCAATCATGGTGCTGAAAGTTGCGATCGCGATCATGTGCACGAACTTGCGGTTTTTCAGTACCACGGCACAATGGCTCCAAATGAGCCAGCATGACCTGCCATGGGGAGACAACGATACCGCCACGCGCCAGGCGGCGTTGGCCGAAATGCTGGCGCAAGTATCCTTGCAGGCCAGCCAGGGCGAAACCCTGGACGAGGTGCTGAAGCGGATTGTCGACTGTATCGTCGGGCGCATGCCGGTGGCCATTGCCAGCATCATCCTGCTCAATGACCAGGGCTCGCATTTCGTGCAGGAAGTCTATGCCGGCAGCATGGACCTGGAGCCGCCAGAAACGCGACCGTGGTCAGTGGGCCTGGGCGTGGCCGGGCGTTGCGCGCGTACCGGGCAGGCACAGCTGGTCAAGGATGTGCGGATCGACCCGGACTATGTGACAGGTAACGATGCGGTGCGTTCGGAATATCTCGTGCCCATCCGGCATCGTGCCCGTCTGTTGGGGGTGCTGAATCTCGAGAGCGCCGATCCAGGCCTGTTCTCACCCGGCGCCTGCGCCATGTTTGATGCGGTGGCACGTCAGGTTGCCGGCAGCATTCATCTGGCGCGGGTGGTACGCGAGCTGGAGCAGGCCAACCGGCGGCTTGAGGCGATGTCGATGAGCGACGGACTGACCGGTATCGCCAACCGGCGCAGCTTCGATGCCGCCCTGGTCGAGGCCTGCAGGGGCCAGGTACACAGTCGGGCGCCGTTGTCCCTGCTGTTGATCGATGTGGATTATTTCAAGGCACTGAACGATGCCTGCGGCCATCTGTTCGGCGATGAATGCCTGCGTCAATTGGCGCGCACCTGCACCGAAGCACGGCGTGACGAGAGTGATGCGGTGGCCCGCTTTGGCGGCGAGGAATTCGTGTTGCTGCTGCCGGCCTGTGACTCGACGCAGGCGCGACGAATTGCCGAACTGCTGCGCCGTCGCGTGGAGGCGCTGGAGATTCGTCATCCGGACTCGGCTGCGGCAGATTGGCTCACCGTCAGCATTGGCGGTGCGACCGTCAGTGCCGACACCACCTTGCTGCCCGAGGCACTCCTTGCGCGTGCCGACCAGGCGTTGTACCAGGCCAAACAACAGGGGCGCAATCGCTTCGTCGCGGCGGCCTGAGATGCCTTTCCGGTGCCGCAGATGATTCATCCAGGCAATGATGCGCTGGCGTTCGACGTGCCGCCCTGCTGCGCCTGATTACGTAGCTGCCGCGCTTCGCGGGTTATCGAGTGGCCGGGAGCGTAGGACCTGACCGCGATGTCCAGCGCGCGTTGCGCGCGTCGTGCCGCACGTGCGGCATTGCCGCGTGCAAGATCGATTCGCGCCAGTCCCAGCAAGGGCCAGACCAGGTTGTGATTGTCGGCACCATAGGCGCGCTGCCAGTCGTTCAGGCAGCGCTGCAGGGCGGGTTCGGCTTGTTCGGGATTGCCCCGGTCGATATCGAGCAGGGCCAGGTACAGGCGCGGAAAATCGAGGCTGGCGGCAGGCTCGCCAAGCTGCTGGCGAATGCGCAGTGACTTGCGCAGCAACGTCCCGGCCTCGTCGCGCCGGCCGAGCTTGCGCAGTACGGCCGCCAGAGGCACCATGGCGCTGGCGCTGCGGATGTTGTCATTGCCCGTGCTGGCGCGCCAGATCGCCAGCGCCTGCCGCAGCGGTGCCTCGGCCTGGGCCGGATCGCCATAAAAGCGCAGCAACCTTCCCAGGCTCGCCAGCGTTCCGGCCAGCGCCGGGCTGTCCGGTCCGAGCGCGTGTTGCTGGATATTGACGGCCTGGCGCAGTTCCTTCCCGGCTGCGTCGAAATGACCCAGCTTCATGTTCGCCAGCGCCAGATTCTTCAGTGTCAATGCCACGTAGGCATGATCCGGACCCAATCGGGCACGCCGCTCGGCCAGCACCGCAGGCAACGCTGGCGCCAGAGATTGCCTCGGCAGCAACGTGACGGCGCACCACAGCCTGATCGAGGATGGTTCGTGCGCCGTCACCGCCGGCGCCGACGGCAATCTGACCGGCGACCCCAGGCTCGATGCGCTGGCCGACAACGGGGGTCCGACGCAAACCATGGCACTGTTGTCCGGCTCGCCGGCCGTCGACGCGGGCGACGACAGCGTCTGCAGCGATACCACCACGGTCAACAACATCGATCAACGTGGCATCACACGCCCGCAAGGCGCGCATTGCGACATGGGGGCCTACGAGCTGACGGCAAATCAGGACGGTCCGCACTTCATCGTCAATGCCAGCGCCGATACCGATGGCGGTGGTTGCGATACGCTGGGTCAGGGCAGCGGCCATCTCGACTGCACGCTGCGCGAGGCGGTCAACGCTGCCAATGCCTTCGGCAGCGCCAGCACCATCAGCTTCGACGCCAACGTGTTCACCAGCGCGCAGACCATCACCCTGACCAGTGCATTGCCGCCGATCGCCAACACGGTGACCATCGACGGCCCCGGCGCAGATCTGCTGACGATCGACGGCGATCAGGCGTACCGCCCGTTCTATGTGGGCACGCGCGGCGCGTTGAGCGTCAGCGGCCTGACGCTGGCCCGCGGCAGGCAAAGCAAGGGTGGTGCGATCTACAGCAACGGTACGCTCGCCGTGCGCCGCGTGGCCTTCGTGACCAACGTCGCCACCAACACCGAAGGTGGCGGCCTGTACCTCAACAATGGCAACGCCACGGTGAGCGCCAGCACCTTCAGCGGCAACACCGCCAACGGCCAGGGCGGCGCCATCCACAACCATGGCGCCACGCTGATGGTGATCAACAGCAGCTTCACCGGCAATTCCGCGCTGTGTCCGACGGCGAGCTACGGCGGCGCGGTCTACACCGCGCCCGGTGGCACGACCACGCTGATCAACAGCACCGCGGACGGCAACGCTGCGGCCAGCGGCGGCAACCTGTACAGCAACGGCACGCTGACCGTGCACAACAGCATCGTGGCCGACGCCACCACAGGTGGCGACTGCGTGGCGCCCGCCGGCGCGACCATCAGCGTGCACAACAGCCTGATCGAAGATGGCTCGTGCGGCATCACCAACGGCATCGACGGCAACCTGAACGGCGATCCGCTGCTGGTCGCATTGGCCGACAATGGCGGCCCGACCCGGACCCTGGCGCTGCAAGCCGGTAGCCCGGCCATCGACGCCGGCGACAACGCGCTGGCGCTGGACGAAAACGCCAACCCGCTGAGCACCGACCAGCGCGGCAGCGGCTATCCGCGGGTGGTGGGCGGTACGGTGGACATGGGTGCGTTCGAATACAGCGATACCGCGCCGCCGGTGCTGCTGTCATTCACGCGGCAGAATCCGATGGCGGCAAACACCAACGCGGATACGCTGACCATCCGCGCCAGCTTCAGCGAAGCGGTGCAGAACGTCGATGTCGGCGACTTTGCCGTCGATGGCACTACCACGGTGGGCGTGAGCGGCGTCAGCGCGGTCGATGCGGCGACGTACGACATCACCCTTTCCGGTGGCGATCTGGCCGGTTTCAACGGTACGGTCGGCCTGGATCTGGCGTCGGGCCAGGACATCACCGATCTGGCCGGCAATGCCCTGCCGGCCGGTGAGCCGGCGACCGATGAAAGCTGGACGGTGGACAATGTGCCGCCGGCGGTGCCGTCGAAACCGGATCTGGTGGCGGCGTGGGATACCGGCGTGAGCAGCGACGACAATGTCACGAAAATGTCCACGCCAGGGTTTTCCGGCACCGCCGAAGTCGGGGTGACGATTGTCTTGCACTCCGATATCGATGGTGTACTCGGCTCGGGAATCGTGCCTGGAAACGGCAATTGGTACGCGGCGGCAGCCAATCCAATGAGCGAAGGCGAGCACGTCATCACGGCCACCGCCAAGGATGCAGCCGGCAACGAGTCGGCAGCGTCCAGTGCGTTGTCGGTGACGATCGATACCACGCCGCCCGTCGCCAGCATTTTCAGCGATTACAGTGGCAGCGTGAATGCGTCCTTCTACGTCACCATCGATTTTGGCGAATCGATCTTTGGTTTCTCCGATGCCGATATCACGGTGAGCAACGCTCACATCAATCCGTTCAATGTCAATACCAAGCGCTTCGGGCGGCGGGTAACACCCACCGGTCCCGACCCCAGCACCATCCAGTTCGCGATCGCGCCGGGTTCGGTCACCGACAAGGCGGGCAACGCGAATGTCTGGGGCCCGTACTTTTCCATCAACTACGACACCAGCGTGGCCGGGCCGATGTGCTACGTGAACCAGATCGCGACGGGCACGGGCAGCGGCGCGCTCTGGGTCAATGCCTACACGGATTTGCAGTCGGCACTGACCAACCCGCGCTGCGGCGAAGTGTGGGCGGCGATGGGTGTGTACAAGCCGACCAGTGGCAATGCCAACAGCGTCAGCTTCAAGCTGCGCTCCGGCGTGCGTGTCTATGGCGGCTTTGCCGGTACCGAGAGCGAGCGCGAGCAGCGTGCGCCGGACGCCAACCCCACCATCCTGAGCGGCGATATCGGCACGCCCGAAGACAGCGACCACAGTTGGCACGTGGTGGATGTCAGCGGCGCCGATGGCGACACCGTGCTGGACGGGTTCACCATCACCGGTGGCCAGGCCACCGACCAGGCGCCGCCGGATGACGCGGGTGGCGGCATCCTGAACGAGGGCGGCAGCCCGTATCTGCACAATCTCGTGATCGAAGGCAACAGCGCCACCTTTGGCGGCGGCATGGCCAACTCGAGCGGCGCCGCGCCCGTGATTGAAGATGTGACCTTCAGCGGCAATTCCGCCGTGGTTGGCGGTGGCCTGATCAATTCCGGTGCCTTGCTGGCGCTGCTCAACGTCACCATCAGCGGCAACCAGGCCAGCGGCGGCGGTGGCGGCGGCCTGGCGCAGGCCGGCACCGCGTACGTGAACAACACCACCATCAGCGGCAACAGCGCCGATCATGGCGGTGGCATCTACGCGGGTTCCGGCACGTCCCTGACCATGAGCAACAGCATTGTGTGGGGCAATAGCGCCAGCACCGGCGGCGACGAAATCGAGAATCTGGAGCCGTCCGGTGCAACCATCAGCTACAGCATCGTGCAAGGCTCGGGCGGCAGCGCCAGCTGGGATACCGGCATTGGCCAGGATGGTGGCGGCAATCTGGATGCCAACCCGCTGCTCGGGCCGCTGGCCGACAACGGCGGTGCCACGCCAACCCTGGCCATTGCGCCCGGCAGCGCGGCCATCGACAGCGGTGACGACGGGTCGTGCGAAGAAACCGACCAGCGCGGCGTAGTCCGACCGCAGGGCGCGCATTGCGACATCGGCGCCTATGAATTGCGCGATGAAATTTTCGCCGATGGTTTCGAGGACACACCATGAAAAAGCTACCTGTTCAACCACCGAACACATTCACCTGCCTGCTGTTGCTGGCGCTGACCCTGGCGGCCGGGCGCGCTGCGGCGACAGACATCAGCGTGGCGCCTGGTGCCGTGGATGTTGCCAATGACGGCAACTGTTCCCTGCGCGAAGCGATCCACAATGCCAACGCCGATGCCCAGGTCGACAACAGCGATTGCCCGGCCGGTCTGGGCAACGACACCATATTTCTGGCAGCCGATTCAACCTACACGCTGAGCAGCGCTGATCCGCTCGACAGCTACAGCGGCCTGCCGGACATCACCAGCAATCTCGTCGTTGAAGGCGCTGGTGCAACGATTCAACGCGACGCCACGGTGGCGTGCACGCTGGACGGAAAACAGCAACCTGGGCAGTTCGGATTGCTCACCGTGCCTGCCGGCGGCAACCTCACGCTCAAGAATCTCAGCTTGCGCCACGGCTGCGCCAACGGCCGCAAGAAGCGCGGCAAGGACGGTGGTGCGATCTACGTCAAGAACGCGACCCTGGTGCTCGACCGCGTCACGGTGAGCGACAGCAATGCCTATGCCCACAGTGGCGCCCTGGACACGGCAGGCAGCACGATCACGATTCTCGACAGCAGCTTCACCAGCAACGCGGCCGCCATCGGCGGCGCGATCGGCAACGGCGGCGGCTCGGTCATGATCGTCGCGCGCAGCACGATTGCCGGCAATGTGGCCTTCGATGCCGGCGGTGGTATCGCCAACGACGGAACCGTGACGATTCGCAACACAACGATCGCCAACAACCTCAACACGGCCAGCGGCGGCATCGGCAACGCCGGCATGCTGGATCTGGTCAGCAGCACCGTGGTCGGCAATGCCAGCAGCGGTGCGCTGGGCGGTGGCGGCATTGGCAACCTGTACCAGATGCGGGTCAAGAATTCGATCGTGACGAACAATGGCCCGGGCGGTGATTGCGTCAGCATCTCCGACTACGGCGGTACCTTCGACGCCGCCGGCAACAACGTTGACAGTGACGGCAGCTGCGCACGCGACTGGCGCGGCGACTGGCCGGCATGCCCGGGATTCCGCCCGACGAGGCCGTCGACTGGGCCGATGCCTGGCTGGAGGATGCGCCGTTCGACCGCGATGCGGCCATCGGTGCGCTATCGGCGCGATTGAAGGCCGGTTGCCTCGACCAGGCCGAGGCCCTGCGCGGAGAGCTGGAGGATAAGTTCCGTGCGGCAAACCTGCAGCCACCCGAGTGGCCCGTCGAGCCGCTGCGATCGAACAGCGTCGATGGCGAGCGAGCGGTTTCGAACGAGGAAGCGGATCGGACATTGCGTATCCAGCAGCGCGTGCGCTTCGTGGAGGCGCGCGACGGAGTCGCCCTCGCCTGGGCCACGGTCGGTTCCGATGACCAACCGACGCTGGTCAAGGCGGCGAACTGGCTGTCGCATCTCGAGCTCGACTGGGAGGCGCCGATCTGGAGCCCATTGTTCCGCAGTCTTGCCCGCCATCGACGCCTGATTCGCTACGACGAACGCGGCTGCGGCCTGTCCGACTGGAACGTTCCGGAGATCAGTTTCGACACCTTCGTGGCCGACCTGGAGGCGGTCGTGGATGCGGCGGGGCTCGATCGATTTCCGCTGCTCGGCATCAGCCAGGGAGCCTCGGTGTCGATCGAATACGCGGTGCGGCATCCGCATCGGGTCTCGCACCTGATCCTGTTCGGCGGCTACCCCGCGGGCTGGCGCCATCTCGCCACGCCCGAAGAAGCGCGTGAACGCGAGGCGATCATGGTACTTATCGAGGCGGGGTGGGGTCGCGACGATCCTGCCTATCGGCACCTGTTCTCCCAGACCTTCATGCCGGCCGATGGAAGTACCGTCAGGGTCGTCAACGACACCCTGAGCATTCGCAACAGCATCGTCGACCATGTCGGTCCCGGGCAGGATTGTGCGCATTCCAGCGGCGGCAGCGTGAACATACAAGGTTCGCTGATCGGGGACGGTTCCTGCGGCGTTACCGCCGGCGTGAACGGCAATCTTGTCGGCGACCCGATGCTGGCGGCACTGGCCGACAACGGCGGTCCGACACAGACCATGGCCCTGACGCCGATTTCGCCGGCCATCGATGCCGGCGATGACAGCAATTGCGCCGCCGATCCGGTCAGCGGCGTTGACCAGCGCGGCGTGTCACGCCCGCAGGGTGCGCACTGCGACATGGGTGCCTATGAACTCGGCGACGGTAACTTCAGCGACGGCTTCGACGGCAGCTGAAACTGTTCGGGGCGGCGGCTGTTGCCCGCAAGCATGAGCCTGCATTCATCCTTGTGCGTTACTCTGGTGCGCATGACAGAAGCGATGGAAGAACTCAGACAGGTCGAGTTTCTGCCCCAGGATCAGGGACTGCGCGAGGACGTGCGGCGGCTGGGCACTTTGGTGGGCGAGATGCTGGCCGAGCAGGAAGGCACCGCATTCTTCGAGCGGGTGGAGGCGCTGCGGCGGGCGGCGATCCGGCGCCGCGAGTCGCACCAGCCGATGGATGCGCTGGCGGCCGAGCTGGCCGGGCTGGAGCCTGATCTGGCGCACACGCTGACGCGGGCGTTTTCCACCTATTTCCAGGTCGTGAATCTGGCCGAACGGGTGCACCGCATCCGCCGTCACCGCGACTACCAGAGCGCCGGCGCCGGTCCGCAGCCGGACGGACTGGAGGCGGTGCTGGCCGAATTGAAGACGGCCGGACATTCCGAACAGGCGGTGTCCGACGGGCTGGAGGCGCTGGATGTCGAGCCGGTGTTCACGGCCCATCCAACCGAAGCAGTACGCCGCTCCCTGCTGGAAAAGGAGCAGGTGATGACAGCCTGCCTGATCGCCGGTTTCGATGCGGCGCGTCCGCCGGTCGAGCAGCAGCGCGATGCGGCGCGGCTGCGCACGGCGCTGACCGCGGGTTGGCAGACCAGCGAGGCCAGCCACGAGCGACCCAGCGTGCAGGACGAGTTCGAGCATGTCGGCTTCTACGCGATCGGCCCGCTGTACCAGGTGCTGCCGGTGTTCTATGAAAGTCTCGGCCTGGCCTGGCAGAAGGTGCACGGGCGCGCACGCGAGCTGCCGAGGGTGCTGCGCTTCGCCTCCTGGGTTGGCGGCGACATGGACGGCAACCCCAATGTCGGTGCTGACACCATCGCCGAGACCCTGGCCGCCCAGCGCGGCCAGGTACTGGAGCGCTACGTGGCCGAATGCCGCCATCTGGCCCGGCTGCTCAGCCAGACGCGGCGGCGGGTTGGCTTCTCCGCGGACGTGGAGCAGCGCCTGGCCGACTATCGCGAGTGCTTTCCGGATGCCGCGGCGGCCATTCGGCCCCGCCACCGCGACATGCCCTACCGCTGCCTGCTGACCCTGGTGGCGGCGCGGCTGCAAGCGACCCAAGCCAATGCTGCCACCGGATACACCGATCCGGTCGAGCTGGAAGCCGATATCGGCAGCATTGTGCAAAGCCTGCGCCAGCACGCGGGTGCCCATGCCGGTGCTTTCGCCGCCGAGCGCCTGCTGTGGCGCGTGCGTACCTTCGGATTCCACCTGCTGCGCCTGGATGTGCGCCAGGATGCGCGCGTGCACGACGATGTGCTGGCGTTGCTGCTGGACGATGCAGGCTGGTCGCGGCGTGATGCCGATGCGCGCGCGGCCACGCTGCGCGACTTCGCTGCCGGCGGGAAGCCGCTGCCGCAAATTGAAGATGCCGCGGTCCAGCGCCTGCATGACGTGTTCGCGACGCTGGCCGATGCGCGCCGTCGCTATGGCGCCCAGGCCACCGGCCCCTATGTGATTTCCATGGCGCGCTCGGCCGCCGATGTGCTGGCGGTGCTGGCGCTGGCGCGCATGGGCGGCCTGGTCGATGAGGACGGCCGTGTGCCGCTGGATATCGCGCCGCTGTTCGAGACCGTGGATGATCTCGAGAACGCGGGCGACAGCCTGCGCTCGCTGTTCAACGATCCGGTCTACCAGACCCATCTGGCGCAGCGCGGCAAGCGCCAGATGGTGATGCTGGGCTACTCCGACTCCAGCAAGGACGGCGGCATCGTGTCCTCGCGCTGGGTGCTGCAGCAGGGCCAGCGGCGGATGCTGGCAGTGGCCGCCGAATGCGGTGTGCAGCTCGCCTTCTTCCACGGCCGCGGTGGCAGCACCAGCCGCGGCGGCGGCCATCTGGTCAAGGCCTTGATGGCCTCGCCGACGGGCAGCGTGCACGGGCACCTGCGCCTGACCGAGCAGGGCGAGGTGATCCACCGCAAGTACGGCATCCGGGCGCTGGCGCTGCGCAGCCTGGAACAAATGGCAGGCGCAACGCTGCGCGCCAGCCTGCGCCCACCCGGCCTGGCGCCGGGCCAGGAACGCTGGCACGAGATCATGGCCGGGATGGCTGAAGACAGCCGCAAGGCCTATCGGGCGCTGGTGCGTGACAAACACTTTGTCGACTGGTTCCGCCGGGCCACCCCGATCGACGTGATCGAGCACATGGCCATGGGTTCGCGCCCGGCCAGTCGCCGCGCAATGCGGGGCGTGGAGGATTTGCGCGCCATTCCCTGGGTGTTTTCCTGGACCCAGAGCCGCGCCGTCCTGACCGGCTGGTATGGCCTGGGCAGCGCCATCGACAAGGCCGTCGAACGCCACGGGCTGGACACGATGCAGGCCATGGCGCGCGACTGGGTGTTCTTGCGCACCCTGATCGAGGATGTCGAGATGGTGCTGGCCAAGACCGACCTGCGCATCGCGCGCCGCTTCTCCGAGCTTTCCGGCCCGCTGCACGCGGACTTCTTTGCCCGCCTCGAGCGCGAGCACGAAGCCAGTGTCCGGGGCATTCTCAAGCTCAAAGGCACCGAACGCCTGCTGGCTGACGACCCGCGCCTGGCCCTGTCGATCCGTTTGCGCAATCCCTACATCGACCCGATGAGCCTGATCCAGGTCGATCTGCTCAAGCGCTGGCGCGAAGCCGGCAGCTCGCCCGACACCCCACTGTTTGCTGCTCTCGTGGCCACCGTCAACGGCGTCGCCCGCGGCTTGCAGAATACCGGGTAGTCCAGTCAGCCCGGACGCTGCGCGCCACACCCACCGTCACCATGGATGCCGCATCCAATCCGCCGTCACCCCGGACATCGCGCAGCGATGATCCGGGGAGCAGACATGGATGTTCACGTTTAGAGAGGCGAGGAAACCCGGGGTCGATCTTGCTTGCGTCAAGTCATGGTGTCGGCTGCAAGCGCGCACAAAAGCACATTGGATCCCGGGTTCTGCCTTCGGCAGCCCCAGGATGACGAGCTTCGGGAGTTCGCAGGGGCCG
>CBFGSA010000074.1:0-13565 GCA_965651365.1 uncultured Rhodanobacteraceae bacterium | reverse complement strand
CCCGGCGGCGGCTCCGGCGGTGCGGCGCGGGTCGGATGCGCCGAGGCGCTGACCGCTTTCGGGATCGATCATGATCGCCTCATCGGCGCCGATCGCCTGGTGGATCACGAAGCTGTGACCCATGGCTTCCAGCGCCTGCTTCGATTCGGGTGTCAGCAGGCCCGGTTCGATCGACACGCTTTGCGGATACCACTGGTGATGCAGGCGCGGCGCACTGATCGACTGCTGGATGTTCATGCCGTAGTCGACCACGTTCATGATGGACTCGGTGACGGTGGAGATGATGGTGCCGTCGCCCGGGCTGCCGGTCAGCATGTAGGGCTTGCCGTCCTTGAGCACGATGGTGGGTGTCATCGAACTCAAGGGGCGCTTGCCACCCTCGACCTGGTTGATCACGCCGGTGACCAGGCCCGCCTTGTTGGGCACGCCGGGTTTGGCGGTGAAGTCGTCCATCTCGTTGTTGAGGAAAAAGCCGGTGTCGCCGGCAATCTTCTTGCTGCCGAAATAGGAGTTGACGGTGTAGGTGACAGCCACCGCATTGCCGTCCTTGTCGACCACCGAGTAGTGCGTGGTGTGCTGGCCCTCGGGCGCGCCCAGGCTGCCCTTGACCTCGGATGAGGGCGTGGCCTTGTCGGCCTGAATCGTGGCGCGGCGCTGGTCGAGATGGGCCGGGTCGAGAAGCTGGTCGATCGGATTGTCGACGAAAGCCGGATCGCCCAGATAGGTATTGCGGTCGGCAAAGGCGCGGCGCTCGGCCTCGACAAAATAATGCACG
This sequence comes from uncultured Rhodanobacteraceae bacterium, assembly GCA_965651365.1. Lineage (GTDB taxonomy): Bacteria > Pseudomonadota > Gammaproteobacteria > Xanthomonadales > Rhodanobacteraceae > DASSBG01. The sequence continues at coordinate 12,790 of CBFGSA010000074.1, read as the reverse complement.
GCCTTGACCGAACCGTACCCCCATTCATGCATCGGGTAGGGCTTGAGCAGGCCCAGGATCATGCACACCGTGGTGCCGCCGGAACTGGGTGGCGGCGCCGACACGACGGTGTAGCCGCGGTAGTTGCAGGTGATCGGCTTGCGCCACTCGGCGGTGTAGTCGGCGAAGTCCTTGAGCGTGAAGATGCCGCCGTTGGCATTGCTGGCCTTGACGATGGCCGCGGCAATGGGGCCCTTGTAGAAGGCATCGGTGCCGCCCTCCGCAATCTGCTCCAGCGTATGCGCAAGCTGTGTCTGCACCAGTCGGTCACCCACCTTCCAGGGCTTGCCATCGTCGAGAAAGATGGCAGCAACATTGGGCTCGGCGGCAAAGCGCTCGGTGCTGGTGTTGAAAATGCGCACGTCCTGTTCGGTGAGCACGTAGCCGTCGCGGGCCAGCTTGATTGCCGGCGCCATGACCTGCTTCAGGCTCATCGTGCCGTAGGCTGCCAACGCCGTATTCAGGCCCATCACCGTGCCGGGGACACCAACACCCAGATAGGTATTGGTGCTGCGGCCTTCGACCACGTTGCCGTCCTTGTCCTGGAACAGGGTCGGGGTGGCCTTGAGTGGCGCCTTCTCGCGGAAATTGAGGAACAGGCTGCGGCCGTCGGCCAGATGCAGGTTCATGAAGCCGCCGCCGCCGATATTGCCGCAGCAGGCATGCACCACCGCCTCGGCGTAGCCTACCGCCACGGCCGCATCAATCGCGTTTCCACCCTGGCGCAGGATGTCGACACCGACCTGTGTGGCCAGATGTTGCGCCGACGCCACCATGGCGTGGTCGGCCACCACCGGCTCGGCTGCCTGCAGCATGGCGCGGGTCGAGGCGGGAATGGCGACAAAGGGTCCGGCCGACGCTGCCTTCTGCTGCGCTTGCGGCGCCTTTTCAACGGTCTGGTCGGCCGGGGCGCAGGCCGAGAGCGCCAGCAAGGCCGCGATCGGCAAGGCGAAGCGGAGCCGCAAAACCGCCCCGGACCCGGACGATACCGCGCGCTTGATGTGCAGGCACCCTTGCGGCGCAATCAACTCGGACATGCTGTTCCCTCCACGATAATCAATTCGAGCATAATCGCAGACTGGCGGGTATCACCAATGAAATCTGCAACAGCGGGCATAACCGCCAGTTGTGGTCAGCCGCCCCAGAAGCCGGTGGCTGGCGGGTGCAGCATGCCCTGCTGCAGGCGCACGCCGCCTGGCAGATCCTGCGCCAGCCAGGACGGGCCGTCGAGATCGATGAAGGTGGCCTCGCGGGCAATTTCCAGTGCCGGGGAGATGCCCAGGGACGAGCAGACCATGCAGCCGACCATGATCTGGAAGCCTTGGTCGCGGGCCGCATGCAGCAGGCGCCAGGCCTCGGTCAGACCGCCGGTCTTGTCCAGCTTGATGTTGATGGCCTGGTAGCGGTTTCGAAGCCGAGGCAGGTCCGGAGTCACATGGCAGGCCTCGTCGGCGCACACCGGAATGGACCCCGCGTAGTCGAGCAGATCGTCGTCCGCATCGGCTGGCAAGGGTTGCTCCAGCAGCTCGACGCGACAGCTTTCCAGAACGGGCTGCACACTGTTCAGGATGCCGATATTCCAGCTTTCATTGGGATCGACAATCAGCCGGGGCCCGGGTGCGGACTCGCGCACCGCCGCGATCCGTTCGCCGGGCCGGTCGGCACCCACCTTGATCTTGAGCAACCGTGCTCCGGACAGGCGGGCAGCCGCCCGGGCCATGTTGTCGGGACTGTCCAGGCCGATGGTCTGGGCAGTGGGCAGGGGTACCCGCAGGGGCCGACCCAGCCGGGTCCAGACCGGTACGCTGGAGAGCCTGGATTCCAGATCCCACATCGCAACATCGAGTGCGTTGCGTGCCGCGCCGGGCGCCAGCCGCGACTGCAATTCGTCCCGTCCCATGCCGGCTTCAAGCTCGGGGCGAAGCGACTCGATCTGTGCCAGCACTGATTCGGCCGACTCGCCGTAGCGCGGATAGGGCACCGACTCGCCGCGTCCGACATGGCCATGATGACTCAGCTCGACCAGCACCACGTCGGCCTGGTGCTTGACGCCGCGGGAAATGCGGAACGGCGCGCCCAACCGGAAGCTGTGCTGGTGAACGTTCAGTTGACGCAGCATTCGAGCAGTCGATCAACAATCGGCTCTACACCCATCGTCACCGGATCCGTACACGGCAGATCCAGGCGGGCTCCCAGTTCCAGACACAGCGCGTGTGCTTCGTCTTCCGCCAGCGCCGCGGTGTTGACGGCCACGCCCACGGCCCGGACCCTCGGATTGGTGAGGCGCGCGGCTGCGAGGTTGGCGCCCAGGCACGAGGCCAGGTCCGGCAGCGGGCAATCCGGCAGCCCGCGCATGTGGCGCCGGGTCGGTTCGTGGCACAGCACCAGCGCATCGGGCTGGGCACCATGCAACAGGCCCAGCGATACGCCCGCGTAGGACGGGTGGAACAACGAGCCCTGGCCCTCGATGAGATCCCAGCCGCCGTCATGCCGCGCCGGAGAAATCCATTCGGCCGCACCGGAGATGAAGTCGGCCACCACCGAATCGAGCGGCACACCACTGCCGGCCACGAAGATGCCGGTTTGGCCGGTGGCGCGAAAATCCGCCGCCAGTCCACGCTGCCGCATCGCGCGCTCCAGCGCCAGCGTAGTGTACATCTTGCCGACCGAACAGTCACTGCCCACCGTGAGCAGGCGCCGCCCGGCACGCGGCCGCCCGGTGCCGACGGGAATGCCCGGCATTGCATCGCGCGCATCGTACAGGGTGCGCGCATTGCGCTTGGCCGCCGCCGCAATATCGACGTTGTCACGCAGCTTGCGGTGCAGGCCCGATACCACGTTGAGTCCGGCATCCAGCGCCGCCACCACATCGGCCACAATTTCCGGCGCCATCACGCCGCCGGCATTGGCCACGCCCACCACCATGCTGTTGACGCCGGCACGAGCCGCTTCGTTCACGCTCATGTCCGGCAGATCAAGCTGCGCCCGGCACGCCGGCCCGCGCAGCTGACCCAGGCACCAGTCCGGACGCCAGGCCGCCAGGCCGCGCGCGGTCTTGATCGCCAGATCATCAGCTGCATTGCCCAGATACAGCAGATAGGGTGGCCCCCAGGCGGCGGACACGTGCGCTTTGGCGGGACGGTGCATGCGGGGGATTCTCGGCTTGACTCCGATTTCGAGCATAGTCACGCCTGCAAGTCTGCCGCCAATGAAAAGTGACGCAGTGTGCATAACCCGAAGTTGTGGTGCTGGCCGTGCATGCCCCGCGATGATTGCCTGTCGGCACAAACTGTGCTGGACTGAAACTTCCACCAGTCAGCGGATCGCAACGTGCGCCTGCGTTACATCGAACTTCTACACGCCGTGATGAGCGCCGGCAGCCTGACCGGCGCGGCACGCCTGCTCAACATTTCCCAGCCCGCCGCCAGCAAGGCACTGCAGCAAGCCGAGCAGCATCTGGGCTTCGCCCTGTTCAGTCGCGTCAAGGGGCGATTGCAGCCGACCGAGAATGCACTGCTGCTGCGCCACCGCATCGACCGCATCTTCCAGGAACTGCACGAGCTGGAACGGCTCACTGCCAATATCGGCCAGCCCGAGACGCGGCCCCTGCGCGTGACCTGCACACCGGCGCTGGCACAGCCACTGCTGGTGGGTGCCACCACGGCCTTGCGCAAGACCTGTCCGCGGACCACGGCAGAACTGTTCACCCAGCATTCGGCCGAAATGTGCGTGTCACTGATGTTGCACGAAGCCGATATCGGACTCACCCTGCAGGACACCGGCCATCACAAGCTGCACCAGGAAGCTCTGTGCCAGGGTCGCATCATGGTGATTGCCCCGCCAGGTTTCTGGGCAGACGAGGAGTTGACCAGACCGCTGCCGGTCAGCGCGCTCGCCGGCCAGCCCCTGATCGGCATCAACGTGCATGATGCGCTGGGTAGCCAACTGGAAAACCAGCTTGCCCGGATCGATCCACGCCCCAGGACGCGAGTCCGGGTGCAGACCTATCAGCTTGCACATGCGCTGGTGGCCGCCGGTGAAGGCCTGGCCCTGGTCGACCCCTTCACCGCCCGGTGTCACGCTTGCGGCATGGTGCAAACACGGCCACTGAAGGAAAAACTGGATGTCGCGTTGTATGCGCTGTACCGGCCCGACAGTTCGTTGAGCCCGGTCCAGAAGCGCTTTCTGGACCATGTGCGCAAACGCGCCAAGGCGCTGCTCAGGACCCCCTGAGCAGCGCCACGTAGTGATCACGGCGCAGGCCCCGGCCCAGCGCCCGTCCGGCATGGCTACCAGGTGTAGCGGATCTTGCCGTACCAGAATGCACCCTGCTGACCGAACGGCGAGGCGCTGGGGTACTTGAAAATGCCGTGGAAGTTGCTGCCCTCCGGCGCTTCCTTCGGGTAGGTGTCGAAAATGTTGTCCGAACCCACGGTGAAGGTCCAGCGGTCCAGGTGGTAGTCGACCGACGCGTTGACCAGCCACTTGGCGGGATAGATGTCGTCGTTGAGATAGCTGGTCGAACTGTAGTCGGTGAAGCCACCGTAGCGCACGGCACTGGCGGTGAAGCCCCAGTTGTTCTTGCGATAGTTGTTGGTCCAGATGAATTTGGAGCGCGGCATCCGGTCAGCCAGCAGGCCCTTGCTCTGGCTGCGCGTGATGCGCTGGAAACCGATGTCGCCCAGCGCGTCCAGTACCGGCGGATTGGGTCGGACCTTGGTCACCTTGTTCTTGTGGTACGAGTAGTTGATCGTGCTTTGCCAGGTGCCGCCGTTGTCGAAGTCCTTGAGGTAGTTGCTGACAATGCCGATGCCCTTGATGTTCATTTCGGCCGCATTGGTGAAATAGGCCAGCGCCACGTATTCGGAATTGACGATGCCGTTGTCGGCCAGGTATTCCTTGACCGAGTCGGTCACCAGGGACATCGAGCTCGACATCAGGATGCGGTTCTTGAGCTGGATGTCGTACAGATCCACGGTGGTGGTGAAGTTGTTGGTCGGACTCCACACCCCGCCGATGGTGACGCTGCGCGTTTTCTCCGGCTTCAGTGGCTCGCTGCCCAACAGTTGGGCGGTCTTGTTGTCGACTGGCACCAGGCCGCGCAGATAGATGCCCTCGGGCAAGCCCAGCGAGTTGCCTTCCGGGTAGGACACCGACGTGGTCACCGAGGCGTGCTGCTGGCCAAGCCCTGGCGCACGAAAGCCGGTCGACAGCGTGCCGCGCAGTGCAAAGCCGTTGAAGAAGTCGTAGCGCCCGGACAGGGCATAGGACGTGTTGGTACCGAAATCCGAGTAGTCCTCGTGGCGCAGCGCGACCGAAGTGCTGAACTGGTCGGTGACATTGCCTTCAAGCTGGGCATACTCGGCAATCGAGTGGCGCGAATTGTCGCTGGCATCCTCCGGGCCCCAACCGGCAAAGCCCTGGGCGCCGCCGGTGACGCCGGAAGTGCCAACGTAGTACGAGGCCAGGTCGCCCTCGACAATCTTGTAGTTCTGGTGCAGGTACTGGCCGCCGAAGGCGAGATGCCAGTTGTTGCCCAGATTCTTGCCGAGGTTCAAGTCGACAGTGGTCTGTGAAGAGGTCAGCGTGCCGTCGTGAATGTCGCGCGGCGTGTAGCCGAAGTCGTTCCAGAACGCGAAGTTGACCGTGTTGAAGGTGCCGTAGGAGACACGATTGGAGCCCCAGGCAGCCGACGTGTCCCAGGTCCAGCCGCTCTCCGTGTCCCCACGCAGTCCCATGACAAACGACTTGTCACGTGACACGCCATGCTCGACCGGATTGAAGCCGTCGCCATCCGGAAACAGGTACTGCATCAGGTCGTTCTTCGGTTCCGGGGCGTTTGTGCCATAACGGTAGAAGGCCATCGGTTCGGCCATCAGGCGGCCGTAATGGCCGGAACCGTACAGGTGCACGTTCGGCGAGAAGTCATAACCCCAGTTGAAGAAGGTATTGTAGTTGTTGGAATTGGGAATGCCGACCTGGTACTTCTTGCCCAGCTCGGTAAATCCCGGCCGGTTGTCAAGACCGGCCCGGTTGGTCGGCTGCTGATCGGCGACCTGGGCCGAAACCCGGATCCAGCCATTGTCGCCCAGGCCGAAGCCGATGTTGCCCTGCAGGCGGGTGCGATCGCCGTCACCAGCCGAATACTTGCCGTAACTCGCCACCGCTTCGCCACCTTCGGCGCCTTTCTTCAGAATGATGTTGATGACGCCGGCCAGGGCGTCCGAGCCGTATTGCGCCGAAGCACCGTCACGCAGCACCTCGATGTGGTCAATGGCGCCGATCGGAATGGTGTTGATGTTGACGCCCTGCGAACCCTGTCCAACCTGGCCCAGGGTGAGCATCAGGGCACTGGGATGCCAGCGCTTGCCATCAACCAGAATCAGTACCTGGTCACTGTTGAGGCCGCGCATCTGGAATGGTCGCACGAAGGCAAAGGTATCGGACATCGAAGCCAACGGGAAATTGAGCGAGGGGACAGCCAGGTCCAGCGCGTTGCCCAGATCGATCGCGCCGGACTGGTTCAGCACCGTATCGGGAATCACGTCAACGGGCACCAGCGAATCGGCCTGGGTACGGTCGCTGGTGCGCGTGCCGGTCACGATCACGCTGGACAGGTTCGTGACCTTGTTTTTTTTGTCCGGCTGCTTTGTTGTCTGGCCCTGTTCTTGTGCATCTGCGGTGCTCGCATTCTGCGCAGTGGCTACATTGGCAGTAGTGGCAAGTCCCAGCAGTATTGATGCAGCTAGCAGGCCCGGAACGATTCGGCGAGAATTCGTGTTCATACACTTCCCCAGTGTGTTGTTGCCACGAAACCGCATCGCACAAAGCGAGCGTGCTGCGGTGACGGGCAACGGTCAATACCCGTGGCCATGTCAGATCAGAACATGGCCCAGGCGCGCAAGTTCACAACTTAGTTATTAGCACAAGCCAACAGCGCCCACCAATGAAAAGTCCTGTAGTTCACATAACCGAAAGTTGTAGGTTTACCGCTCCGAGATCGCTCGCGCCGAAACGTTGCATCGAAGAGGCCCGATTTCCAAGAACTTCTGATTGAATCCGGCGCAGCACACGCCCGGCTGATCGTGGGTCGGGAGCACACTCAGCGCCGTCACAACCAACGGTTATGCGAAGGCCAAGTCTTTTCATTGGTCAGCGCGAAACTCTGCTGGTTACTCTCGAAACATCGAACTGAGAAGAGCCAGGATTCTGCCGGGCGCGATCCGGGTACATCCTCCGGGGGTCGATTGATGAACAGCACAGTCGTTGCAAGGGTTATGGGTATCGCACTGGCGTTGGCTACGCCGCACACGCCCGCGCAGGTGACACCGGATACGCCGGACATCCCGGCGCATTTCACTTTTCCGCAGGCACTGTTCGATTACACGGTGCGCGAGAAAATGGTGCCGATGCGTGACGGCACGCGCCTGTACACCGTTATCGTGATTCCCAAAGGCACCCGTGATGCGCCCGTCGTACTCACGCGCACGCCCTACAACGCGCATTCAATCGTGCTGGGCCAACGCGAACGGCGCATGAGTGACACCCTGCCACTGGCCGATGACCAGTTTGTCAAGGCCGGCTTCATCCGTGTCTACCAGGATGTGCGCGGCAAGCACCGCTCGGAGGGCGACTACTTCATGGCCCCTCCCCTGCGCGGCACCATCAACAACGCCAAGGTCGACGACTCGACCGATGCCTGGGACACCATTGACTGGCTGGTCAAGCATGTCCCCGAATCCAATGGACGGGTCGGCATGGTGGGCTATTCCTATGCAGGCTTTACCGTGGCTCTGGCCCTGATTCATCCGCATCCGGCACTCAAGGTGGCGGCTCCTGAGAATCCGCAGATCGACGGCTGGATGGGAGATGACTGGTTTCATTACGGCGCCTTTCGCAACGTCAATCTCGGCTACTTCACCGAACAGACCGTCACCCGTGGTCTTGGTCCGGACATCCCGATGCCCGGATATGACCGGTACAACGCTCTGCTCAAGGCGGGCTCATCGGGGGCGTTCGCCAAATCCGTCGGGCTGGAGCAACTGCCCTTCTGGCAGAAGATCATCAGCCACCCCGCCTACGACACGTTCTGGAGCAAGCAGGCGGTTGATCGGATTCTTTCGAAGCAGCCATTGAAGGTACCGACCCTGTGGGTGCAGGGATTGTGGGACCACGTCGACTTGTGGGGCGCGGCGCATGCTTATGCCGCAACCGAGCCGAAAGACAAGAGCAACACACTGAACTATCTGGTTATGGGGCCGTGGGACCACGGCCAGCACAATTTCACCGGAACGTCGCTCGGTGTATTCCAGTGGGCCGGAGACACCTCGCTGCAGTTTCGGCGCGACATGTTGCTGCCTTTTTTCAAGGCCCATCTGGTCGATGGCGCCGACAAGGCCACGCTGTCACCGGTGACGGTATACAACGCCGGCAGCAACCGCTGGGAACAGTTTGATCACTGGCCACTGGCGTGCGAAAAAGGCTGCAAACACAAGTCGCAATCGCTGTATCTGCGCGCCGACCGGCGTCTCAGCTTCACGCCGCCTCCAGCAGGTGAGAGCGTGTCGGATCGTTATCTGTCCGATCCGTCCCGCCCGGTACCCAATCGGCATCGCCCGTTCGGCGCCAAGCGGCCCGAGGCGCTGCAGAGTTGGGCCGTCGCGGACCAGCGCTTCGTCGATGATCGTCCAGACGTGATCAGCTATGTTTCTGCTCCGCTGGAAAACGCACTGCGGATCTCGGGTGCGCCGGTCGTGCATCTGCACGCCTCCACCAGTGGCCGGGACAGCGACTGGGTGGTCAAGATCATCGATGTCTACCCGGACACCTTCCCGCGCAACCCGCCCATGGGTGGTTACGAATTCCCTTTGGCAATGGACATCTTCCGCGGCCGCTACCGCCAGAGCTTCGCCAATGCGGCACCGATCGAACCGAACAAACCCTTCGAGTACACATTCCCCCTGCCCAACATCAACTACACGATCCAGCCCGGCCACCGGATCATGGTGCAGATCCAGTCAAGCTGGTTCCCACGCTATGACCGCAATCCGCAAACATGGGTAGACAACATCTTTTTCGCCAAACCGGGTGATTACAAGAGCGCCTGGCAGACCATCTGGCACAGTCGAGCGCATGCGAGCTCGATCAGCATGCCCATGGCGCCCGTGCACCAGCCTTGAGAAGGAAGCCTCGATATAGACCCTGTATGTCGGGTATCTGGAACAAAAAGGCAAAGCGGCAATTGGCTTCATCAAGCCCTTCTGAACGTCTGTTTACATACTCCAGAGGACCAACCTCATGAAAACCATACTATTCAAGCTTGGATTGTTGGCCACCTTGATTATTGCCGTTTTGCCACTTGCTGCACGTGGGCAGTCCACGACCGGCACCATCTTTGGCCAAACGACGGAGGTGGATCACGGCACAGTGATAATCGAGAACCAGAGCGGGTTTCGCAGGGAAATTCCGGTCGATGCAGGGGGCCATTTTCAATCTCCACAGCTACCAATTGGGACCTACCAAGTCACATTGATCAGCAATGGTGAGCCAGTCGATAAAAAGACTGACCTGACCGTCAAGGTAGGCTCGAACATCGAAGTGACATTCGGCAACGCTGAGCGAGCGGCCCAAGATCTTCAAGGTGTTCAGGTGTCGGCTAGTACCCTGCCGCCAATCGATGTTTCCAGTGTCGATTCGCGTACCGTGATCACCCGGGAACAGCTGGTCAAGCTGCCACTCGGCCACAGCTCGGAAGCCATTGCCCTGCTTGCGCCAGGTGTGGCTGGCAACAGCGGGGGGTTTCAAAGCGCGACAGGCAATTCGCTGGTCGTCTTCGGCGGTTCCTCAGCCAGCGAGAATGCGTACTACATCAACGGATTCAACACGACCGATCCTTTGCAGGGCTTGGGTGGCCTGACCATGCCGTACGGCTCGATCGAGCAGCAGGAAACGTACACTGGGGGCTACAGTGCAAAATACGGACGCTCCGATGGTGGCGTCATCAACGTCATTGGCAGACGCGGCACCAACGAGTGGCACTTTGGTGCTCAATTCGTGTGGGAGCCGGCATTTCTTCGCTCGAACAAGGACGACATTCTGTACACGAACGGGCTGCCGAGTTCGCCAGTGGCCGACGACCTGTATGAACCTGACAGCAAGGATTCGTACTGGTCGAGCCGGCTGTCGGCCTATGTAGGTGGACCTTTGATCAAGGACACGCTCTATGCCTTTGTCGACATTGAACAGGAACGTTTCGAAGGTCAGAACGTTCACAGCGTGCAATCCTCAACCTCTTATACTGCTTATCGCCAGACTGAACCACGCTGGTACGCCAAAGTTGACTGGAACATCAACGATAGCAACATTCTCGAACTGACGGGCGTTTCCGACAAACTGTTCTCCAAAGGCAAGATTTACGACTACGACTACAGCCGTCTGGCACGAGGTGAACGCAAAGGCAGCGCAGACAATACCAAGTATGGTGGCGATATGTACGTGGCCAAGTACACCAGCTACATCACAGACAACCTCAACCTGAGCGCCATGTACGGCAAGTTGCACACCCGGGCCTATGATAGTCCGCCGGGCTACAATCCAGGATTGGTTTACCTTAGTGGAATAACCAATCAGAACCCTGCGCTGAACGGTAGCGTGCCGATTGGCAACGCTCAAACCACGCAAAGTCTCTCAGACCCGGATCGAGGCAACAAGTCCACTGATTTGCGCCTGGACGTCAACTACACGTTGGGAAACCACAATCTTTCGGCTGGTATCGACAATGTCAGCTCCAAAGCCATCAATCAGGGATACAACACAAGTGGTCCGGGCTACTACTGGTCCTACGGTTTGTCCGATCCCGAGCTTCCGCTTGAAACCGGCACAGGCGTACCGGGTACCGGCGCGTTTCCCAACGGGGAAGAGGGCTACTATGTGGTCAAACACGTCAATAGCAGGTTGTTGACGGTTCGTTCCACCCAGCGGGCCCAATTCATCGAGGACCGCTGGCAGGTCAACGACGATTTTCTTGTCACACTTGGCCTCCGCAACGACCAGTTCACCAACTACAACAGCGATGGTGACGTTTTCATCCGGCAGACCACCCCCCAGTGGGCGCCACGCTTTGGCTTCAGCTGGAATGTACACGGCGACTCGACGTTCAAGGTCTACGGCAACGCCGGGCGCTACTACCTGGGCCTGCCGCTCAACCCGGGCATCAATTCGGCTGGCGCGATTGTCCAGACCAGGCAGTACTACACTTACTCTGGAATTGGCCCCGACGGCGTTCCAACAGGACTGACTCCGGTAGGCGATACTGTCGCGTCGAACAACTATTTCGGTCAATTGCCGGATCCAAAAACCGTGGCTGCCAGAAATCTGGTGGCGGAACATCAGGATGAATTCATTCTCGGCTTCACCAAACAATTTCGTCAGGACTGGGTCTACGGCGTCAAGCTGACCGACCGCATCCTCAAGAACGCTATCGACGACTACTGCGACATCGACCGTGTTGCAGACAAGGCGGCCAGCCTGGGCTACGAGATCGAAGGTACCAACAGCTGCTACCTGATCAACCCGGGCAAGGGCAACACGTTTGTCTTGAGAGATATCAGTGGCAATTACGTAGACGTGCCCATGTCCTATGACGAGTTCGGTTGGGACCACAAGCTCACGCGCAAGTATGCGAGCGCAGAGTTCATGCTGGAACATCCGTTCAAGGATGGATGGTATGGCTTGGTTTCCTACGTGTTCTCGAAGAACTGGGGCAATACCGAGGGACAGTTGCGCTCGGACATCCAGCAGTCCTATACGTCCACCACGCAGGACTGGGATTACCCCTCGATCATGAAGCACACCTACGGAGTGCAGAACAACAATCACCGGCACCAATTGAAAGCCTATGGTTACGTCCAGTTGAATCCGGAGTGGATGGTATCCGGCAATCTGCGACTGATCTCTGGCGCGCCCAAGGGCTGCCTCAGCTACTTCGGGCCGGATCAAACCGACCCCGCAGCTTATGGCGGCATTTACCATTATTGTGAGGGTGACCCTGCACCTCCAGGCTCCATTGGCAATCTGCCCTGGTTCCGCCAACTTGATCTTGGGGCACATTATCGGCCCGCGTTTGCCAGTGGCAAACTGCGCTTCAGCGTAGACGTGTTCAACGTACTCAACGCTAAGGTCCCGACCAGCATAGAAGTGTATAGTCAGGACGCACCTAACGTACCCAATGCAAATTACGGGCAGGCGATATCCGCACAAGCACCGCGTCATGTGCGTTTCACCGTCTCCTACGACTATTGACTCACTCCTTGCCCGTGTGCACCAGCGTTCTTCTGCGTTGAGGTCTCATGAAAATTCGGGTTGGTGCTGCCGGGGCCAGGACGATGGCGATAGGCATTCCTGCCTCAACTACCAGGCAACGCTCAAGCGGTTCTGGATGTGCGTTCCTTCAAACTTGAACCATCGCCACCGTCATGTTCGTATTCAAGGGGAAGGTGACATGAACCTTTACTGCAAGAGCGCGACAGGAAGAAGTATGGAAATCCCAGCATCAAAACCAGCTAGCCGTGCTGTTCCAAGCGTCGATGCCAGAGGCCGCACATGAGCGACGCGACCGCATCAAGTTCATCTGCAATCAATAGCGAGCAACCCGATATGCTGCGCGCGGTCGGGCGCTGGCAACTGGTCGGCCTTTCCGTCAACGACGTGATTGGCAGCGGGATCTATCTGCTGCCGGCGGCCGCGGCGGCGC
>CBFGSA010000073.1:0-13718 GCA_965651365.1 uncultured Rhodanobacteraceae bacterium | reverse complement strand
TCCACTGGATTGCCTGGAGCTTGCGGCAAGGAAGTGGATTCCGGGTTCCACGCTGCGCGTGGCCCCGGAATGACGAGGCATGCAAGTCTCCTTCCCATTGACCCATCAACCAATCCACACTGAAAGGATCCACCCCATGCAAGCCAATCTGGCCATCCTCCCCGGCGACGGCGTCGGGCCCGAAGTCACCGCTGCGGCGGTCGCCGTATTGAAGGAGGTGGCGGCCCATGCCGGCCATGAATTTCAGTTCACCGAGCTCGCAATCGGCGGCTGCGCCATCGATGCCACCGGCGAGCCGCTGCCCGAGGCCACCCGCGAGGCCTGCCGGAATGCCGATGCGGTGCTGCTGGGCGCAGTCGGCGGACCGCAATGGTCTGATCCCGATGCACCCGTGCGCCCGGAGCAGGGCCTGCTGGGCCTGCGCGCTGCGCTCGGCGTCTACGCCAACCTGCGCCCGGTGCGCGTGCACCCACAGATGGCGGCACGCTCGCCGCTCAAGAACGAGCGCCTGGACGGGGTTGATTTCGTGGTGGTGCGCGAGCTGACCGGCGGCGCCTATTTCGGGGTCAAGACCCGCGACCAGGACAGTGCCAGCGACGAGTGCAGCTACAGCGTGGCCGAGATCGAACGTGTGCTGCGCCGAGCGTTTGAACTTGCCAGCCGCCGCAGCCGTCACCTGACCTCGGTCGACAAGGCCAATGTGCTGGAAACCTCGCGCCTGTGGCGCGCCACCGCCGAGCGCGTGGCCCGCGATTACCCGGAAGTGAAGCTGGAACACCAACTGGTCGATTCGATGGCCATGCTGATGCTGACCCGACCCGCCAGCTATGACGTGATCGTGACCGAGAACCTGTTCGGCGACATCCTCACCGACGAGGCCGCGGCACTGGCAGGCTCCATGGGGCTGCTGCCCTCGGCATCGCTGGGCGACGGTCACGGCGGCCTGTACGAGCCGATCCACGGCTCGGCACCGGATATTGCAGGTCAAGGCATCGCCAATCCGCTGGGTGCGATCGCCAGCGCGGCCCTGCTGCTGCGACATGCGCTGGGACTGGAGGCCGAGGCGGCCAGCATCGAGGCGGCAATCGATCACGTGCTGGAGCACGGTCCGTGGCCGCGCGACATCGGTGGTGTGGCCGATACGGCACAGATGCGCGATGCCGTGATCGCCGCTCTGGATCTGGACCAGGACTGCAGACCGGCCTTTTTCGCCGGCATGCGGGCTTGCGGCTGAGGGCTTGGCGATGCGCAGCGACACCATGAAAAAGGGCCCGGACCGCGCACCGGCGCGGGCCATGATGCACGCCACTGGTCTGGACGATGCGGCGATCGCCAAGCCGCTGGTGGCCGTGGTCCACACCTGGTCCGATATCAGTCCGTGCAATCTCAATCTGCGCGAACTTGCCGAACATGCTGCGCAAGGCATCCGCGCCGCCGGCGGCACGCCGGTCGAGTTCAACACCATCGCCGTCACCGACGGCATGGCCATGGGCACGGCCGGCATGCGCGCCTCGCTGGTCAGCCGCGAGGTGATCGCCGATTCCATCGAGCTGGCCGTCGACGGCCACAGCCTGGATGCGATGGTGCTGCTGTGTGGCTGCGACAAGACCATCCCGGCTGCGGCCATGGCCATGGCGCGGCTGGACATCCCCGCCGTGGCCTTGTACGGCGGCAGCATCGGCCACGGTACGCTGGACGGCAAATCGATCACGGTGCAGAACGTGTTCGAGGCGGTCGGCGCGCACGGTGCGGGAGCGATTACGGACGGTGAACTGAAGCGCGTCGAAACCTGCGCCTGCCCCGGCGCTGGCGCCTGCGGCGGTCAGTACACGGCCAACACCATGGCCATGGTGCTGACCGCACTGGGCCTGTCGCCGCTGGGCGCCAACGACGTGCCCGCCACGCACGCGGACAAGAACGCGGTTGCGCGTCGCTGCGGCGAGCTGGTGATGGAGTGTCTGGCCGCGCAGCGCACGCCGCGCCAGCTGATGAGTCGCGCGGCTTTCATCAACGCCGCCCGACTGGTGGCGGCCACGGCCGGTTCCACCAACGCCGCCCTGCACCTGCTGGCCATGGCCAGCGAGGCCGGCGTACGGCTGGATCTGGAGGACTTCAATGCGGCGTCCGAGCAGACCCCCGTGATCGCCGACCTGATGCCGGCCGGGCGCTACAGCGCGGTGGAGATGTTCGAGGCCGGCGGCGTGGCCGCGATCGCCAGGGAATTGCGCCGCGGCGGCCTGCTGGTCGACACGCCCACGGTCACGGGCCGCAGCCTGTTTGCCGAACTGGATGATGCGCCGCCGGCCCAGGTCGCGCACGATCTGGTGTTTCCGCTGGACAAGCCCATCAAGCCGCGCGGCGGCTACGCCATCCTGTACGGCAACGTCGCCCCCGAGGGCTGCATCCTGAAACTGGCCGGGCTTGGCCAGGGCCGCTTCGAGGGCAAGGCGCGCGTGTTCGAGAACGAGGAGGACGCCTTCGCCGCCGTCCAGGGCGACCGCATCCGGAAAGGCGATTTCATCGTGATCCGCAATGAAGGCCCGGCCGGCGGGCCGGGCATGCGCGAGATGCTGGGCGTGTCGGCGGCCCTGGTCGGGCGCGGCCTGGGCAACGACGTGGCGCTGATGACCGACGGCCGCTTCAGCGGCGCCACGCGCGGCTTCATGGTCGGGCATGTCGCCCCCGAGGCCGCCCGTGGAGGCCCCATCGCCCTGCTGCGCGATGGCGACCGCTTGGTCATCGACGCCGAGGCCCGCACCCTGTCCACCGACGCCGACCTCGACGCCCGCCGCGCCGGCTGGAAAGCACCCGCACCCAAGGTCACGCGCGGCGCGCTGGCCAAGTATGCGCGTTTGGTCGGCTCGGCCTCGCAGGGCGCCGTGACCTGCGCCGGCTTCGCTGTAGCGCGGGAGTAGGGAGTTGGGAGTAGGGAGTAGGAAAGCAGCGCCAGCTCGACGCTTTCCCACTTCCCACTCCCCACTTCCCACTTCCCTTCTTAAAAAAATCCTCAAACCAAAACCCAACGGAGAATCCCATGACCCAACCAACCCACCCACTCGCCATCGCCGTCCTCGGCTACGGCAGCCAGGGCCGTGCCCATGCGCTCAACCTGCACGATTCCGGCTTCGATGTCGTGGTCGGCGTGCGCGAAGGCGGTCCTTCCTGGACGCGCGCGCAGGCGGATGGCCTGCGCGTCGCCACACCGGCCGAGGCGGTCAAGGGTGCCGATCTGGTGGCCGTGCTGACCCCGGACATGGTGCAGCCAAAGCTGTATCGCGAAGCCATCGAGCCCAACATCAAGCCCGGCGCGGCGCTGCTGTTCGCGCATGGCTTCAACGTGCATTTCGGCCAGATCAAGCCGCGTGCCGACATCGACGTCAACCTGGTCGCGCCCAAGGGACCCGGCGCGCTGGTGCGCAGCGAATACGAGCGCGGCCGCGGCGTACCCTGCCTGATTGCCGTAGCCCAGGATGCCACCGGCGAGGCCGAAGCCAGGGCGCGCGCCTACGCTGCCGGCATCGGCGGCGCGCGCGCGATGCTGATCAATACCGACTTCAAGGAAGAAACCGAAACCGACCTGTTTGGCGAACAGGCGGTGTTGTGCGGTGGCGCCAGCGAGCTGGTGACCAAGGGTTTCGAGACCCTGGTCGAAGCCGGCTACCAGCCGGAAATCGCCTACTACGAGGTGATGCACGAGCTGAAGCTGATCGTCGACCTGTTCTACGAGGGCGGCCTGTCCAGGATGCTGCAGTTCGTGTCCGAAACCGCGCAGTACGGTGACTACACGCGCGGCCCGCGCGTGGTCGACGACGGCGTCAAGCAGCGCATGAAGCAGGTGCTGGCGGAAATCCAGGACGGCAGCTTCGCACGCGAATGGACGGCCGAATACGAAGCCGGCCTGCCCGAGTACAACAAGTACAAGCAGGCCGATCTTGATCACCCGATCGAGCAGGTCGGCGCTCGGCTCCGCTCGCGCATGGCCTGGCTGCAAAAGAACGAGGGCGCGAACAGCACACCGCTGCGAAAGAGTGCTTGAAATGCTCCAGTTGTCATTCCGGGGCCACGCACGGCGTGGAACCCGGAATCCACTCGCTTGCGGGGCCTCCAGGAGATGGAACCGACTCCGGGCCGCGTCTTTGCGTTATTCAAAATGACATCGCCTGGATGAGTGATCTCGCTGCTTGACTACCAAGGAAACAAACGCCGTGAACCCAAGCGCACAAACCGCTGAAAAGCCCCAGGCCCCCCCGTCCACCACCGGCGCCGACGTGCTCGTCGAGGTGCTGGCCGGCGAAGGTGTCGAGGTACTTTTCGGCTATTCCGGTGGCGCAATCTTGCCTGTCTACGATGCAATCTTCCGCTACAACGCGGCGCATCAACGCGAAGACGGCAGCGAGGCCATGCCGTTGGTGGTGCCGGCCAACGAACAGGGTGCCGGCTTCATGGCGGCCGGCTATGCGCGCGCCTCGGGCAAGGTTGGCGTGGTCGTGGTCACCTCCGGCCCCGGCGCCACCAATACCGTCACTCCGGTGCGCGACTCGATGGCCGACTCCATCCCGCTGGTGGTGATCTGCGGCCAGGTCGGCACTGCGGCGATCGGCTCGGATGCCTTCCAGGAAGCGCCGGTGACCAACATCATGAGCGCCTGTGCCAAACACGTGTTTCTGGTGACCGACCCGGAACGCCTGGAAGCGACGCTGCGCTCGGCCTTCGAGCTTGCGCGCAGCGGGCGACCGGGCCCGGTGGTGGTGGACATTCCCAAGGACATCCAGAATGCCGTCGTGGTATTTCGTGGCGAGGGTCGGCTGCCGCTGCCGGGCTATCGTGCACGGCTGGCGGCGAGCGAACGCAACACCCTGGACGATGCGGCATGCGCCAAACTGTTTGACGCGCTGGCCCGGGCCCGCCGACCGCTGATCTATGCCGGCGGCGGGGTTGTCGCTGCTGGCGCAGCAGACGAGCTGCGTGCTTTCGCCCATGCCTTCGGCGTGCCGGTCACGACGACGCTGATGGGCCTGGGCAGCATCGATACCCGCGACCCGCTGGCGCTGCACATGCTGGGCATGCACGGCACCGCCTACGCCAACTATGCGGTCGAGGACTGCGATTTCGTGCTGGCGCTGGGTGCGCGATTCGATGACCGCGTGGCCGGACGGCCCGACGCCTTCGCGCCGCACGCAAGGTTCATTGCCCAGATCGATATCGACCCGGCCGAGATCGACAAGGTCAAGCAGGTCCACTGGCACCATGTCGGTCAGCTCAAGTCGGCCCTGCAGCAACTCACGGTCTGGGGGCAGGCGCACGCCACGCAGCCCGATCGCGGCGACTGGCACGCGCATGTGGCTGCGCTCAAGAAGGAGCACGCCATGAACTACCGGCGCGACAGCGCGCTGATCCAGCCCTACGCCGTGCTGGAGGAAATCAACCGCCACACGGCCGGCCGCGCGGTCATTGCCACCGGTGTCGGCCAGCACCAGATGTGGGCCGCGCAGTACCTGGATTTTGCCGAGCCGCGGCACTGGCTGACCTCGGGTTCGATGGGCACCATGGGCTTCGGCTTGCCCGCCGCCATCGGCGCCCAGTTCGCCCGCCCCGATGCGCTGGTGATCGACATCGACGGCGATGCGAGCATCCGCATGAACGTGGGCGAACTGGAAACCGTGACCACCTACGGGTTGCCGCTGAAGATCGTGGTGCTCAACAACTGCGGCGACGGCATGGTGCGCCAGTGGCAGAAGCTGTTCTACAAGGGCCGCTTCATGGCCACCGACAAGAGCCTGCACCGCAAGGACTTCGTCAGGGCCGTCGAGGCCGACGGCTTCGAGTGGGCGCGACGCCTGGAGCGGCCGCAGGACCTGGCTGCCACCATCGCCGGGTTCCTGGCCTTCGACGGACCCGCCTTTCTGGAAGTGATGATCGACCCGGACGCCGGCGTGTATCCGATGGTCGGCCCAGGCGCCAGCTACAAGCAGATGATCACCGGCCCGTTCATCGCCGGCCGCAGCCCCGAGCGCAGCGAAAGCGCGCCGGTCACCGCCATGTTCTGAAGGAGAGTCCCGTGAAACACACCCTGTCCATCCTGCTGCAAAACGAAGTCGGCGCGCTGGTTCGCGTGGCCGGCCTGTTCGCCGCCCGCGGCCACAATATCGACAGCCTGCACGTGGCGCGCACCGACGACCCGGAGATTTCGCACCTCACCCTGACCGTGTTCGGCGACGCCGCACGCCTGCGCCAGATCCTGAGCCAGACCCGCAAGCTGGTCGACGTGCTCGAAGTCGACCATGCCAGCGTCAGCGTGCCGGCCAAAGCTGCCTGAGAAGCGTTCCCGCCGGGCTGCGCATCTGGAAGTATCCTGCGATGGCCTGCGCTGTGCGTCCTTGCGCAGGATGACGGAGTTTGGATGAGCGTGGTGGTGATCGTGCACGGGTGTGGCCGTTCAGCCGATGTCGAGCAGTTCGGGCTGGGGAGCGCCGCTGGGTTCGTGTGCCAGTGACGAATCGCTTTCGCTGGCTTGCGCGCTGATGGCGTCGGCCAGCCCATGCAGGAGTTGCAGGTGGTCGGCGATGCGCTGGCGCACGCCGGCATCGTCCGTGAGATCGGTCATCTGCCGGTTGATCTCGACGAACCAGTCCAGCGCGCCCTGGTCAGCCAGCCCAGGTCTTGCACCTGCATCGTCAGCGCAGGCTTCGTGCCAGCGTGAAAACAGATTCTGCATGCGGGTATTGAGCGCATTGGCCTGCTGCAATTGGGCCTGCACGTCACCCAGCAAGGCGATATCGGTGAGCCGGTTCTGGAACACCAGCACGCACAGGATGCCCCAGTAGTAGCTGTAGTCCCAGGTGATCTTCTGTGCCATCACCCGGGCATTGCCGAACATCGGGTACTGGTCCTGGTACAGGCTCATGGTGTTGGCGTAGAAGGACAGGTACAGGTCCTGGAAAATGCGCACCCACGGATCAATCGGCTGACCCTTGCGGTCGATGCCGATGAGTGCGGTGATGTAGTGGTTGGCGATGGCGATGAAGTCGGTGCCGGGCGAATAGAACGGGTCGAGAAACACGCCGGCCTCGCCGCTCAGGGCCCAGCGATCGGCCGAAAACACCTGTGTGGCCGAATGTGAATACTTGCGCAGAAAGCGGAAGTCCAGCACCTTGCCGGACAATGGTTCGATGCGCTGCGCCAGCGCCGGCTGATTGCGCATGAGCCACTTCAGCGCGCTGTCGAAATCGCGCATCTCGTCCAGCGAATGCATGCTGCTGTCGGCCACGATGCCGATCGAAGTCGCACCCGAGCCCAGCGGAATCAACCATACCCAGTAGCCGGGGCCCATCAGGTGGTTGGTGGACAGCCAGCGATCCGGCGGCGAGCACTGCTGGCGCCAGGTCGGGTCGTCCACGAAGTCGTCGATCTTGATATGGCCGTCCAGTCTGAACCAGGCAGCATGGGCGGCGTGCTCGTTGTCCCTGGCCAGGCCTAGCTGGCGCTTGAGCAGCGCGCTGCGCCCGGAGGTGTCCAGCAGCCAGCGGCAATCCACGGTGTGTGACGACTCGCCATCGCTGAATTCCACCTGGTGCGATGCGCCGTTTTCGCCCACGGCGCAGTGGCGCACCTTGCAGCCGTCACGGAAGTCGATGCCGCGGCGCCGTGCTTCCTGGCCCAGAAAGTTTTCCAGGATGCCGCGATCAAGCTGGTAGCTGGGCAAGGGCAGGTGGCGCGTGACGCCCAGTTCGACGGCCTGCTCGATGTGCTCGCGGCCGTGGCTGAAAAAATAGCGCAGGCCGAACTTGCGCAGATGTGCACGGTCGATGTGTTCGGCCAGACCCAGCGTTTCAGCCAGGTAGTGGGCGCCGATCTCGACCGTGGATTCACCGACCTTGTGCGCAGCCTCGGGCAGCGGATGCGCGTTGCGCTCCAGCACCAGGATGCGCATGTCGGCAAAGTGCCGTTTCAGTTGCAGGGCCAGGGTCAGACCGGCCAGGCCGCCACCCAGAATGATGGCGTCGAAATCGTTGGTCGCGCTCAATGGTGAAACTCACTCGCCTACGCTGACGACCGGCAGGTCGGGCAGCTGGTTGTCGTCGATCAGAAGCGGCTGTTCATTCAGCATGCGGCGCCGATTGTCCCACAAAAAACCGGCGCGGATGATCTTGCCAACGACGTGGGCAGTGATCTTGGTGAAGTCGGTCAGCGGGCGAAAGTGGCTGACGCGGAATGCGCGCGGACCGCGGTGGTGGATGTGCTCATAGCGTGATTCGATGGCGACCGAGGCCACACGGACACCTTTTTGCCAAGCGGCTTCGATCAGGATGTCGCTTTCGAACACGAAGCCCTCGGCCGGGATGTCGGCCATCTCCAGCACTTCGCGCGGGTAGTAGCGCTGGCCGCTCTGCGTATCGATCAGGCGCTGCCCGCAGGCCCAGGAGATGCCCCAGTCGCCAAAGTCATTGGCCAGGCGGCGATACACGGGTTGCTGCTCGCGATTGATCACGCGTGCGCCGGTGATGATGTGGCGCGGGTACAGCGCTGCGGCTGACAGCAGACGGGGTATGTCTTCGGCCACATGCTGGCCATCGCCATCCATCGTCAGCGCACCTTCGTAGCCCGCTTCGAGCGCGGCGCGGAATCCGCTGCGCAGCGCCTCGCCCTTGCCCTTGCGCCGATCATGGCAGATCAGCCGCACAGGAAACTCGGCCACGATGTCGCGGGTGCCGTCGTCGGAGCCGTCGTCGATCACGATGACCGGCAGCTCAAGTTTCAGCACGGACTCGATGACCACGCGGATGGCTCCGGCTTCGTTGAGGCAGGGTATCAGCACGCAACAGGCAGGGTGACGGTCGTGCGGGGTCAAGCGAGGTACTCCAGCGTCATGTCGAGATCGAGTCGCGGCGCGGCTTGCATGCGCAACGTCGAGGATACGCCATTGGCCAGCAGTTCCAGCAAGGGGCTGCCCGCTGCGCTCAGGTTAGCTTCAGACAGCGCTTGCGCCCGCGGTCCGGGCTGGGCGTGCGGCTCGTGTCCTGCAATGCGCAATGCCAGCTTCGCGACGGCGCGCGGTCCGGCTTGCGGGGCCAGCATCAGGGCGCAGGCAAAGTGTCGTGTCGAAGCAATCACCTCGGCCAGCGGTCCGCGCCCGGTGCCATCGTTGGCCACCAGCAGCACCGGGGTTTCCTCGGCATCGGCCAGGCTGGCTGCCTCCAGCAAGCTGGCGCCAAAGGTGAACTCGTGTGAGGTCAAGGCGTTGGCTGCGGCATGACAGCCGGTGGCCATGGTCCAGTAGCCGGCCGCCGCGTTGTGCACCGAGTTGTGGAAGCGCGTGGGCGACATCGAGGCCGGCGCGGTCGCCAGTGTGGCGCAGGTGTAGTCGAGAATGTCGAGGTCGGTGTGGGCGGAGGCAAACACGCTGGGTACTTCGGCCGGGTCGCGGCCGCTCATGGCCACGGCCTGGCTGGCCACCTCGATCGCCACCAGCACACCGTGCGGTGCACGGCGCCGTTCGCCGGGCGGCAGCAGGGCAGGGCGCGGCTTGCCGGCAGCACCCGGCTCAGGATCGGGCCCGCCGGCGAGCCAGGCGCGCATGGCGTTCCAGTCGGCGTGGTCCGGTGTCCAGCAGCCGATGCCTTCCAGCCACACGGTGAGTTCTCGGGGCGCGTTCATGCGGCGCTGCCTCCCTGCACGAAGGCCAGGCAGGCGTTGTTGCCGCCAAAGCCGAATGAATTGCTGAGCACGGCACGCACCGGCCGCTGTTCAGTCGCCAGCGTCACCTGCGGGCCGCACACCGGATCCGGCACGCGGCAGCCCGCCGTGCCGGGTACCAGATCGTGCTCCAGCGCCAACAGCGACATACCCGCCTCGACGATGCCGGCTGCGCCCAGGCAATGGCCGGTATAGCCCTTGGTGGAGCTGGCCCGCGTGCCGGCCGGGAACAAGCGGGCGACCAGTTGCGCCTCGGCCTCGTCATTCTTGGGTGTGGCGGTGCCATGCAGGTTGATGTAGTCGATGGAATCCGGGGAAAGCGCGGCGCGCTGCATGGCCGCGCGCATGGCCAGTTCGGCGCCCAGACCTTCCGGATGTGGTGTCGACATGTGCCAGGCGTCACTGGATTCACCCCACCCGGCCAGTCGGGGTGCCTGCGGTGCCTGTTCCACCCGTTCCAGCAGGGCGAACCCGGCCGCCTCGCCAATTGAAATGCCGTCCCGTTCGGCATCGAACGGTCGGCAGGCGGTGGGCGAGACAAGTTGCAGCGAATTGAAGCCGAACAGCACGCTGTGACACAGGCTGTCGACGCCGCCGACCACGGCCGCATCCACCAGCCCCTGCCGGATCATGCGCTCGGCCATGGCGAACACCTTGGCGCTGGAAGAGCAGGCGGTTGAAACGGTGGTGGTCGGGCCGTCCAGTGCCAGGGCATCGATCAGAAAGTCGCCCAGCGAATGCAGGCAGTGGATTGCCGAGTTGCGCATCGCTGCGGGCAGTCGACCGTGCTCCAGATGGCGGTAGCCTTGCTCGGTGCTGTCGATACTGCCGGTGGAGGTGCCCATCAGCAGGGCGATGCGCTGCGCGCCATAACGCTGGCGCGCGGCGCGGATGGCATCCAGCATGCCGTCCTGCTGCAAACCCAGCCATGCCAGACGGTTGTTGCGGCAGTCCCAGATGCTTTGCGCTTCCGGCAGTGACGTGGCCTCGATGGCATCTACCCGTCCGATATGGCATTCGAGCGGCTCGATGCTGAAATCGTTGTGGCGCAGGCCGCTGCGCATGGCGGCAATGGCGTCCAGGTGAGCCTGTCTGCCCGACCCCAACGCGGTCGTCAGGGTCCAGGCCGAAATGGCCAGCGGCGCAATGGGCTTGTGCATGCACTCTCGAATCATGAAATGACAGCTGCATGATAAGCGATTCGCAGCCTGCCACGATGCACGCTGGCGCGCACATTGCGGCTGCATGGCACATGCTCGACAATGCCGACATGCCGGAGCAGACCCAATATCACGCCGATCAGGTGGAACCCTGCCTGCGCCAGTTGCAGGATCGCATCTGTCAGGCACTGGAGCAGGCCGACGGTCAGGCACGTTTTGCCGAAGATGCCTGGACCCGCGCCGAAGGCGGCGGCGGGCGCACCCGGGTTCTGGCCGAGGGCGCGGTGTTCGAGCAGGCCGGGGTCAATTTTTCGCGCGTCAGCGGCGACACTCTGCCACCCAGCGCCACCGCGCACCGGCCACAACTGGCCGGCGGCAGCTTTGTCGCCACTGGCGTGTCGCTGGTGATCCACCCGCGCAATCCGTATGTCCCCACCAGCCACGCCAACGTGCGCTATTTCGAGGCACGCAAGCCCGGGGTGGAGCCGGTGTGGTGGTTCGGCGGCGGCTTCGATCTGACGCCGTATTACCCGTTCGACGAGGACGTCAAGCACTGGCACCGGGTGGCGCGTGATCTGTGCGCGCCGTTCGGGCACGACGTGTATCCGCGCTACAAGCAATGGTGCGACGAGTACTTCTTCAACAAGCACCGCAACGAGGAGCGCGGCGTCGGTGGCCTGTTTTTCGACGATCTCGACGAGGGCGGCTTCGAGCGCTGTTTTGATTTCATGCAGGCCGTTGGCGAAGGTTTTCTGGATGCCTACATCCCCATTGTCGAGCGCCGCAAGGATACGCCCTGGGGCGAACGCGAGCGTGAATTCCAGCTCTACCGCCGCGGCCGCTACGTCGAGTTCAACCTGGTCTACGACCGCGGCACCCTGTTCGGTCTGCAATCGGGCGGGCGCACCGAATCGATCCTGATGAGCCTGCCCCCGCGCGTGCGCTTCGCCTACAACTACCAGCCCGAACCCGGCAGCCCCGAGGCGCGGCTGGCCGACTACCTCCAGCCGCGTGACTGGCTGGGCTGATCGGCACGAGACCTGCTGCGATGCCACTACAGGTGCCGCGCCCGATTGCCCGCCAGGGCCGTAGCGGTCAGGCGCAGCGGAATCCGGCCCCCGCATCACGTGTCCGGTGGCCACGATTCCTGCCGCCGGATACGCGCACGGCCAAACACCATGATGCTGCCATAGCCGGTGGCCAGGGCCACCAGTACCCCCAGATTCGCGGAGGCCCAGGTTCCATTCCGGCCACCCAGCCCGAGGGGCTGAAGCAGGTAGCCCAGCCAGTCCATCCAGGGCACATTGGGGATCGGGTTGGTGATCAGACCCCAGCCTGCAAACGTGGCCAGCGCCAGCACACCGAGGGCCGCGGTGTTGGCATGGCCGTAGCGGCCGTTCGCATCAAACAGGTCGGCTTCGGCGTAGTTCCGGCGGCGCAGGCTCAAGTCGGCCAGGAAGATGCCGCACCAGGCGGCGATCGGCGTGCCCAGCGTGATCAGGAAGGCCTGGAAGGGGGCAATGAAGCTGTGTGCGAAGAACACCATGTAGGTCGCACCGATCAGCATCAGCACACCATCAACCGCGGCCGCCGCGGGACGTGAGATGTTGACGCCGCAACTGAGCAGGGCGATGCCCGAGGAATAAATGTCAAGCACGGCGCCGCCGATCAGACCGAGCACGGCCACGATCGCGAAGGGAACGAGAAACCACAGCGGCAGGATTGTGGTCAGGGCACCAATCGGGTCGGCACCGATCTTGCTGTTCAGCTCCGCTGACGAGGTCGCCAGCAGCAGCCCGAACAACACCAGGGTAACCGGTGCCAATGAGGCGCCGAACGTGGTCCAGCCGACCACGCCCGGGCTGGACGAGGTGCGCGGCAGATAGCGCGAATAGTCGGCCGAGGCCTGCACCCAGCCCAGCCCGAAGCCGGTCATCATGAAAACCAGGGCACCGATCAGATGCTGAACGTCGCCGCCGGGCGCAGCGCGGACGGCGGCCAGGTCGATGTGATCCAGCACAAGCCCGATGTAGATCACCGTCAGCGCCCCGGTGATGACCGTGATCGCCACCTGCATGCGCATGATGACATCGAAACCGTAGATGCCGCCGCCAATGACCAGCGCCACGACGGCAATGAGCACACCCGCCTGCGTGCCCACGCCGGCAGGCATGCCCAGCTCGGTCAGCACCGTGGAGCTTGCCAGCACCGCAATCGACACCAGCACGGTCTCCCAGCCCACCGTGATCAGCCAGGAAATGAATGACGGTACGCGGTTGCCATACACCCCGAACGCCGCGCGGCTGAGCGTCAACGTTGGTGCCGAGCCACGCTTGCCGGCCAGCGAAATGAAACCGCAGAACAGATAGGACACGACGATCCCGACAATCGCCACCACGCTCGCCTGCCCGAACGACAGGCCAAAGCCGAGCAGGAACGCGCCGTAGCTGACGCCAAAGACCGACACATTGGCCGCGAACCAGGGCCAGAACATGTCCCTCGGACGACCCTTGCGCTCGCGCTCGTGAATCAGGTTCAGTCCGTTGCGTTCAATGCTGTCAGGAAATCCGGCTGTCGGCACGTCAGGCGTGGTCGTATCAATGGGCACGGCGGGATTCCTTGCTGTTTTGATACACGATGATCATTCCACGTTCTCCGCTGCCCACCGTCGGCTTGTGACTGACCGTTGACGGCCACGCAAGCGCGTGCGCCGGGAAGGCTTCCGGCGCCGCCAGGCGCCGGTGATGCAGCGTCGTGAAGCCAGGCCCCTTGAGCGGACGGTGCGATTGTATCGCCCCTTGTCCTGGCCGGATTCACGCAACACAAAACACAGTATTGCACCGTAACCCAGCAGTCGCAGCAGCA
>CBFGSA010000072.1:0-14175 GCA_965651365.1 uncultured Rhodanobacteraceae bacterium | reverse complement strand
GCAGTCGGCGAACGACCGGCCATGGATGGCCGGGCCGGACACCACCCACCATGGAGGGTTGCTTGCGAAAACGCCACGAACCGAACTGCCAGTGGCAGTTCGCAGTCGGCGAACGACCGGCCATGGATGGCCGGGCCGGACACCACCCACCATGGATGGTTGCTTGCCTCAAGGCGTGGAGCTTTGATGGTGCGCTTCGCTTGCGCTCAGCAGCGCCCTACGCTTCCGACAGGTACACGTTGCCATCGGCGACTTTCACCGGTACCGACTTGAGCGGACCGGCCGCCAGACCGAGGCGGCATTGGCCGGTTTCGATGTCGAAGGCGGAACCGTGTACCGGGCAGACAATGCAGCCCTTGTCAACCAGAAAGCGCCCTGGCGCGTAGTCCAGATTGCGTCCGGCATGAGTGCACACATTGTGATAAGCGAACACCGCGTTGCCCTTGCGCAGCAGCACCAGATCCCACAGCTCGCCGACCTCGACCTCGGCGGCACGCGCGCCACCGTCTTCGATATCGTCCAGTCGACACAGCAGCCGGTTTGTTTCCGGCGCAGCTGGCGCGGGTTCTGTTGTCATGGGGTTCAGCCGTTTGGTGCACACTCGATACGTGGATTCTGCCACAGACACAGATTTACGCTTGAAATACCTGCATGCAGACGCCACTTTCCTGACTGCTGCCCGTGAGTTTCCACGATGCGCTTCTCTGCCGTACTGCCCAATTCGTCCATGCATCCGCTGCTTCGCGCCCTGCTGCTGGTGGCGGGCGCTGCGATGCTGGCCTTCCTGATCATCTTTGGCGTAATGGCGTTTCTGGCCCTGGGCGCGTTTGGCGCCCTCGCGCTGGCCATACATCGCTGGCGCATGCGCCACGCCCCGGCGGCGACCGCACCCGAGCAGCCGTCAGCGCGGCCAAGCCGCGTGCTGGAAGGCGAATACGTGGTGGTTGAGCGTCGGTCGAATCTGCGCTGACCTTCGCGGGCCAAATCCGCTCATTCTGCGCGGAGCGTAGCGGAGTCGCATAATCCATGTGGCGGGGGTTCCGGGCACGGATTTTGCAACTCCCGTCGCGGCGCTTCCTTCGCGCAGAATGACACGGAGGGGGTCGTGATGCCCTGTTTACGCATTCAGCGCCGTTGCTGCGCGCAGAGTTTCTCGATTTCTGCAGCCGTACGCGGCATGTCGCCGGTGAGCACATCCGCATCGCCGCGCGTCACCACCACGTCGTCCTCGATGCGCAGGCCGATACCACGCCAGCGAGGCGCCACGGCACGATCATCAGGAGGAATGTAGATCCCCGGCTCGACCGCCAGCACCATGCCAGGCTCCAGCATGCGCGACTGACCGTCAACCCGATAGTCACCCACGTCATGCACGTCCAGGCCCAGCCAGTGGCAGGTCTTGTGCGGGAAATAGCGTTCGCATGCGCCGTTTTCCAGCGCGGCATCGGCACTTGAGCGCAGAATGCCGAGATCGACCAGACCCTGGGCCACGGTACGACGCGCTGCTTCATGTGCCTGACTGAACGCACGTTCGGCGCGGATTTCGCCAATGGCAGCCGTCTGGGCGGCCTCGACCACTTCATGCAGCGCCCGCTGCGAGCGGCTGTAGCGCCCGCTGACCGGAAAGGTGCGGGTCACGTCCGAAGCGTAGCAATCGACTTCGGCGCCAGCATCGACCAGCAGCAGATCGCCTTCGCGCAGGCGATCGCGGTTGGCCCGATAGTGCATCACGCAGGCATTGCGGCCCGCGGCCACCATCGCCGGGTAGGACAGCTCGGCGCCCTGCCGCCGGATCGAGCGCAGCAGTTCGGCTTCCACTTCGTACTCGCTGCTGTCCGGGTGCACCAGGCGCAATGCGTCAAGGTGCGCAGCGACAGCAATCTTTGCGGCCCGCTTCATCAGGCGCAGTTCGTTGCGTGACTTGTACAGGCGCAGGTCGTGCAGCAGGTGCCCCAGCGCGACGAAGGACTCGGGCACCAGACCCCCGCCGCGCGCCCGGCGCAGGCGCCGCATCCAGCTCAGCAGACGGGCATCGAACTCCGGTTCACGGCCAAAATGGCAATACAGCCGCCGCCGACCCTCCAGCAGGCCAGGCAGGATGTCGTCGATGTCCTCGATGGGAAAGGCATCGTCCATCGCGAATTCCCTGACCGCGGCTTCGCTGCCGATCCGCGCGCCATCCCAGCGCGCCTGCGCGGCATCGCGTTCGCGGCAGAACAGGATCGCCTGACCCTGTTCACGCTCGGGCACCAGGGCCAGCACGGCGTCCGGTTCCGGAAATCCACTCAGATAATGAAAATCCGAATCCTGACGGTAGGGGTAGAGATTGTCGGCATTGCGCACCCGCTCGGGCGCAGCGGCGACCACGATCACCGCGCTGTCGCCGGCCATGCGCATCAGCTGGCGGCGGCGGCGGGCATATTCCTCAATGGGGATCATTGCCGCGTGATGCCATCCGGCACGCTCAGATGCGCGTGCAGCAACAGGGCGCCGAAGCGCACATGCCGGATCAACTCGTCCAGCGCCGCGCGATCCTCATCCTGCACGCCCATGTCGGGCACGGTGGTGGCAATGTCGGCAAAATCGCCCAGCACCCCGGTCATGCCCGGATCCATGCCCTCGGCGTCCACCCCGGCCAGACCGAAGCCGCCCAGAAACCCGCGGCACCAGTCCACCAGGCCCAGTGCACGTGCTTCCAGCTCGGCACCCGCAGCCGGCAGCAGCAGTTGCAGGTCGGCATTTTCTGGCCGGATGGCGGCAGCGGTGGCAGTCGCCAGCTCGGCCAGTGGCTGGCGCGCGGCGTCGGCCTGCGCAGCGTCGGCGCTTTGCAGCTGCAAAACCTGCAGCCAGTCACCCGCTGGCGGGCTCCCGCCCGCACACAGAAAGCCGGTCATGGCACCATGCACCTCGCTGGCACTGATGCCCAGCCGCAATGGCGCCAGAACGCCCTCGATTTGATTTATGCCGAGCATCCCCGCCATAGCCGCTTGAATCCGATTGTCAGATTTGACCGCCACCATGATAGCGCGCCGCCATTGCACACGTGGACGGCAATCGTCACTATAGGACGCTCGGCAACCGTCAGGCACGCGGGAGGGTGGCACTCTGGCAAACATGGCTCGCTACCCGCGCCAGGAGCGCAATGCGATTTCACGCCGGTCAACGAGCGGCGTGATGCGCCTGCTGTTGCTGCTGGTTTTGGCCTGCGCCGCGCTGACCACCAATGCGCGCGGCCACGAATACTACTTCACGCGCATTGACGGTCGCACCGCCGGACTGGCACAAAATGGCGTGCATGTTCTGTACCAGGACGCCCAGGGCTATGTCTGGATCGGCACCGAAGGCGGGCTGAACCGATTTGACGGCTACACCCTGCAGCGCCATGTGCACGACCCGAACAGGCCCGACAGCCTGCCGCCGGGATTGATCACCGCCGTGGCCGACGCCGGTGACGGCATGCTTTGGATTGGCACGCAAACCGGCTTGCTGCTGCGCTACGATCCGCAGCACCATCGCGTACTGGACACGCTGCGCGGACTGGCCGGCGACATGATCGGCGCCCTGATGCTCGACAGCTCCGGCAATGTGTGGATTGGTGACCAGCGCGGCATTGCCGTGATGCCTGCCGGCACCCGCAAGCCCCAATCGCTGTATCGCTCAAGACAGCGCCAGCGCAGCTTCTACGCGACATCCATCAGCGGCTTTGCCCAATGCCCGGACGCGAGCCTGTTTGCCGCCAGCAGTGACGGGCTGTTGCGGATCAAGGCCAACTCGGCCAGCACGCTCGGCAAGGCCAGCCCCGTCAACGACCTGCTTTGCGACCGCCAGAACCGATTGTTCACGGTTACCGATCAGCAGTTGCTGCGCATCGACCGCCAGACCGGCGCCAGCGAAGTCTTGTGGACACTGCCCGCGGACAAGCCAGGCCGAATCTGGCGCGTGGCCGAAGACCGGGACGGTGCTTTGTGGCTGGCCATTTCCGGTCTGGGGCTGCTCAAGGCCGACATGGAAAACCGGCACTTCACCCTGCTCCAGCCGGACCCGTCACGCCCCGACGGCCTGCCCGGCGCCATGTTGTCGCGCCTGATGGTCGACCGCTCCGGGCTGATCTGGATCGGCACGGAAAATCGGGGTGCCGCTCACACGCTGGCAGCGGGCTCGCCGGTGGATCGTCTGATCAACCACAACCCGGATCTCGACCCCGCTGCAGCCAACAATGTGCGCGCCATCTTCCAGGACAGCCAGGGCCGCTACTGGATTGGCACGCGCGGCGCCGGACTGATGCAATTTGACCCGGAAACAGGCTCATTTGCAGGCTTCAGTGCACCTCTGCGCAAGACTCTGGAACGCGGTGCACAGCAACCGCTGGCGGTACAGGCCATTGCGCCGGCCGCGGCTGGCGCGCTGTGGTTGGGCACCGACCATGGCGTGCTGCACTTTGACCCGCACAGCGGCAAGGCACGGCGCCTGGATCTGGGCAAACCGGCCAGTGAGCGCGATCGCTACCGGGACATCATGGTCGACAGCGACGGCAGTCTCTGGCTGGCAGGTCTGGACAGCGGGCTGGTGCACTACCGCGTCGGTGCGGGCGTACTGGCCCGGTTCACATCAGCCGATGGGCTGGCTGACGATTACGTGTTCAGGGTGCTCCGTGATCACAAGGGCCGGCTGTGGGTGGGCATGCTGCGCGGACTGAGCCTGTACGATCCGCTGACCCGGACCTTTCGCAACTTCAGCGAGGAGCCGGACCGGCAGGATTCGCTGGCCGGCTCGCGCGTCACCGACCTGCGCCTCGATGCCGCCGGCGCGCTGTGGATTGCCACCGACGCCGGCATCAACAAGGTGCTCGGCATTGATGCCCAGGGTCTGCACGTGCGCCGAATCGTGCATTCGGACGGCCTGCCCGACAACATGGCCTATTGCGCTCTGGACGACCACCACGGACACATGTGGGTGTCGAGCAACCTGGGCCTGAGCCGGGTCGATCTGGCCACAGGCACTGTGCGCAGCCTGACCCTGGGCGATGGCCTTCAGGGCCTGGAATTCAATACCGCGGCCTGCCTTCGCGACAACGCGGGCGAGCTCTGGTTTGGCGGCGTCCTGGGACTCAACCGGCTGGATCCGGCGGACCTGGCGCCCAGCGGCTATTTGCCACCCACCGTGATCACGCAGGTCGAGTACGGCGAGCACACGGCACTGCGCAACGGCACCAGGCAACTGCGCATACCGCAAAGCGCACGGGTGGTGCGCTTTTCCTTTGCCGCGCTGGATTTCGCCAATCCGGCCGCCAACCGTTTTCGCTATCGCCTGATCGGTGTCGACAAGCAGTGGATCGACAACGGCACCGACAATCACGTCACCTACACCAATCTCAAGCCCGGCCGCTACCGTTTCGAGGTCCGCGGCAGCAATCGCGATGGCGTATTCAATCCCGGCGCCGATATGGTTGCACTGGAGATCCTGCCATCGTGGTGGAACAGTTCCCCGGCCCGCATTGCCGAAGGGCTCCTGGTGGCCCTGATTCTCGGCCTGCTGCTGTGGGCCTGGCACCGCCGTCGCCAGTCCGAGCGACAGCACCGCAAGCAACTGCGTGAGTATGATCGGCGCCTGCACCTGGCGCTCTGGGGCTCGGGAGATCAATTCTGGGACTTTGATCTCGAGCACAACGTGATGCATCGCATTGCCGCAGACCACCTGACCGGCTTCAGCCCGGAGCAGGATATCGAGCTGGACCAGTGGCGCAGCGAACACATCCATCCCGATGACATCAAGGCCGTCGAGCAGCGCGCCTGGGACCACATCGAAGGCAAGACCGAACGATTCGAGTCGGAGCACCGGGTGCGCACCGCCAGCGGCCAGTGGCGCTGGGTCCGTTCGCGTGGCCAGATTGTCGAACGCGACAATGTCGGCAAGCCGATACGCATGGCCGGCACCATCCACAGCCTGGAGCGCCAGCGGGCCGAAGAACACCAGCGCCGGGTTGCCGCCTCGGTCATCAACAGCATGGCCGAAGCAGTGAGCGTGACCGATCTCGAGTTCCGGTTTGTGTCCGTCAATCCGGCCTTCAGCCGGATCGTCGGCTACAGCCAGGCCGAGGTTCAGGGCAAGGATGCCAGTATTCTCAACTGCGACCAGCACTCCGCGGCCATGTATCGCCAGATGCGCGACATGATTCGCCGCGATGGCCGCTGGCGTGGCGAGCTGTGGCAGCGGCGCAAGGGCGGAGACGAGTTCCTGTGCTGGATGGAAGTAACCGCCGTAACCAGCAAGGACGGTGAGCACAGCCACTATGTCCAGGTCATGTCCGACATCACCGAGCGCAAGCGCTCGGAACAGGAGCTGCGCTATCTGGCCAATTACGACACCTTGTCGGGCCTGCCCAACCGCACCCTGCTGCTGCAGCGCCTGGACCAGGCCATCGGCATGGCCGAGCGCCTGCAGCACCGCGTTGCCGTGCTGTTCATTGATCTGGACCGCTTCAAGCAGGTCAACGACTCGCTGGGCCACAGTGCCGGTGACCGCATGCTCAAGGCAGCCGGTGCACGCTTGCGGACCCACGTGCGCGAGAGCGACATTGTCGCGCGGCTGGGCGGCGACGAGTTTGCCGTGGTGCTGGAAAACGTGCAGGATCCGAACACGCCGGTGCAGATTTCCCGGGCACTGATTGCCGCTTTCGACAAACCCCTGTATCTGGATACCGGCCAGGAACTGGCCACATCGTTGTCCATCGGTATCGCGCTGTTTCCCGATCACGGGCGGACACCGGGCGACCTGCTCAAATTCGCCGATACCGCCATGTACCAGGCCAAGTCGGATGGTCGCAACACGTGGGCACTGTACACGGCCACGCTGGAAGCCCGGGCGCGCCGCCATGCCACCATGCTGGCAGCCTTGCGCCAGGCCCTGGCCAACGACGAGCTTTCCGTTGTCTACCAGCCCAAACTGGATATCTCAAACTGGCAGATCACCGGGGTCGAAGCCCTGCTGCGCTGGAACAGTCGTCAACTGGGCACCGTGCCGCCATCGGTATTCATCCCGCTGGCCGAGGAAGCCGGTCTTATTTCCGAGATTGGCGAGTACGTCCTGTATCAGGCCTGCGCGGTTCTGGCCAAATGGCGCGCGCATGCCATTGTGGATGTGTCGATGGCGGTGAACATATCCTCGGCGCAACTGCTGAGCCACAGGCTGCAGGACCACCTCAATCGGGCACTCTCGGCGCACCAGGTTCCGGCGAGCATGCTCGAACTGGAGCTCACCGAGGGCCTGGTCATGACCAATGCCGAGACCTCGCTGCGCAATCTGCGCGAACTCAAGAAGATCGGCGTCGTGCTGGCCATCGACGATTTCGGCACCGGCTACTCCTCGCTGGCCTATCTGAAGCGCCTGCCGATCGACATCCTCAAGATCGACAAGGAGTTTGTCGGCGACATCACCAAGGATCCGGATGACGAGGCCATCACCGCGACCATCATCAACATGGCCCACACCCTGGGACTGGATGTGGTCGCCGAGGGTGTGGAGACTTTCGAGCAAATTGTCTATCTTGCCGACAAGGGCTGCGACATGATCCAGGGTCACTGGCTGTCCGAACCCATATCGGCACACGATTGCCTGGCCCTGATCTGCCGCCACGACCCGGCCGACAAGCCACAGTTCCCATCCACCGACTGAACCCGGTATAGTGAAATCATGGACACGCCCGACTCCACCCAGGATCGCATCAGCAAGCTGTCCGGCGCGCTGGACAGCTTGCTCGCCAACTACCGCCGTGTCTGCGAGGAGAACCGCAGCCTGCTGGCCAGCCAGGAACAACTGGCAACCGAACGGGCCACCCTTCTGGCACGCAATGAACAGGCGCGCTCGCGCGTCGAAGCCATGATCCAGCGCCTGAAAACGCTGGAAAACGCCAACTGAGCCCGGCATGGCCAGCGAACCCGTCAACGTCCGCCTGCTCGACCGCGAGTTTCTGGTGGCCTGCTCGGAGGACGAGCGGGCCGGCCTGATCGCCGCCGCCGATCTGTTGGACAAGCGCATGCGCGAGCTGCGCAACAACGCCGGCAATCCCGGTTTCGACCGCATCGCGGTACTGGTCGCGCTGAGCGTTGCGCATGAATACCTGAACCTCAAGGCCGAACGCACCACGCGCGAGGAAAAGCTCGGATCGAGCATCGAATCACTGACCCGCAAACTGGAGCAGGCGCTGGGCGAGGCCGGTGGTGCAGCCGTCTGAGACCCGAGCCGGCGCCGTGCAATCGCGTACCGCTGCGGCCCGTTGCCGAAAGCAAGAATCGGGCCGGAAACCGCTTCCGGATTTCACAATTTATGCACCTGAGGATGCTAGACTTGCACCCATCTTCTGCGGTGTTCGGCAGCGCATTGTCAGCAATCGCCTTGTTCCTAACACTCGACCTCGGGTCGGCAGAATCCGGGTGTTGCGCATGTCCGCCATGAGCGGAAAGCCTGAAGCCTGCGACGAGCCCACCCACCTGATCCCCTCGGATCAAGGTCGCCTGATGCGCACCGGCACCGCGGAAGAGCCTTGCTTCATTTCCCGCACCGGCTGATCATGGCGCAGTCCATACGCGCCTGTTTTGCATGTCCATCCCTTCGGCAATGAATGACGCACGCGATCACCAGCGCGCCGAGCTGCGGCAGCGCATGCGCACACGTCGCCAGCAGCTGAGCCCGCGCCAGCGCATGCTGGCCGCCCAGGGCCTGCGCCACACGTTCGAACACTGGCCGGCGTTTGCCCAATGCCGCAACGTGGCCGGCTACTGGGCCTGTGATGGCGAAGTGCCGCTGAACCTGCTCGTGGCCACTCTGGAGACCAACGGGCAACAGTACTGGCTGCCGCAGATTGCGGCCGGACAGCAACTGAAGTTCGCCCGCTGGCGCAGCGGCGAGGCCGTGGTCGCCAATCGCTACGGCATTCCTGAACCGGCGGCCGATGCGGAAATCATTGCGGCCAACGAGCTGGACTTGATCCTGCTGCCGCTGCTGGCTTTTGACGCGCGCGGCAACCGCCTGGGTACCGGTGGCGGCTACTACGATCGCAGCCTGGCCTTTCTCAATGCAGACAAGCGGCCGCCCAAACCGCTGCTGGTCGGGGTGGCACATGCCTTTCAGCAGGTCGACCGGCTCGTGGCGCAGACCTGGGATGTGCCTCTGGATCTTGTCGCCACCGACCACCAACTCATCGTGTGCAAGAAATCAGAGGACACTGAATGAACTACTGGCTGGTGAAGTCCGAACCGGACGCCTTCTCCATCGACGACCTCAAGCGCGTCAAGCGCGAACCGTGGGACGGCGTGCGCAATTACCAGGCGCGCAACTTCATGCGCGACGACATGCGCAAGGGCGACGGGGTGTTTTTCTACCATTCCAACTGCAAGGATATCGGCGTCGTCGGCATTGCCGAGGTGGCCAGCGAAGCCTGCCCCGACCCGACCCAGTTCGACCCGGACGACCCCCACTACGACCCCAAATCGAAATCCGACAACCCGCGCTGGATGCTGGTGGATCTGAAGTACCGCCGCAAGCTCAAGCGCACCATCGGTCTCGACGAGCTGAAGGCATGCCCGGAACTGGCCGACATGGCCCTGACCCGCAAGGGCAACCGCCTGTCGGTAATGCCGGTCACCGAAGCCGAATGGAACTTCATTCTTTCGCTTGAATAGTTGGGAAGTAGGGAGTGGGGAGTCGGGAGTGGGAAAGCAAAAAGCAAATGTCTGCCAGCTTGAACGGTTGTGCAAATGTCGGCGCGGCCCCCATTCCCTAGTTCCTGGTTCCTAGTTCCCACTTCCCACTTCCCACTCCCCACTCCCAAACAATGACCCACGACCCACAAAAACGCGCAGCCGCCGAGGCGGCACTTCAATTCGTCGAAGACGGCATGGTGCTCGGCATCGGCAGCGGCTCGACCGTGGCCTGCTTCATCGAGGCGCTGGCCGCCAGCGGCAAATGCATCGAAGGTGCCGTGTCGAGCTCCAGCCAGAGCAGCTCGCTGATGAAAAAGCATGGCATCGAGGAGCTCGAACTCAATGCCTTCGGCCCGCTGCACCTGTGCATCGACGGCGCCGACGAATGCGACCCGCACAAGCGCCTGATCAAGGGTGGCGGCGCCGCGCTGACCCGCGAGAAGATCGTGGCCGCGGCCTCGAAGACCTTCGTGTGCATCATCGACCCGTCCAAGCAGGTCGAGGTGCTGGGCCGCTTTCCGCTGCCGATCGAGGTGATTCCGATGGCCCGCAGCCACGTGGCACGGGCCATCGTCAATCGCGGCGGCCGGCCAGTGTGGCGTGAGGATTGCGTCACCGACAACGGCAACTGGATTCTGGATGTGCACGGCTGGCAGATCACCGACCCGGTCGCGATGGAAACCGAACTCAACCAGATTGCGGGCATCGTCACCGTTGGCCTGTTTGCCCGACGCCCGGCCGACATCGTGCTGGTGGGCGATCAGCGCATCGGCTGAAACTGCGCCCAATCACGATTCGAACCGGTACGGCGGACATCCCTGTCCGCCTGCCGTGGTCCCTCAGTGCGCCACGCGCACCGCATTCAGCATGGCTGGTGTCGGCCTGGCTTGAGCCGGCGTTGCCATGGCCGGCATCAGCGGCTGGTTGCCGATGGTCACCATGTCGATGAACAGGCTGCCGTCGGTGCTGCCGCTGCCATCGTTGTCGAATTCAAACTTGATGCTGTGCGCGGCATCGTCGGCCCAGGCGCTGATGTCCACCGAGCGCTGACTGAATTCGGTTTCTGCCGCCAGCAGCGTCAGATCCGTGCTGTAGACCGGGTTGCCATCGACCAGGATCTTGAGGGTGGTGACACCCTCAGGCACGATGCCGAGCAGACGCCAGTAACGCAGGTAGCGCGGACCGCCGCTGGTGATGGTCACTGACTGCGAAAAGTCCATCTGTGACGGCGTGCTGGCATTCCAGGCACCAAACCATACGGCCCAGGCGCCGTCCCGGGTCGGAATGGTGCCCCCTTGCGAGCAGCTGCCATCACAAAACGGGGTGGTCCCGGCGCTGTGCGAATCACTGCCGTCCCAATTCGGATTGCTGCCAAATGCCTCGGTTGTCGCCTCAAAGCCCGGATCGAGCAGGGGCTGCGCGAACGGCGGCAGGACTTCCTCGAAACCGTTGTCAAAGATGCGATCGGGGACCGGATCGTCGGCACACTGCAGCTGGATATCGCCCACATCGGCCACGGCGGTACCCGAAGCGTTGCCAAGCTGGCAGCTCTGGCCCGACGGCTGGCTCAGAATGCTGGCCGTCCACGCCGTTCCGTCAGTGAGTGCGGCAGCAAAAGCGAACGGGCCATTGGCCGTCACCGGCAGATCGTTGGCGCCATTGAGCTGCAATATCAGGCCGCTGCCGGACAGGCCCGTGACCTGGCCGCCAATCGTCCATTCCGGCGGCGGCGGATCACCGCAGGTCACCGTCACATCGCCGACATCGGCGCCATTGATCGCGCCAGCGCCGTTGCCGATAGTGCAGACCTGCCCCGCCGGCTGGCTGGATACGGTAACCGCATAGCTGGCAGCATTGGCCAGGGTCTGGGCAAAGGTGAAGCCGCCGTTGCCGGCCAGCACCAGATCATTGCCGCCGTTGAGCTGCAAGGTCACCGTCTTGCCGGCTGCCAAGCCGCTCAATGCACCGCCCACACTGTAGGTGCCTGCGGTGTTGTCGGCACAGTTGACGGCGATATTCGTCACATTGCCGCCGTTGACCTGGCCGCTGCCGTTGCTGACGGTGCAGATCTGGCCGGCCGGTTGCTGCGACACGCTGACATGGTAGCTGCTGAGATCGGCCAGAGCCTGGCTGAAGCTGAATGGGCCGTCCGCCGTCAGACTCAAGTCATCGCCGCCGTTGACCTGCAGCACCACCGTACCGCTGAGGCCGCTCAGCGTGCCACCCACCGTGTAGCTCGACGGTGGCGGCACATCCGGAATCAGGCACCACTGATCCAGCGTACCTTCGATGAAGTCGGCCTCATCGGCCGCGGTCAGGGTCCAGTCGCCACTGGCGGCCTGGCCGGTGAATGCCGACAGGGGCTCAAACGGCTGCTGCGTGCCGCCAATGGCGGGCGGCGTGCTGTTGCATTGATCCTGCACGCTGGTGGCTGCGGCATCGTCCAGGGTCGCGTCGATGTCGGCATTGTCGCAACCGTAGCTACCGCTGCCGCTCTTGCCGGGCCGGTTGATCAGCACCACGTCGGTGCCGGCGTGGCTGAGGGTGAACTTCAAATCACCCACCCAACTGTGGCTGGCCTTGATCGCCACCGTCATGCCATTGAGGGCATTGCCATTGGCCAGGTGAATCACGTCGCTGACCCCGCTGCCGACGCCGTCGGGAATGGTCAGCCCGGGGCTGGAGCAGATCATGTTGGCGGTGGTGAAGCGGGCCGTCGTGCTGCTGGCCGGACCGCAGACATTGTCGGCTGTGACGCGCCAGTAATAGGTGGTATTGGGTGCCAGCCCGGCAGGCTGGTACGTGGTCGCTGTCAGGCCCGTGGCGCTGTCGACGATATTCGCGAATGCAGCATCGCTGGCCACCTCGACGCCGTAGCTTGCCGCCTCGGGCACAGCACTCCAGCTCAGGCTGAGCTGCGGATTCTGGTCGGCCGCACCGTCGGCCGGCGTCTGCAGTGCCGGCGCCGCGGGACTGCCAGCGAAGACCTTGAGCGCCAGATCCAGCGAATGGCCGGCACTGCCACTGGCGCTGCCGGATGCCGTGATGGTGTAATCGCCTGCGGCTGTCGCGCCCGTGGTCGCAATGTGCATGCCACTACTGTTGCCGGGTGCCACCGGATTGGGCGCAAAGCTCGCCGTGATGCCCGCCGCCAGGCTCCCCGTGGACAGGCTCACCGGATTGCTGAAGCCCTGGGTCGAACCGACATCGATGCTGAAGTCGGTGCTGTTGCCAGCGCACACATTCGCCTGGGTGCTGGCACTGGACAGGTAGAAATCAGGTGTGGTCGGGGTGCAGACCGGGCGCGTGCCGCAGGCAATGCCGTGCGCCTCGAAGGCATCGAAGATGCGGCAGGCATTGGGTGTGCCGTTGGCGAGATTGCCATCGTCATCATCGGCGGTCAGATACACCGTGTACCAGTTGTTGGCGCCGCAACCATTGACTTCGGCGTTGACGTTGCATTTGCCGCCGGAAACCACCTGATAGGCACTCTTGCTCGGCACCAGCGAGCCGTACCAGATCGTGTCCATCTGCTGCCAACCGGCCTGGGATCCGTATTCGGCCACCAGCGCCTTGGCCAGATCCCAATTGGCAGAGCTGGCGATATAGCTTTCCAGATGGCCCTCGTAACCCATCGGTCCCTGGTAGGCGTAGCCCTGGGGCGTGAAGTACGGACAGGCACCCCGATCGGCATCGACACCGTTGTCATCGGTAATTGTGGCCGGACTGGCAATCACGTTGCCCGAGGGACCATTCTGGCTGAACGCCGCCGCATCACGTACCCCGGTGCAGCCGGTGTTGCAGTTGTAACAGGTGGAGCCGTCGGTGAAGAAGCCCATGCCGATGCACGACTCCTTGGTTTCCAGCATCGCGAACGTATCGCCCACGGCCTCGCCGCTGCCGTATTCGCTGGCCGCACCACCGGTATTGGTGTCCATGCCGTGGCCCCACTCGTGCAGGAACACGCCCGGAATCTCGCCGGTATTGGCGCACGATCCCGGAGAGGACTTGAAGAAGTTCAGGCTGCTTCCGTCCCAGAACGCATTGCAGGTATCGTTCTCGTTGACCTCGGCCGTGACCTTGCCCTGCAGCCAGGAATTGGACGGGAAGAAGGTGATCGCCTTGCGGTTGATCAGGGTCAGATTGTAGAAGGCGCTGCGCGAGGCATTGGT
Organism: uncultured Rhodanobacteraceae bacterium; assembly: GCA_965651365.1. GTDB lineage: Bacteria > Pseudomonadota > Gammaproteobacteria > Xanthomonadales > Rhodanobacteraceae > DASSBG01. The sequence continues at coordinate 305 of CBFGSA010000072.1, read as the reverse complement.
GTTGCCCGCGCCGCCGAAGCCCGGTGTGGTGCAATCGGTGCCGGTATTGGAGCCCAGGTCCAGGTTGCCGTCAGTGCTGTTGCTGAGCGAAATCGAGCCGCAGTTGTCGACGATCTTGAAATACTTGCCGTCCAGGGCCACGCTGGCGCTGCCGCCGGTGTAGTCGTACTTGCCGTCCAGATCGGTGGTCTTGCTGCCGCCGTTGCTGACGCTCGCAAACGGCATCCCAACCGACTGGGTTGTGACATGGTCGGTGGTGTAGACGTTGCCCTTGACCTGGGCCTGCGCGTTGACGTTGAGGTTGC
>CBFGSA010000071.1:0-14728 GCA_965651365.1 uncultured Rhodanobacteraceae bacterium | reverse complement strand
CCCGCCGCCAGCGCCTTGGGAATGTCGCCCGAATAGCGGATGCCGCCATCGGCAATCAGGGGAATGTCGTCATCGAGGGCGCTGGCCACCATGTCGATGGCCGTGATCTGCGGCACGCCGACCCCGGCCACCACACGCGTGGTGCAGATCGAGCCCGGACCGACACCCACCTTGACCGCATCGGCGCCGGCGTCGCGCAGGGCCAGTGCCGCTTCGCCGGTGACGATGTTGCCGGCGATGATCTGCAGTTCGGGAAAGTGCCGTCGCACCCAGGCCACACGCTCGATCACGCCCTGCGAGTGGCCGTGCGCGGTGTCGACCACGATCACGTCCACGCCGGCCTCGACCAGGGCCTCGACACGCTGCTCGGTATCGCCGCCCACGCCGACGGCCGCACCGACCAGCAGGCGCTCGTGACCGTCCTTGGCGGCATTCGGATTGTCGCGCGCCTTCTGGATGTCCTTGACCGTGATCAGGCCGCGCAACTGGTAATCGTCGTTGACTACCAGCACCTTTTCGATGCGGTGCTTGTGCAGCAGGCCCAGCACTTCCTCGGGCGCCGCACCCTCTTTCACGGTGACCAGCTTGTCTTCGCGGGTCATGATGTGGCGGACCGGATCACCCAGCTTGCTCTCGAAGCGCAGATCGCGGCTGGTGACGATGCCGACCAGCTTTTCGCCATCGACCACCGGCACGCCGGAAATATCGTGTGAGCGGGTCAGCTTGAGAACCTCGCCGATCGAGGTTTCCGGCCCGACCGTGATCGGACTGCGGATCACGCCGGCCTCGAACTTCTTGACCTGACGGACCTGCCCCGCCTGCTGCGCCGGGCTCATGTTCTTGTGCAGAATGCCGATGCCGCCGGTCTGCGCCATGGCGATCGCCAGGCGCGCCTCGGTGACCGTGTCCATGGCCGCCGACACAATCGGGATGTTCAGGCGCAAGCCACGGGTCAGGCGGGTCGACGTGTCGACCTCGCGCGGCAGCACGGTCGAATGCGCCGGCACAAGATAGACGTCATCGTAGGTGAGTGCCTGGGCAAGGATGCGCATGACGGGCCGTTCCATCGAGTAAATTGACCCATTATAGCGGATGGACCAAGATGCGCGGTTTAACCTGATGGTCTTTCTTCATGCCAAGGTTTCGCCACAATCCGGCTCCTCACGCGCGATTTGCCAGCATTTTGCTTACGCCGGGCTGGTTGAGCCTGCTCGCGCTGACTGTCCTGATCAGTTTGCGCGCGCTTGCGGTCAACGCAGTTGTGGGCTCGTATACCGGCTGCCACGGCTGCGTGCTGCTGCCGGTGGTGCATCACGACCTGTTCCTGCTGGCCTTGCTTGGCGGTCTTTTGGGTCTCGACCTGTTGCTGGGCTGGACTGTACCCCGAATTGTGTTGCGCCTGGCAGCGGCGGTACTGCTGCTGGTGTACGCCGTGGATCTGGCCTTGCTGGTGTCCCTGACCCAGCGCCTGTACCTCGCGGATCTGCTGACCTTCGGCGGCGAAGGCGGCGCAATTGGTGACTATCTGCGCACCATCCTGAAACGGCCCGACCTGTTGTGGTGGCTGCTGGCCACGCTGCTGGCCGTGATTGGCATGCTGGCGGCGCTTTGGCCGCGGCGGCGCGCACCGGCGACCGGCCGGCTCATGCTGTCCATCGCCGCCGTCGCGCTGGTGCTGGGTGTGCTGCCGCTCGCCAAGACGCACTATGTACATCCGGAAGTCGTGATGAATCTGGCGGAAGTCAACCTCGTCAATACGGCTGACACTGCCTATTCGGAGAGCTTTCGGCGTCAGTTGCTGCACGAACTGCCAGCGGCAGCCGAAAGGTGCGGGCGCAAGGCGCACGGTGACCGGCCTGATGTGATTCTCGTCGCAGTCGAGTCCCTGTCCGCCTATCACAGCCCACTGCTCGGTGGGCACATGGACGCCACCCCGCAACTCGATGCCCTGGCCAAGGCCAATCACTACTTCACGCACTTCGTGGCCAACGGCTTCAACACCAATGGCGGGCGCATCGCCCTGTACACGGGCCGTGCCCCCTTGCCGCCTCCCGGGCTGGCGCGCACCCTGCCGCTGCGCGCCTATGCCTTCCGCGATGGCAGCCTGCCCGATCTGGCCCGCCGTGCGGGCTACACAAGTGCCTACTTCACCAGTGGCACACTGGGTTTTCTGAACTCGACAAAGTGGCTGAAAGAGCTGGGATTTGATCACATCGAAGGCTCGGAAAGCCCGTTTTACAAGGGTATGAAACGCTGGCAGTTCGATGCACCGGAGGATCGCGCGCTGTTCGACCGGGTGCTCGACTGGATCGATCATCGTCAGGATTCGCGACCGTTCCTGGCCACCCTGCTCACCGTCAGCAGCCATCCGCCATTCGTGAATCCGGAAACGGGCAAGATCGATCAGCCCGGCACCTTCCGCTATGTCGACGCGCAACTGGCGCGCTTCCATCGCACGCTGAAACAACGCGGTTTCTTCAAGCATGGCGTGCTGATGATCACGGGCGACCATCGCAGCATGACGCCGCTGCACGCCTACGAATACCAACGCTGGGGAGAGCGCGCCTTCGTGCGTGTACCCATGGTGGTGATCGGGGACGTGGACATGCCGCCGGTAATTGACGGCACGTTTGCCCAGACCGATGTACCGAATTCCTTTGCATGGCTGGCTGGAATCCAGACCTGCCTTGATCCGGAGCACGGCATTTTCACCAAACCGCAGCCGCAAGCGCCGCAGTATGTGCTGCACGCCAGTGGCGATCGGCGCGATTACGTGGATGTGTATTTCGGCGGCAACTCGGGCAGCATTTTGCTCGATGGCGACGACACCCGCTGGGTCGGTCCCAGGCCGACCGATTGGCGCGCCATTCTTGGCCGCGTAAATCGGCAGCGCATGCGGGAAGCCGAACTGGCCCGGTAGGGCAGGCAGGCTTCACCTGCCCACCGTGCGGTGTGGGTTGAAATTCGCGTGGGCACGCTGCGCTTTGCCCACCCGACCGACTGCATGCGGCAACTACGTGTCAGCCGTCGGCGGCTTCGGCAGCTTCGAGCGTGTTCTCGATCAGGGTGGCCACGGTCATCGGGCCGACGCCTCCGGGTACAGGGGTGATCCATGAGGCGCGCTCTGCAGCAGCCTCGAACTCCACGTCTCCGGTAAGCTTGCCGTTGGGCAGACGGTTGATGCCCACATCGATCACCACGGCACCGGGCTTGATCCACTCGCCCCGGATCAAACCCGGTTTGCCGGCTGCCGCCACCAGGATGTCGGCCTGGGCCACGAAACCGGCCAGATCCCGCGTGAAACGATGGCAGCAGGTGGTGGTAGCACCGGCAATCAGCAGCTCCAGCGCCAGCGGTCGTCCGACGTGATTGGACACGCCCACGATCACCGCATGTTCGCCGCGCACCGGCCTGTCCGTGTGCGCCAGCAGGGTCATCACGCCCTTGGGCGTGCACGGGCGCAGCCCAAACCGACGCAGGGCCAGGCGACCGACATTGACGGCCTGGAAACCGTCCACATCCTTGCGCGGATCGATGCGGTCGACCAGCGCATCCTCGTCGATATGCGCAGGCAGGGGCGACTGCACCAAAATGCCGTGCACTTGCGGGTCGGCGTTGAGCTCGTCGATCAGCGTGAACAGTTCCTGCTCGCTGATGCTGTCCGGCAAGTCATGATCAAACGCGCGCACTCCGGCCTGCTGACAGGCGCGGCGCTTGTTGCGTACGTATATCCGTGAAGCGGGGTCGTCGCCGATCAGCACCACCGCGAGCCCGGGCGTTGCCAGACCCTGCGCCTTGCGTGCGGCAATGCGGCCAGCGGTACACTCGATCAGCTCGGCCGCAATGCGTTTGCCATCCAGAATGCGTGCGCTCATCATGCCGCCAGGTTCAAGGGGATGCCATTATCCTTGCTGGCCTGTCTGCACACAAATCACCGCGATCCGGCTGTACCCACATGAATGTCCCTGCCCCCATCTTCGATCACGAGCTGTGCCTGCGCCCCTGCGTCGATGTGGATGCCGCAACACTGGCTGCCGCGGTGGTGCACTCGGCCGACAGCGTCGGACGCTGGCTGCCCTGGTGTCACGCACGCTACAGTCTCGACGATGCCCGCCAATTCATCAGCGAAGCGCGGCGCCACTGGGAATCCGGTGAAGGACCATTTGATCTTGCCGTGGAGGCGAGTGGCCAGTTTGCCGGTTGCATCCGCCTGCGCCGACTGGCGCGGGATCCGGCCATGGGCAACCTGGGCTACTGGATACGCAGCGATCTCCAGGGCCGGGGACTTGCCGTGCGCGCCGCCCGGCTGGCATGCCGGATTGCATTCGGCGCGCTGGCTCTGCGGCATCTGGAAATTGTCGCGGCGCGCGACAATTTCGCCAGCCGCCGGGTTGCCGAAAGACTCGGCGCACGCTTTCAGGGCTTCGCCTGCCCACCGCAAGCGCCAGGTATCGGGGCGGATTCGGATGCCGTCTATCTGCTGTGCGCCGAGCCCGAAGTCGGCGATGCGCAAAGGCCGTGACTACTTGCCCCGCGAATGCCGTATCATGCGGCGGCGCTTTTTGAGCTGGCGTTCGGTCAGCTTGTTCTTGCGGCCGGCAAAGGGGTTGTCGCCTTCCTTGAACTCGATCCGCACGGGCGTACCCACCAGCTTGAAGCGCTTGCGCATGAAGTTTTCCAGGTAGCGGCGGTAGTCCGGCGTGATCTGCCGGGTGCGCGTACCGTGGATGATGATGGTCGGTGGGTGATTGCCGCCGGGATGGGCGAAACGCAGCTTCGGCGCGCGGCCCTGGCTCATGGGCGGCGGGTTGGCGCGGTAGGCGGCTTCCAGTGCACGGGTCAGTTCCGCGGTGCCGAACTCGCGGCTCGCCGCGGCGTGGGCATGCCCGACAGCACGCATCAGCTCGGCCAGGCCGGTGCCATGCAGGGCGGAAAGGGTTACGCGCTTGGCCCAGGGCACGAATTCGAGACGCCGGTCCAGCGCCTTGCGGCATTGTTCGCGCGCGTAGTCGTCCATACCGTCCCATTTGTTGAGCGCAATGACCAGGCCACGCCCGGCGTCCAGCACCTGCCCGATCAGGCTCAGATCCTGTTCGGCCAGGTTTTCGCGCGCATCGACCAGCACCACCACGACTTCGGCGGCGCGGATGGACGCCAATGCCTTGATGATGCTGAACTTCTCGACCGCCTCGGCACCGCGCGTCTTGCGCCGGATGCCGGCAGTGTCGATCAGGGTGTAGCGCTGCCCGTCACGTTCGAGCTGCACATGGATCGAGTCGCGCGTGGTGCCGGCGACATCCGACACCACCAGGCGGTCTTCTCCCAGCAGCCGATTGACCAGGGTCGACTTGCCGGCATTGGGTCGGCCAACGATGGCCACGCGCATGCCTTCGGGCAAGGCTTGCAATGCATCCCCCGTTGGCGACGGCAGGTGCGATTCGATGGCAGCCAGCAGCACGTCCAGACCGCGTCGATGCGCCGCAGAGGCGGCAATCATGTCGGCCAGGCCCAGCTCGGAAAACTCGCCCAGCACGGTGGGCGCATCGACACCGTCGATCTTGTTGACCACCAGCAGCAGCGGCTTGCCGCTGCGACGCAGTTCGTCAAGAATCGCACGGTCGTTGACCTGCAGACCGTCGCGCGCATCAACCATCAGCACCAGCACGTCGGCCTCGGCAATGGCCAGGCGCGCCTGGTGTTCGGTGAGATCGTCCAGGCGCTCATCCGCACCGCCCAAACCCCCGGTGTCGACCAGCACAAACGGCGTATCGGCCATCTGGCACACGCCGTAGTGACGGTCACGGGTCACCCCAGGCAAGTCGGCCACCAGCGCATCGCGGCGCCGGGTCAGTGCATTGAACAGGGTGGATTTGCCGACATTGGGCCTGCCGACAAGGGCGACTACGGGCAATAGCGGATTGGCGGCTTCCACGGCATTGCTTGGGGTCAGGGCTTGCCGACCTGCCAGCAGGAAATGTCGCCGACCGCGTTCTCGACCACGACCCGGCCACCATCCAGTACCAGTGGCTTGGAACGAATCGGCTCATGGGTCATGCGGGTACGCGCGGCGAAACTGCCGTCGGACAGCTTCAGCCAGTGCACGTAGCCTTCGCGGTCACCGACTACGGCGTGCTCGCCCTGGATTGCCGGCGTACTCAACCAGCGCCACTCCAGACCGTCCTGCTTCCACAAGTTGCCACCACCGTCGGTGCTGAATGCCCACACGTTGGACTTGTCATCAATGCCGACCAGAGTGGATCCGCCCAAAGCAAGCCCGGCGTAGCTCGAAAACGGGTGATCCCATTGCGGACGGCCATCGCGCGCATCCACCGCAAGCACGTGACCGTGAAAGGCCGTAGCGTACAGAGTGTTCCCGTCCAGCACGATCTGGCCGTCGGCGTCATCCAGGCGTTCGATTTCCGTACGCCCCTGCTGCTGCGACAGAGGCTGATCCCACAGGGGCTTGCCGTCGTCCAGACGGATGGCCACCAGCTTGCCGTTGTCGCTGCCGAAAAACACCACGCCGTGCGATACCACCAGGTTGCTGGCGCCGCGCAAACTCAAGGATGGAATGGCAGCCTGGTCATACACCCAGGCACGGCTGCCGTCGGCGCGCTTCAGGGCCGTGATCTTGCCGTTGTCAGTGCGGATCAGAATCAGGTCGTCGGCAAACACCGGCACACTCAAAATTGACGAGTCGACACTGGCCTGCCACAAGGGCTTGCCGGTCTTGGCCTCATAGGTGAAGACGTTTCCGTCCAGCGTACCGACCGCCAGCACACCCTCGGAGACGGCTGGACCACCGGAAAATGCAATGTCGCCCTTGACGCGCCAGGGCCGTGACTTCTGCCACACTGTGCGCCCGGTCCGGGCATCAATGGCCTTCATGTAGCCGTCGGCGCTGACAGCGTACAGCGTGTCGTCTTCGTATGCCGGGCGCAGGCGCACGCCGCTGTCGTCGGCACCACGACCCACCGAGGCGGTCCACAGTCGTTGCACCTTGACCGATGGTGCAAACTCGCTCAGCTCATGCGGTGGTTTGATGTTTTCCGTGTTCTTGCCGCATGCCGCCAAGAACAGCGCCAGCGTCAGAATTTCAAAGGCGTGCCGAATTTTCATGAGCCCTGCTTCCCGGCTTGTGCCAGATTGTCCAGTTTGAGCTGCACCAGACGCCGCGGCGGTGCGCCGTCGTCATAGGTCGCCAGTGCCTTTTCGTAAGCCTGGCGTGCCTTGTCCTGACGCTTGAGTACGACAAGTGCATCGCCACGCAATTCATCGGCCTGGCCGACATAACTGTCTTTGGGCAGAGCATCCAGCGTCTTGATCGCATCTTCGGCCTTGCCGACCGCCAGCTCAACCCGGGCCAGACGTAGTTGGGCCAAACCCTTCAAGGCAGCGTTGCCGGCGTGCTCGCGCGCCCATTTCAATGGCATTTCCGCTTCGGCCGGCTTGCCGTCGGCAACGGCCAGGTCAGCCTGCTGGAAGGCCGCAAACACCGCAAACGGTGTGTCCTTGTACTTGTCCTTGAGGCTGGCCGCGGCGGCATCGATGGCCTTCTGATTTTTCGCCTGAACGGCCTGCGTGAGCACCTGGTATTGCGCGGCGGCTTCAGCGTGGTGCGTAGCCTGATGGTTGCGCCACTGGTTGATTCCGAAAATCAGCAGCAGTCCGAGCACAATGCCGGACACAATCGCGGTGGCGTTTTCCTTGAGCCACTGCACCACCTGTTCACTTTTTTCGTAATCGTCGTAGTCTTCAAATGCCATCGGGGTTTCCTGGCAGGCGCCATGAGCGCATGCGGTTGAATCGGGTTCGGATCTGGCGTCTTGACCGGTTGATCCGCTACTGGAGTGGCGCGCTGCCGCTCATCGCGGCCTGCACCTGTCATACGGTCGCGCAAGCATAACCGATGCCGGGCGCGGGATTAAGCCCCGATGATTCAATATCGGTCCGCCCAACGAACGCGCCTGGTGAGGATTGGGTCGTGGAGCTTGCGCCTAATCCTTGTCCGGGGCCGTCAAATGGCCTCCGGCGTTCACCTTGAAATAGGCCACATTGGAACGCTGATAGGCTGCCAGATTCAGGTCGTGCCCGTCCATTCGCACCTTGGCCGCACCGGCATTTCCGAGGCGTATGACCAATGGCGCCGAGGCGGAATAATAATGTTCGCCGCTTTCCAGCAGGGCATATTCGACCCGCTTGCCGCCGTCCGACGTCACCTCCACCCAGCTCGGAGCGCTCAAGGCAATGGTCAGCGAGTCCTCGCCGAGCGGTGCTGTGTCGGCAGAGGGCTGGCTGGCCGCGCTTTTTGCCGGCGCTGGCTCAATGCTCTCAGAGCGCGCATTGGCCGGTGTCTCGATCAGGTTCATCGGCGCCATCGACGCCATCAACGGCTGACCGCCGTCGGCACCTCGCGTCGCGGGCGGGATCTTTTTTTCGGCACTCTTGTCAGCGCCAACAGTGCCTGGGGCTGTGGCCGCAGGGATCGGATCGAGCGAAGCCACGGGTCCAGCCTTTTGTCCAATGCTGCCGTTGATACCCAGGATCAGAACCGGCACCACAATCAGTGCCGTGATCACCAGATAGGTCCCTGCCACCGCGTAGCGCTGCGCCAGGTAGCGGCCGCGGGAAATCCCGCCGGACGAGACCAGTGGTGCCGGCTTCGTCGCCTCGCGCGACAGTTCCCGGGCCAACTCGGGCGGCTCCAGGCCAAGCAGGTCGGCGTAGCTGCGCAAATAGTTGCGCAGGTAAATCGGCGAGTCGATGCCGCGCCAGTCTCCGGACTCGAGCTTGCCCAGCACCCGCCATGGCAGGCGCATGCTGCGGGCCGCTTCGTCCAGCTCCAAGCCCTTCTGCTCGCGCGCCTGGCGGAATTTGAGTCCCAGTTCGACAGCCTGCTGCTGCCGATCCGGCGCTGTCGCGGGTTCGGCTTCGACGGCACTCGTGTCAACGGTGATGTCTTGAGCCTCGAAATGGAAGTCATCCGGGCTGATGCCGTCCTCGTCTTGCGCAGGGTGCATCGTGGTAGTTGATTCGGCAGTGCGGGCATGCTGCTGCTTGCGGCGGCGGGTACTCCCCTTGCGTTTTTTGCTCATGGTGATTTTTGGCCTTGCAGACTGCGGGCCTGATCCGATTCCGGGAACTGGTCCTGCAGCTTCTTGGCATATTGCCGGGCGGTCTCCAGCTCGCCCAGACCCCTTTCGATCGTGTACCCCAGCATCAGTGATTCAGGCCGGGGCTGGCCCAGCGCCTCGAAGCGCTGGATGAACGCGCGCGCATGAAAATAGTCTTTCTGCTGCGCCATTGCACTGGCCATCTGGAACAGCGCGTCGGCGTCATCGGGATTGATGGCCAGCGCGCTGCGCAATCGGGTGATGGCCTTGGCCGGCTCGCCGATCTTCAAAAGACAGGTGCCGGCGTTCAAGTAGGCAGCTGCCGGCGTCTGGTAGAACGGGTCGGCCACGGCCCTGGAAAAATAGGTCAGCGATTCGTTGACCTTGCCGATCTTGCACAGGAACTGTCCAAGATTGTTGTTGGTGGCGCCCTTTTTCGGCGCCAGGTCAACCGCCTTGCGGTAGTGCTCCTCGGCCTTGGGCAGATTGCCGATTTTCTCGTACAGCACGGCGATGACGGTGTGTGCCGGTACGTAGTTCGGATCAAAGGTCAAGGCCTTCTTGAGCTTTCCCAGTGCCTGCTCAAGCTGACCGCGCTGCATGTAGCGCTGCCCCAGCTCGGTATGTACTTCGGCGGCGTTGCGGCGCTGCTCGGAGGCGCTTTCCTGTGGCAGCTGCGAGGAATCGCGCGTACCGCCGGTAGAGGAACAGGCCGACAAGAACACGCACAACAACATGCCGAGGATGAAAGCGCTATGCCGCATTGCCCAGAACCTCCTTGAGGTGCTGCTTGAACTGGGCCTGCCGCTTGGTGCGGTCGACCACCCTGCCCTTGAGCTGGCCGCAGGCCGCGTCGATGTCATCGCCGCGCGTACGCCGGACCATGGCAATGACCCCGGCATCGTTGAGAATCTTCTGGAACCGCGCGATGACCTCGGGATCGGAACATTCGTAACGCGTGCCGGGAAACGGGTTGAACGGAATCAGGTTCACCTTGGCCGGCAGCGTGCGCATCAGCTTGATCAGCTCGCGCGCATGCTCGGGCTGGTCATTGACACCCTTCATCAGGGTGTACTCGAAGGTGATGGTGGTACGCGGGCGCCGGCTGGCGTAACGCCGGCAGGCGGCCATCAATTCGGCGATCGGGAAGCGCTTGTTGAGCGGCACCAGCTCAGTGCGCAATTCATCGTTGGCGGCGTGCAGCGATACGGCCAGCGACACGTCGGCCTGCTCGGACAATTTGTCGATCATCGGCACCATGCCGGCCGTCGACAATGTGACGCGCTTGTTGGCCAGGCCAAAGCCCAGGTCATCGCGCATCAGGCTCATCGCCGTGACCACGTTGTCGAAGTTCATCAGCGGCTCACCCATTCCCATCATCACCACGTTGGTGATCCGGCGCTGCTGGTGCGGCACATTGCCGAGCTGCCTGGCGGCATGCCAAACCTGACCAATGATTTCGGCTGCACTCAAATTGCGGTTGAAGCCCTGAGTGGCGGTCGAACAGAACTGGCAGTTCAAGGCACAGCCTACCTGCGAGGATACGCACAGCGTGCCGCGGCTGGTTTCGGGGATGTAAACCGTCTCGACGGCATTGCCGGCATGCATGCCGAGCAGCCACTTGCGGGTGCCGTCGCGCGAGGCCTGCTCATGCACCATGCCGGGCACACCCACGTATGCACATTCGGCAAGCTTGTTGCGCAAACCCTTGCCCAGATCGGTCATCGCCTCGAAGTCCGACTCCAGGCGATGATAGATCCAGCGCATGATCTGCTCGGCGCGATACGGCTTTTCGCCGATGCCGACAAAAAACTCCCGCAAACCCTTGCGGTCAAGATTGAGCAGGTTGATGCGGGAGTCGGTGCTCATGGGTCTCAGTTACGCGAATTGACTTCCGATGCGGCGAAGAAGAAGCCGATTTCGAAAGCCGCCGTCTCTGGCGCATCCGAGCCGTGCACGGCGTTGGCGTCAATCGTTTCGGCAAAGTCCGCGCGGATCGTGCCCGGCGCGGCTTCGGCCGGATTGGTGGCGCCCATCAGCTCGCGGTTCTTGGCAATCGCGTTGTCGCCTTCAAGAACCTGGATCATGACCGGGCCGGAGATCATGAAATCGACCAGGGGTTTGAAAAACGGACGCTCGCGATGCACGGCGTAAAAGCCCTCGGCATCGGCACGGCTCAGTTGCTGCATGCGGGCCGCGGCGACGCGCAGGCCGGCTTTCTCGAAACGGGCATAGATTTCGCCGATGACGTTTTTGGCCACGGCGTCAGGCTTGATGATCGAAAGGGTGCGCTCCAGCGCCATGGGGACTCTGCTCCAGGTGAAAAATTCATGATAAATGCGACAACCCATCCCGATCGTCGCACGATGCCGTCAAACCCACGCAGTTTCACACAGTTGCGCAGGTTTGCAAAGGTCAATACTAACGCAACTGCGGGCCAGTTTGCACTTGCTCGTACGATGACCGCCACAAAAGTGGCCAGTTTGACGGCAGGCGACTTCCAGCCTATGATTCAAACGTCCGTTTTATACGAACTGGTTCAGCGTGTCGCGATCTCCCCTGTCAACCAAGCAGCGCATCCTGGGCGCAGCGGAAAACCTGTTTGCCGATCATGGTTTTGCCGGCGCCTCCCTGCGCCGCGTCACCAGCGCGGCTGGCGTCAACCTGGCCGCGGTGAACTACCACTTCGGCTCCAAGGACAAGCTGATCGAGGAAGTCTTTCGTCGGCGCCTCGACCAGCTCAACACAGAGCGACTGCACAGCTTGGAACGACTGGAAAACCGGGCGGACACGAACCTGGAGCAGGTGCTGGATGCTTTCATAGCACCCGCACTTGCGCTGGCCCTGGACTCGCGCGGCGGCGGGGCATTCGTGCGGGTGCTGGCCCGCGCCTACGCCGATCAGGACGAAAACCTGCGCCAGTTCCTGTCCGAGAACTACGGTCACGTGCTGAAGCGGTTCGCGCAGGAGTTTGCGCGCCTGCTGCCCGATCTGCCGAAAGAGGATCTGTACTGGCGCCTGGACATCGTGGCCGGCGCGCTGACCTACGCCATGGCCGATTTCGGCCTGAGCAAACGGCGTGAAGGCGTCAGCGAAGCCGAGCACCGCGAACAGACCCGTAATCACCTGGTGCGCTTTGCCGCTGCCGGCATGCGTGAATCCTGAAATTCGAAAGTACCCGGCCCCGCACTGCAGCGGCGCCACCCAACATTGTCAATCGGAGTTTTGCATGTCCACCCCCAAGCTGAATGTTCGCAAGGCCGCCGTGCTGGGCGCCGGTGTGATGGGCGCCCAGATCGCTGCCCACCTGACCAACGCAGGCGTCGAAACGGTACTGTTCGACCTGCCCGCCAAGGACGGGCCGAAGAATGCCGTCGCGGTCGATGCCATCAAGCATCTGGGCAAGCTCAAGCCGGCGCCATTGGGTGACAAGTCCCTGGCGGCAAGCCTGATTCCGGCCGATTACGACCAGCACCTGGATCTGCTGGCCGAATGCGACCTGGTGATCGAAGCGATTGCCGAGCGCATGGACTGGAAGCTCGATCTTTACAAGAAGATTGCGCCACATCTGCCTGATAATGCGGTGATTGCCAGCAATACGTCCGGTCTGTCGATCAATGAAATGGCGGCCGCGCTGCCGGCCAAGCTGCGCTCGCATTTTTGCGGCGTGCACTTCTTCAATCCGCCGCGCTACATGCACCTGGTCGAGCTGGTGCCGAACAGGGACACCGACGCCGACGTGCTGGCCGGTCTGGAAGCCTTTCTGACCACGGCGCTGGGCAAGGGTGTGGTCTACGCCCGCGACACGCCCAACTTCATCGGCAACCGCATTGGCGTCTTCTCGATCCTTTCGACCATGCACCACACCGCCGAATTCGGGCTCGGCTTCGATGTGGTCGATGCGCTCACCGGCCCGGCCATCGGTCGGCCCAAGAGTGCGACCTATCGCACCGCCGATGTGGTCGGCCTCGACACCATGGCCCACGTGATCAAGACCATGGGCGACACCCTGCCCGACGATCCGTGGCACCAGCACTTCAAGTCGCCCGAGTGGCTCGCCGCACTGATTGAAAAAGGCGCGCTGGGCCAGAAGGCCGGTGCCGGCATCTACCGCAAGAACGGCAAGACCATCGAAGTGCTGGATCTGGCGAAACAGGACTATCGGCCATCCGAGCAGAAGGCGACCGGCGCCGTGGCCGAAATCCTGGCAATCCTGGACCCGGCCGAGAAGTTCGCGAAACTGCGTGCCAGCGATGAGCCGCAGGCACAGTTCCTGTGGGCCTGCTTCCGCGATCTGTTCCATTACAGCGCCTTTCACCTCAAGGACATCGCCGAGACCGCGCGCGATGTCGACTTCGCAATCCGCTGGGGCTACGGCTGGAAGCTGGGTCCGTTCGAGAGCTGGCAGGCGGCCGGCTGGCAGCAGGTGGCCGCCTGGATTGCCGAGGACATCGAGGCCGGCAAGGCGATGAGCGATGCACCCCTGCCCGGCTGGGTCAGCGACGGTCGCCGTGGCGTGCATCATGCCGATGGCTCGTATTCGCCGGAGCAGGACAAGGACCTGCCGCGCTCCGATCATCCGGTTTATCAGCGTCAGCTTTTTCCCCAGCGCATCCTCGGCGAGAAGCCGACCGAAGGCACCACCGTGTGGGAGAACGACGGCGTGCGGCTGTGGACCCTCGGCGACAACACCGGCATCCTGTCATTCAAGACCAAGATGCACACGGTCAATGATCACGTGCTGGACGGCGTGCAGGAAGCGATCGGCAAGGCCGAGAGCGGCCTGGATTCGATCGTGATCTGGCAGCCCGACGGGCCATTCTCGGCCGGCGCCGACCTCAAGGGTGCACTGGGTTTGCTCAAGGACAACGAGCTGGCGGCCTTCGAGGCCATGATCGCCAACTTCCAGGCCACCAGCATGGCGATCAAGTATTCCCAGGTGCCCGTGGTGGCGGCCGTGCGCGGTCTGTGCCTGGGTGGCGGCTGCGAGTTCCAGATGCATTCGGCGCGCACGGTGGCTGCATTCGAGAGCTATATCGGCCTGGTCGAGGCCGGCGTGGGCCTGCTGCCGGCAGGCGGCGGCCTCAAGGAAATCGCCCTGCGCAGTTCGGCCTCACCCGTGGGCGATGCCTTCGACAACCTCAAGCGCTACTTTGAAACCGTAGCCATGGCCAAGGTGGCCGGCTCGGCGCTGGAAGCCAAATCCTTCGGCCTGCTGCGCGATTCGGACGTGGTCGTGTTCCACGACGACGAGCTGCTGTTCGTGGCCAAACAGCAGGCGCGGGCGCTGGCCGAATCCGGCTACCGCCCGCCCCTGCCCGCGCGCCACATCACGGTCGCAGGTGACACCGGCACGACCACCTTCAAGGCCCAACTGGTCAACATGCTGGAAGGCTATTTCATCTCCCAGCACGACTTCGACATTGCCGCGGCCATCGCCGACACCCTGTGCGGCGGCCAGATCGAGCGCGGCAGCGAAGTCGACGAAAACTGGCTGCTGGAGCTGGAACGCAAACACTTCGTCGCCCTGGCCCAGACCGAAAAAACCCAGGCCCGCATCGAACACACCATGAAAACCGGCAAGCCGCTCAGGAACTGAGAATCGGGATTCGGGA
>CBFGSA010000070.1:0-15383 GCA_965651365.1 uncultured Rhodanobacteraceae bacterium | reverse complement strand
CTTCCGGGCCTCGGTGGAGTGACGCAGCGCTCGAACACCTTGCCAAACGTAGGCCAGTTCAAGGAGTGAAGCGACGGAGCCGGCATCGCGCGATGACAGAAACTTCCGAGCCAGCCGTTTTACTTCCGCGATGTATCAGACGCAAAAGGTGGCAGAATGCACACGAACTATGTCCTCGTGGACTACGAAAACGTCCAGCCAACTTCGTTGCCAACGTTGGGGGCTGAGCATTTCAGGGTAATTGTCTTCGTGGGTGCCAGCCAGAACAAGATTCCGTATGAACTGGCAGCGCAATTGCAGCGGCTGGGCACGAACGGCGAGTATGTCAAAATTGCTGGCAACGGTTCGAATGCACTGGATTTCCATATCGCATACTTCATTGGTCGACTTGCAGCGACCGAGCCTGAGGCATGCTTTCACATTTTTTCGAAGGACACCGGGTTTGATCCGCTGATCAGGTACCTCAGATCCAGCAAAATAGGTATTCGCCGCTCACGTACCATTTTCGACATCCCCACTTCAGCGGCTGCTGCTGCGGAGAGTCCGGTTACGAGGGTTGACGCTGTGGTAGAGAACCTCCGTTCTCGTGGTGCAGCACGACCACGCAAGGTAAAGACTCTTTCGACCACCATCAACGCGTTGTTTCAAAACAAGCTTTCCAAAGCCGAAATTAGCGAAATTCTGCAACTGTTGCGCCAGAAGGGGCTTGTTGCCATCGATGGCACCAAGGTTGTGTATTCGCTTGCCAAATAAAAGCTGCAGTGGGCATGCTTGCTGGGGGCGGTATTTGTGGTGGCGTGGCCTGGTTACGGATCAGGGGAAATAAATGTCTATACAGATCATTCTCTTGCTGGTTGTGTCGATTGCCTTGGCCGTGCTGCCCGTCATGTTTGCCGCACGCCTGCTGGGTGCGGGACGGGCAACGTTTGGTTCCTCCTTCCTGGCAGTGATCCTGCAGCTGATCCTGTCTGCGCTGGTGAAGATGTTGGTGTCTTCGCCCATAGCAGCGCTTGTCGTCGCCGTCGTTGCCGGCGCAGCCATCTATGCGTATGTTCTGGACACCTCGCTGATCAAGGGCCTCTTTGTCGGGATTCTTGCCACGGTGATCGCCGTGGTCAGCATCGTCGTGGTAGCAGCCTTGCTGGGCTTCGTGGCGTGACCAGCAAGCGTCGTCTCGAGAGCTGGCAGCTGCGTGTGTTCGAGCAAGAACTTGCTGCCCATGCCAAGAGCAAGGCCAAATCGGTCTGGCTTGCCGAAGAAGGGGTCGAACAAGGCTGCAAGATGGAAACGCGCCTGTTTGACGCAACTCTGCACGATGACGGGTGACGGTTTATTGCCGGCCTGGATCGCTGTCGAGGTCTCTTCCATGAGACAAAAACGGATCATGAAATCTGCAGGCACAGAAAAACGTGCCCGGATTGTTGCTGATGCGGTCGAATCAAGGGCCGAGGCGCTTGAATCCGGCAAAGGCTACGCGGCCGGGGATGCTCATGCCTGGCTGCCCGCCAAAGCACAAGGCGATCGCATGGTGCGCAAGCCGAAGGCCAAACCTTGGCGCAAGTGACCAGGCTCGCCAGGTCAGCGTGCCGCGCTCGTCGGGCCAACCATTCCCGATTCCCGATTCCCGGCAGACTCAGTCGTCCTTGCGGTATTTCTTGTGGCAGGCCTTGCAGGTCTTGGCGGTGGCCATGAACGCTTTCTTGCTGGCCGCTTCGTCGCCCCGGGCCGCGGTGCTGGCGAGATTCGCCGCGGCGTCCTGGAAGTCGCTGAGCTTGGACTTGAAGTCGTCGAAGTTCTGCCAGATTTCCGGCTTGGCGTCGGTTTGTGCGCCCTTGTCGGAGCCGGGCGGGAAGCCTTCCAGCAGTTGCTGGCTGTAGAACTCGATGCGCTTGGCACGCTTGGCGAAGTCGGCCTGGTCGAACGGCGCCTTGCCGCGCACCATGTCGCTCATGGGGCCGAAGTTCCAGCCCATGGCGTGGTAGATGCCCTGGCGGTACTTGATGGCCGTCTCCGGCTTGACTGCCGCAATGGCGGACAGGCTGACGACGGTGGCGATGGCGGCACTGGCGATGCAGGCGAGCAGGGGGTGGCGCATGGCGTGGATTCCTTGATGATTGGTCTGGGGCTAGTTAAGCAAACTGTGCTCGACATGTCCATGTGCCGGGTCCGGCCTGCGATCCCGACCAATCTCAAGCCTTGAGACGATGCTGTGTACACTGGGGGTTCTGGTGGCAGGCAGGGGAATCGGGCGGCTTCATGTTCCAGTTGTATTACGACACGCGTGCCGAGGCGCTGGCACAAACCCTGGCGCGGCTGCTGGCGGACAGTGCGGGCGATGATCCGCTGCTGCCGCGCACGGTGCTGGTGCCGCAACTGGGGCTGGAGCGGTGGCTGACGCGGACCCTGGCCGAGCGCCACGGCATTGCCGCGAATATCGAATTCGTGGCGCCGGCGCAGTTTGCCTGGCGGCTGCTGCGTGCCTGGCGGCCGGATCTGGCCATGCGTTCCCCTTTTGACCGCGAGGTGCTGGTATGGCGACTGTTCGCCCTGTTGCCGCAGGTGGCGCAGCAGGACGCAAGGCTCGCCGACTTGCTGGCGGGCCGGCAGCCCAGCTTGCGCCGCCTGCAACTGGCGCGGCAACTGGCGCATTTGTTCGAGCGCTACCAGGCCTATCGGCCGAAGGTTCTGGACGCCTGGCGGCGCGGCGATGACGCCGCAGACAGCCAGGCGCGCCTGTGGCGGGCGCTGACCGGTTCGGTCGACGAAGCGCCACGCAGCCGTCTGATGGCCGACTTCATCCGCCGCTTTGGTGCCGATGGCGCCGCGCCGCCGCCCGAGCTGCCGGCGCAGGTGTTTGCCTATGGCTGCATCAATATCTCGCCGTTGGTGCTGGATCTGCTGCGCGTGGTGGCGCGGCATGCCGAGTTGCATTTTCTGATGCCGACGCCGTGTGGCGAATACTGGGGCGATCTGCCACACCGGCGGCGGCTGATCGAAACACTCGAAGAGTTTGCCGACGGCTTTCTGGATCACGGACCGCCGAACCGGCTGCTGGTGTCACTCGGTGGTGTGGGCCGCGAGTTTGTGGCGCGGGTGTTCACCGATGACGAGGTGCAGACCCGGGATGCCGATGGCGCGGTCGGTGAACCCGCACGCGACACGCTCTTGCATCGCGTGCAGGCCGACATCATCACGCTGGCACAGCCGGACCCGGGCAAGCGACGTGACCCGGATCCGGCCGACCGCTCGATCCAGATCCAGATCTGCCACTCGCCGCTGCGCGAAGTGCAGGTGCTGCACGACCACTTGCTCGACATGCTGGCCGCCGATGACACGCTGGAGCCGCGCGACATCGTGGTGATGGTGCCGCAGGTGGATCGTTACGCGGCCGCGGTCGAGGCGGTGTTCGGCGCGATCGAGCCGCATGATCCGCGCCATCTGCCGTGGACCGTGGCCGACCGCGCCGCGGCCAACGCCCATCCGCTGACCGCGCTGTTTGCCGACCTGCTGAACCTGCCCGCCGAGCGTCTGAGTCTGGACCGGCTGCTGCAGATGCTGGAAGTGCCGGCCGTGCAGCGTGCGATGCAATTGGAAGGCGAGTCGCTGGAGGATCTGCGCGCGATGGCCGTCGATGCCGGCATTCGCTGGGGCGAGGACGGCAGCGAGCGCGAACGCGAGGGCCTGCCTGCCTTCGACGATTTCAGTTTCGCCTTCGGTCGGCGGCGTCTGCTGCTGGGCTATCTGCTGGGTGACGAGCAGGATGACAGTCTGCTCGACGGCATCGCGCCGATGGCCGACATCGAGGGCGAGCGCGCGCACGCGTTTGGTGCGCTGATCCGGCTCGAACGCCAGTTGCATGCGCTGCAGCAAGCCATGCGCTTGCCGCGCTCGCCGCTCAAGTGGCAGGCGCTGTTCAATGCACACCTGGGCCGGATGCTGGTGCTGGCCGATGACGACCAGGACGCCGCGCGTGCGCTGACCGATGTGCGCCAGGCACTGGCCGGTCTGGCCGAGGACAGTGCGGCGGCGGGTTTTGACGAGGCCATCGACTGGACCTGTGTGCGCGAGCTGCTCGGCGCACGACTTGAGGAAAGCCGCCCGGGCCAGCGCTTTCTCGATGGCGGCGTCAGCGTGTGTTCAATGGTGCCGATGCGCGACGTGCCGTTTCGAGTGGTGTGCGTGCTGGGCCTGGATGCCGAGTCCTTTCCGCGTCGCGACGAGGCCGATGCGCTCAGCCTGATTCGCAGCGATGCCGAGAATGACCGGCGGCGTCTGGGCGACCGCTCGGTGCGCGAGGACGACCGCTACCTGTTTCTGCAGACCCTCATGGCGGCGCGCGAGCGGCTGTATCTCAGCTATCCCGGTGTCGACCTCGGCAGCGGCAAGACGCGCGAGCCGTCGGTGCTGCTGAGCGAATTCGTCGACCACGTCTGCGCAGGCTACTTTGCCGACACGAAAAAGGCGCGCGAAGCATTGGTGACGACCCAGCCCATGCACCCGTTCGCGCCGCGCCTGTTCGGAACCGGCAATGAAGGCGACGGGCAGGTTTTCACCTATCGCGGCGAGTGGCGTGATGCTGCCGCCAGCGGCATGGGCAGTGCGCCGGTGCCGACCTTCATCGACACCGACTGGCCGGATACCGAAACCGGCGAGCGGATTGATCTGGCCGTACTGAAGCGGTTCTTCGCCGCGCCGCAAAAGAGCTTTCTGCGCCAGCGGCCGGGCCTGGCGATCGCCGACATTGAGGCGGAAATCGGCCGCGAACCACTGGTACTCGACCCGCTGCACCAGGCCCTGATGCAACGGCGATTGCTGCAAAAACTGCTGGCCGGTGAAACCGCCGAAGGCACGCTCGGCGACCTGCGTGCCCGTGCCATGCTGCCGCCGCTGGCCGTGGGTGCGCAGGCCCATGCCGAAGCCCGTGCCGAAGTGTTGCCGCAAACAGTCAGTTGGCGCGACTGGGCCGCAGGGGAAGATCCACGCGGCACACCACAGGCCTTCGAACTCGAGATTGGCGATGCCGGCGTGCTGCACGGCACGGTCACTGGCGTGATCGAGCACGGATTTGCCGGCTGGGTGGGTCGCGCCGGCAGCGTGCGGCGCTGGTTCGACTGGTGGCTGGATGCGCTGGCTTATCGCGCCGCAATTGACGCCGAGGGCGAGTGCCGCGCCTTCGGCATCAACAAGGACAACGTCAAACCCGAGCTGCCACTGACGGCGTTGATGCTCGATCGCGATTCGGCGCGAGCCGAGCTGCGCAAGCTGGTCGGGTTGATGCGCGAAGGCTTGCGCACCCCGCTGCTGCTGCCGCCCCGCAGTGGCTGGGTGCTGGCCGAGAAGCTGGTGCGGGGCAAGGGACAGGCCGGGATCCATGACGTGCCGTGGGCATTCCAGGGGGCGGCAAAGAAATGGCAGGACGGTGACTGGCCGGAAAATCGCAACGCCTGGATTGCCACGGTGCTGCGCGGGCGCGAGCCGTTCGCCGACCCGGAAGACGAAACCGGCCGGGCCTGTCACCAGCTGGCAGAAATCCTGTATGTGCCGGTATGGCGGGCTTTGCTGCAAAAGGATTCAAATGGAGACTCTTGAAACCTTGATGACCGAGGATCTGTCGCTGTCGATGAAACTCGATGGCATCCGCCTGATCGAGGCCAGCGCCGGTACCGGCAAGACCTTCACCATCGCGGGCCTGTACGCGCGCCTGGTGATCGAGAAGAAGGTGGCTCTGCGCAAGATCCTGGTGATGACCTTCACCCGGGCCGCCTGCGAGGAGCTGCGCACACGGCTGCGCGAACGGCTGCAGTTGTGCGCCGCGCTGGTCGATGATCCGGCCTGCGCACCGGATGGGCCCGAACCCGACACGGACAATGCCGAGCAGCGCATTGTGCTGGCGCTGCTGCGCCGCGTGCGTGAAACGGGTGACGAATCACACGATGCCTTGCGCCGCCGCATTCTGGATGCGGTGCACCGCATGGACGAAGCCGTGGTGGTGACCATTCACGGCTTCTGCCAGCGCGTGCTGGACGAGTTTGCGGCCCAGCTTGATGGCGGCGGGCCGGACGCCGAACTGGAAACGTCCGACCTCGACCTGCTGGAGGATATTGCCGCGGACCTGTGGCTGCAGGTGGCAGGCGAAGACGATCCGGCACGGCTGGCCGCACTGCAGCAACTGGCCGCATCCCCCGCTGCGCTGGCCAAAATCCTGCAGGGCCTGGTGTATTTTCCCGGCGCGCTGGAGCCGGCCGGAACCGATGCCGATTTGGATAGTCCCGTGCCGGACGTGGAGGCCGCCAAAAAGGAATTGCTGGCTCACTTTGCACACGGCGCTGCCGAGGCCTGTGCGACGTTTGAGCAGTGGTTCCAGGATGGTCGCCTGCACAGCGGCTGGTATCGCGACGGCTGCGAGCTGCAGCTGCGACAGGTCTGTGCGGAGCTGGCCGCCAAGCGCGTGCCTTCGGACGAGGCATTGGGCAAGTTCAGGCTGGAAAAGTTGCGCCGGGCCGTGGGCAAGGATGCCAAGGCGCAGCATGGCGATTTTCCCGATCGGCCGGAATTTGCGGCCATCGATACTTGGCTTGCCATGCGCGAACGTGAGCAGGCGCACCTGGCTGCGATGTCCGTTGCGCTGCTGCACGAGCTGGTCGACAAGGCCCGCAACCTGCTGGAGCGGCGCAAGCGCGCGCTGGCGCGGATGTCCTACGAGGACCAGATCGAGCGTCTGCATGCCGGGCTGACCGGTACCGGCCACGAGGCGTTGCTGCAGGCCCTGCGCCAGCAGTTTCCGTATGCCATGGTCGACGAGTTTCAGGACACCAGCCCGCGCCAGTTCCAGATTTTCCGCTGTCTGTACGAGGGCTACGGTTCGTTGCTGATCATCGGCGATCCCAAGCAGGCCATTTACGGCTTCCGCGGCGGCGACGTGCACGCCTATTTGCGGGCCGGCAAGCTCAGGACGGGGGACAAGCAGACGCTGAAGAGCAACTACCGCTCCAGTCCGGAGTTCCTGTCGGCCATCGACGCCGTTTTTGGCGAGCGCGGCGCGAATGTCTTCGTCGAGCCCGGCATCGAGTTCGAGAAGGTCGAGGCCGGTGCCGAACCGAAAGGAAATCTGTGCATCAACGAGGAGCCGGCCACGCCGCTGACGCTGTGGCAGATGCCCGGTAAAAAGCAGAGCGCCGACGAGAATCGTGCGGCCATGGCGCGTGCCGCGGCCGTGCAGATCGCCGATCTGCTTGACCCGACCCATGCCCGCATTGGCGACAAGCCGGTGGAGCCCGGCCAAGTTGCCGTGCTGGTCACCAAGAACAAGGAAGCGGCACTGGTGCTTTCCGAGCTGCGCAAGCTGCACATCCCCGCCGTCAGCGTGCAGAAGCGCAGCGTGTTCGCCACTCCCGAGGCGGGCGAAGTGCTGCGCCTGCTCGATGCCTTGCTGGCGCCCGAATCACTGGCGCTGGCGCGCGGCGCGCTGGCGACGCTGTTGCTGGGCCAGACCCTGGCCGATTTTGCTGCCATGCAGGACGACGAGACACGGCTGCACGCCCAGCTCGAGCGCCTGGCCGAGCTGCGTCGCATCTGGCTGCGCCGCGGCGTGCTGGCGATGCTGGAGCGGGTGATCGAGCAGCGCGCGGCCCAGCTGCTGGCGCTGGCTGACGGTGAGCGCCGCGTGGCCAACCTGATGCAACTGGCCGAAGCGCTGCAGCAGGCGGCGCATGAGCTGTCCGGCCCCGGCGCGCTGCGCGACTGGCTGGCGCGACACGTGCGCGACGCCGACGACGGTCGCGAGGACGAGCTGTTGCGGCTCGAATCCGACGCCGAATGCGTGCAGGTGATGACCCTGCACAGAAGCAAGGGCCTGGAGTTCGATCTGGTACTGCTGCCGTTCATGGCGATGCGCGAAGTGCAGCCTGCGAAAAAGGGCGAGCTGGTACGCTTCCACCGGGGCGATGCGGCGGTGCGGCGGCTGATCACATCCGCGGGGGGCAAGGCACGCGGTGACGAGGATGCTGCCGCCGCCAAGCTGGCCCATCGCGAACAACTGGCCGAGGACGTGCGCCTGCTGTATGTCGGCCTGACCCGCGCCCGCCACGCCTGCTGGATGAGTGTGCTATCGGCGGGCACCGAACCGGACAAGGCAAACGGCGACGACGAATACCCCAAGTCACTGCTGAAGTGGGTATTGCGCAAAGCGCCCGACGGCAGCGCGCTGGCGCACGCCTCGGAGCACATCGTTGTGCGTGCCTTGCCCCGCGATCCGACCGGCCAGCGTCAGATGCCTGCAGCCGCGCAGCCTGCTGCCGCACGCCGCTTCACGCGCAAGCTGCAGCATGACTGGTGGGTGCACAGCTTCTCCCAGCTCAATCGCGGTCAGCGTGAACTGGAGCTCGATCTGCCAGCCGACCGTGACGACAGCGCGCTGCCAGTGATCGCCGAGTCCGGCCCGGTCGAGGTGATGGCCTGGCCACGTGGCGCGGACTACGGCAATGCCGTGCACGCAATGCTGGAACACGCCGATTTTGCTGCCTGGTGCGATGCCGAAACACCGCCAGCAAAGCAACTCGAGCTGGTGCTGCGGCATCTGCGTCAGGCCGGCTTCAGCGGCAGCGAACTGGCACAGGCGGCCGATGCAACCGGGCGCCTGCTGCTGGACAGCCTGCATGCGCCGTTCATCGACGCGACGCGGCTGGTCGATCTCTCGCCCGCGGCGCGGCGTGCCGAGATGCGTTTTCATTTCGGCATGGCAGGTACCGAGCCGGCCGAATTGCTGTCTCTGCTGCACCGGCACGGCTACCAGCGCCAGCGTCAGGGCTTCGCCAGCCTGCACGGCCAACTGCGCGGTCTGATGCACGGCATCATCGATCTGGTCTGCCGCCACGACGAGCGCTGGTGGGTGATCGACTACAAGACCAACCATCTGGGCGACCGCTGGGCCGACTACGACGCCAACGGCATGCAGACCGCGATCGAGCAGCACGGCTACGACCTGCAGTACCTGATCTACACCGTGGCCGCGCACCGCTGGCTGGGCCAGGTGCTGGGTAATGCCTACGATTACCAGCGCGATTTTGGCGGCGTGCGTTATCTGTTCCTGCGCGGCATGCATGGCGCGCGGCCCGGCTCGGGGATATTTGCCGACAAGCCGCCCGCCGAATTGATCGAGGCGCTGGATGCGCTGCTGGCGGCACCGGGCTGCGGGGTGGCGGCGTGAGCGCCCTGAACGCAGGGTCCGATCCGCGGCTCGCCCGCCTGCTGCGCTGGCAGGCGCGCGGCCTGCTGCGCCCGCTGGATGTCGAGCTGGGCCGGCTGCTGCTGGAGTTGGACCCCACGGCGGATGCGGTGATTGCCGAGCTGGCCGCGGCCAGCTCGCTGGCGCTGTCCGAAGGCCACAGTTGCCTGTCCCTGGCGCGCCTGCCCGAGCTGCTGGGCGAGCCGGCCGATGCCGTGCCCGCGCCGGACGCACTGCGTCCGGTACTGCGCGCCAGCGATCAGGTCACCGATGCCGACGATCCGCAGCGGCGGCCGCTGGTGCTGGATGCCGCCGACCGGCTGTACCTGCGTCGCTACTTCCTGTTTGAGCAGCGCGTCGCCGCCGCGCTCAAGGCGCGCCTTGAGTCCGTGCCGGAGGCGCCATCACCGCAGGCGCTGCGCGCGGTACTGAAGCGTCACTTCCCGCTGGATGCGGACACGCCCGACTGGCAGGCGATTGCCGTGCTGGCCGGGCTGCAATCGCGCCTGACCGTGATCACCGGCGGGCCGGGTACCGGCAAGACCACCACCGTGTTGTGGCTGATGGCGGCGATGGTCGAGCTGGCACTCGATGCCGGGCAGGCACCGCCGCGGATTGCGCTGGCCGCACCCACCGGCAAGGCGGCCGCGCGCATGGCCGATTCCCTGCGTGAACGCCTGACGACACTCGATTGCAGCGACGAGGTTCGCGCAGCCATTCCGGACAGTGCCGCGACCCTGCACCGGCTGCTGGGCACGATTCCCGCCAGCAGCCGCTTCCGCCATCACGCGGACAATCCGCTCGATGTCGACGTGCTGATCGTCGACGAGGCTTCGATGATCGATCTGCCGCTGATGGCACGCATGCTGGATGCGCTAGGCGACGACACCCGCCTGGTGCTGTTGGGTGATCGCAACCAGCTGGCCTCGGTCGAGGCCGGCAACGTGCTGGCCGCCATCTGCCAGGCCGCCGGCAATGGTGCGGTGTCGCCGGCACGCGCGGCGCTGATCGCCGAGACCACCGGCGCCACAGTCGATACCGACCCGCATGCGCCGGCGTTCGCCGACCAGGTGGTCGAATTGCACCGGAGCTGGCGCTTCGATGCGCAAAGCGGTCTGGGCCAACTGGCGCGCACGGTGCTGGCCGGTGACAGCGAGGCCGTGATCGAGGGCTTGCGCAGCGAGCAGTTTGCGGGGGTCGAATGGCACGAGCAGACCGATCCGGCCCGCGCCATGGTGGCTGCCTTCGGCGACTTCTTCGCCTCGCTGGCGGGAGAGCAGGATGCCGCCGCGGCGCTGGCGCGCGTGTCGCAGCAGGGCGTGCTGACCGCGCTGCGCGAAGGCAGCCACGGCAGCGAGGGCATCAATGCTGCCATGGATCGCCATCTGGGTCTGCGCGCCGGCGTTGGATCGGCCCAAGCCTGGTACCGGGGGCGACTGTTGCTGGTCCGCCAAAACGATTACGCCAACAATCTTTTCAACGGCGACATCGGCATCGTCTGGCCCGATGAGGCCGGCCGGCTGGCGGCCAGCTTCCCGCACGCAGACGGCATTCGCCGCCTGCCCCTGTCCAGTCTGCCCGCACATGCCAGCGCCTGGGCCCTGACCATCCACAAGGCCCAGGGCTCGGAATACGACCGTGTGCACATCGTGCTGCCCGCCACCGACGCCCGCGTGCTCGGTCGCGAACTGCTTTATACGGCCATCACCCGCGCCCGCCGACAGGTCACGCTGATCGGCAGCGAAGCCGTGCTGCGCCAGGCCATCCAGCGCAGCACCCGCCGCGACAGCGGCCTGGCGGAAATGCTGGTGCAGCCGGGAAGCGGGAATCGGAAACCGAGGGAAGCCAGGGCGGGAGCAGCGCAGCGAATGCCGCCTTGCAAGAAGTAGGGCTTGCCGCGACGTGTTGCGGCATCTGCCGCGCTGTCGTCAGTCGAAGCCGTTGGCGAAGATCATGTCCACGTCGGCGCCAACTTCCACTGCGCCGATGTCGCAGCCCGGACCGTGGGGTCGGCTGCCGCCGCGCTGGTCACGGCTGGATACGGGCGCGGCTGCGCAGGTGGCGGCACTGGCGGCGTCGATCGCGGGACTGCTCATCGCCGGCAGCATGGTGGGCGTCCATCCACCGTTGTCGCCCAAGGCACCGAGAAGCGGGTCGGCATCGATGTTGCCGCCGCCGTCGGTGCCCAGACTCGTTCTCCAGGAACTGCCACTGCCGTTCGAACGCACCACGATGCTATGGTCGATCACGGTGCTGGTCGCGGCCCCCGAGTTGACAATCGGCAGGCTGGGCGTGGCGTCCCACAAGATCACGTTGCTCAGTGTCAGGTGTACGCTGCCGCTGCCGCTGCTTGTGTTGACCAGCGCGTAGTAGCCCGTGCTGCTGCTGTCCATGGTTACATTGCGCAGGGCAACATCGGATGCGGTGTAACTTGCCGAAGTGGTCATGTCGCGGCTGCTCGTGGTGGCCGTGTTGTTGCGGAAAGTGACATTGCCCAGATTGGCAGTCAGCGTGCCGCCAACGTAGGAATCGGTATTGTGGATGGCGCCGGCGAAGTCGGCCTGGTTGTTGCTCAGCGTGACACGATTCATCAGCAGGCTGATGTTGCCGCCGAAGGTTTCGTTGTGCATCGCGCCACCCTGGCCATTGCCGCCGGTGGCCAGCGCGCTGTTGTTGTTGAAGAGGGTGTCGGTGATGTTGATGGCGCTGGTGCCGGCGCCGGAGCGGTTGTACATCGCACCACCCAGCGCGCCGGCGGTGTTGCCGTCGAAGCTCGTGCGCTCGAACACGATGCTGCCGAGGCTGTCGTTGTACATCGCGCCGCCGTTCTGGCTGGCGTCGTTGTTGGCGAAGTCCACGTCGCGCAGGGTGACCCCGTTGCCATACTCGACGGTCATGGCGCCGCCGTAACCGGCGCTGTTGCCCTGGAAGAGGCTGCGTTCGAGCGTGAGGATCGACTTGCATTCGCTGCCAAGTTCCAGCCCGCCACCGCTGGAGCCGGCCGTGTTGCTGCTGACCTGGAGCTCGCTCATTGCCGGGCTGGCATCGGCGCCGACTTCGCAGTAGATCTCGATGCCGCCACCGCCCACACTGGCGTGATTGTCGGCAATGTGAAGCTGCCGCAGCGTCGGACTGCACAGTCCACCCGGGCTCTGGCTCAGACACAGCAGTCCGCCACCGTTGAAGGTGAAAACGGTGGCACCGTCGGCGCGACCGGCGGTAATGGTGAATCCGTCGAGAACCGTGGTCGCGTCGATCTTCGTGACGTTGTCGCCAAGGATCTGCACCACGTGGTAGCTGTTGTCGCTGGCGACATCGGGCGTGCCGATATCACCGGACAGGACGGTTATCCGGGTGTTCGGGTTGCGTTGGCTGCGCAAGGTCTCGTTGCCGGCAAAACCGCCATACACAGCCACTGCGCGGTCGAGCGTGAAGCTGATATTGCGGTCCGTGCCGGTGGTGGGCTTGTAGGTACCGGTCTTGACCCATACCTCGTCACAGGCTGCGTTGCCGAGTGCGCTCTGCAGGTCCATCGGGGCGGTCCAGGTGCCGCTGCCGCCGGCCGTGCCGTTTGGCGCGACACGACACACACTGGCTGCGAATGCGGGGGCGTGGCTGGTCAATCCGGCCACAAGGACAAGCAGCATGCGAACGGCAGGACGGGCAGGGATCGACGGATGACGGCGGGACATGGTGGCTTGCCTCGGCAGAGGGCACAAAACATGGACTCACCCGCATATACGTACAGGCGTGTACGCGCGTATCACCCCAAGCGGGGTTTCACTCCGGAATCAAGGCAGCATTTCGCAGGAGGTCTATCGGTCGCGGGTCAGAGCGTAGCGGGCCAGCGCGGCGAGGGCATTGCGTTGCGGCGATGGCGATAGCTCGGCCAGGGCGGTGATCGCGTCTTCGGCGTGCCGATTGGCAATTTCTTCAGTGCGATGCAATGCCTTGCCGGCGCGAATGGCGGTGGTAATGTCGGGCAGGGCACCGATGTCGGCGTTTTCGATGGCCTGGCGCAGCATGCCCGCCGTTTCGGGGTCAGCGTCGGCCATGGCCAGGATCATGGGCAGGGTGGTTTTGCCTTCGGCCAGATCGTCGCCGATGTTCTTGCCCAGGGTTGCCGCATCGGCGGTGTAGTCGAGCAGGTCGTCGGCAATCTGGAAGGCATAGCCGAGCTGCATGCCGTAGCGCCGCAAGGCGGCGACCTGTGAATCCGGCAGGTCGGCCAGCCGGCCGCCCAACTCGGTGGCGGCGGCGAACAGCACCGCGGTCTTGCGCTCGATCACGTCCAGATAAGCCTGCTGGCCGATGTCGGCCTTGCCGATGTTGAGCAGTTGCAACACTTCGCCCTCGGCGATGGTGTTGGTGGTATCGGCCAGCACCCGCATCACCGGCATGGAATCCAGGTCCACCATCAGCTGGAACGCGCGCGAGTACAGAAAGTCGCCCACCAGCACGCTGGCCGGATTGCCCCACAGCGCATTGGCGGTCTTGCGTCCGCGGCGCAGCCCGGACTCGTCGACCACGTCGTCGTGCAGCAGGGTCGATGTGTGGATGAACTCGATCACCGCAGCGAGCTTGATGTGCAGGTCGCCGGCATAGCCGGCTGCCCGTGCGGCCAGCACGTGCAGCATCGGCCGCAGGCGCTTGCCGCCGCCGCCGATGATGTGTTCGGCGATCTGTGCAATCAGCACCACGTCCGAGTCGAGGCTGTCCCGGATCAGTGCGTCGACGCGTGCCATGTCCGCCGCAGCAAGCTGCTGCACGGATTCGAGCGTCTGGTACGGAGTCGTGGTCTCGGCGGAAAGGGTGCTCATCGCGGAAAGTGATCGAACCAGCGATGATTATACGGTGCCCGGCCAGCGTGGTCCCCGTGATCTTCTATAATGGTGGCTTTGGAAGCGGCACCATGACCAAGCTGACCCGGCCGGAGCTGAAAACCTCATTGGCCCTGTCCGGGGTGGTCGGTTTGCGCATGTTCGGCCTGTTCCTGATCCTGCCGGTATTTGCGGCCTATGCCAGCAAGCTGCCGCATGCGACGCCGGTTCTGGTCGGTTTGGCCATCGGCATCTACGGTTTCGGCCAGATGCTGCTGCAGGTGCCAATGGGCTGGCTGTCCGACCGCATCGGCCGGCGCCCGACGATAACTCTGGGGCTGCTGGTGTTTGCCGCAGGCAGCCTGCTGGCTGCATTGGCTCACGGTCTGATCGGCATCATCATCGGCCGCGCCCTGCAGGGCATGGGTGCCGTGTCCGGTGCCAGCCAGGCGCTGGCCGCCGACCACTCACATGACGACAATCGCAGCAAGGTGATGGCCATCATAGGCGTCGGTGTCGGCCTGGCTTTCGTGCTGGCCATGATCGTCAGCGCACCGCTGGCGGGTCAATGGGGGCTGACCGGCCTGTTTCTTGTGACCGCGATTCTGGCCCTGCTAGCCGCTGTGTTTCTGTGGCTGATCGTGCCGGCACCGCCTGGCCGCGCGCAGCGTGCCGAGCACTGGTCGAGCGTGCTGCGCATGATTGTGCGCCCGCAACTGCTGATCCTGAACGGTTCGGTGTTTTTCATGCACGGCCTGCTGACCGCCTGCTTCGTGGCCATGCCGATGCTGATCGCGCGCGATGCCGGCATTGCGCTCAACAGCCAGTGGGAGCTGTACCTGCCCGTCATGCTGGCTTCGGCCGTGGTGATGGGCGGCCTGCTGCGCCATGTGCAAAGTCTGAGGGCATCGGTGAAGCTGATCCTGGCCTGTGCCCTGGTGCTGGCGCTGGCCTTGCTGGCTTTTGCCGGCGGCAGCCGTGAATCCTGGCTGGTGTGGCTGGGCGCACTGCTGTTCTTCAGTGCCTTCAACCTGCTGGAGGCGACCTTGCCCAGCCTGGTCTCGCGCCTGGCGCCTGATCACATGCGCGGCGCGGCGCTGGGCGCCTACGCCACCTGCCAGTTCGGGGGTACCGGCCTGGGCGGCGTGCTGGGTGGCTGGGCGATGGGCCTGCTGGGCATTTCCGGGCTGTTCGCGGCCGGCGCCGGCGTGGCGGTGCTTTGGCTGATTCTGCTGGCCTGGGGGCGTGGCTTCATGCTGGCCGGTGATTCCCGGTTGTCGGGGGTTGGCCCGGACTGTTCATGAGCCTCCTGCTGCGCCGGCCCAATGACAAGCCCCGCG